>JANSYC010000052.1 GCA_024742605.1 Alphaproteobacteria bacterium | reverse complement strand
GAGGCCACAGGCCTGGATACCGCCCGGGTTGCTCATCGTCCTCGGCTGCTCAGTGACAACGGTTCGTCATATATCGCAGGGGATCTGGCCAAATGGCTCGGCGCCAGGGGCATCAAACACATCCGAGGTGCGCCCAACCACCCGCAAACCCAGGGTAAGATCGAACGGTGGCATCAGACTTTGAAGAACCGGGTGCTGCTGGAGGCAGCCCGCCCTACGGCACCAAGATAAATAAGCTTTCCAGCCGGCCTTGTAGGAGCGTTGAGTGTTCGGCGCATGCGCCGCCCGGATATAGGCCTCGGCATCCCGGATCTGCGCCGCGAGTTCGGGATTGGCGGCAAGGTCGAGCGGGTGCGGGTCCCGGGGCGCGATGACCTCGGCGCCCACCGGGGTGAGTGCTGTCGATCTGATGGGAGCCGTCTGATGGGACATGGGGCGGTTTCTCGGGCTGTGGCGCGCTCAGGAGCGCAGTTTCCCTGAGATTCTGAGTGTTTCGGGTTGTTTTGTCCACAAGGCGGGATAAGGAAAATTATCCAGGCTGGAACAGACCAGGAAAAGTCTGGATCCGGAGAAATTTCATCCTCACTTTTCCTAAGCAATATGATTGATCAACCCGAATGTAGCACTCCAGTCTCCTACAAACTTCTTCTGAAAACACCCCACCCAGTTTTACAGAACCAGGCTAGGCTCTTGATTTCCGGTGGAATGTTTTCCAAATACAAACAACCTAACTTATTGATAAGACGACATTTAACAGCGCGTTCGTAATGCGTGGGTCGGGGGTTCAAATCCTCTCCGCGGCACCATTTCACGATGCCGTTTCACGCTCTCGCCGATGATTCACGGACACTGTCTGCCGGCCAGCTACGCCCCCGGCAGCACATGATCGCCGAAGCGCTTCCGCAGTTGGAGTTTCGAGAGCTTGCCGGTCGCGGTGTGCGGCAGGTCGTCGGTGAAGATCACGTCGTCGGGCAGCCACCATTTGGCGACCTTGTCGGAGAGGTAGGATCGCACGTCGTCGGCTGTAGCGGTTCGACCGTCCTCCAGGACCGCGATCAGCAGAGGGCGCTCGCCCCATTTCGGGTGGGACGCCGCGATCACCGCGCATTCCCGAATCGCCGGATGACCGAGGGCGGCGTTCTCCAGATCGATCGAGCTGATCCACTCGCCACCGGATTTGATCACGTCCTTGCTGCGGTCGACGATGTAGAGGAAACCGTCCGGGTCGATCCTGGCGACGTCGCCGGTGCGCATCCAGCCCTCGGCATCGCGCACCCCGAGTCCGGCGTCCGGGTCGTTGAAATACTCCGCCATCACTGAGGGGCCACGGACCAGGAGCTCGCCGAAGGCCACCCCGTCATGTGGCAGCCGGACACCGGTCCCGTCCACGATCTTCAGGTCCATGCCGAACAGACGACGGCCCTGACTGATCTTGCGGGCGCGGCGCTCGGAGATCGAAAGCGCGTCGTGGTCGGGGCCGAAGGTGGTGACGGTGCCGACCGGGCTCATCTCGGTCATGCCCCAGCCGTGGATCACGTCGACACCAAAATCCCGCTCGAACTCCTCGATCATCGGCGCCGGTGCGGCCGAGCCGCCGATCAGGACAAGCTCCATTCCCAACGGCTTGCGGCCGTGCCTGCGCATTTCCGCAAGCAGACCCATCCAGACGGTCGGCACCCCCCAGGCCGCCGTCACCCGCTCCTGATCCATCAGCGTGAACAAGCTTTCTCCGTCGAGCCGAGGGCCGGGGAACACCGGACGGGTGCCGACCAGCGGCATCACATAGGGCAACCCCCAGGCGTTCACGTGGAACAGCGGCACCACCGGCAGGAGCGACTGACCCGGCCGCAGCCCGATGCCGTCCGCCACCGTCAAAAGGCCCATGGAATGCAGCACGGTCGAGCGATTTGAATACAGCACGCCCTTGGGGTTGCCGGTGGTCCCGGAGGTGTAACAGAGTCCGCAGGCGGTGGTCTCCTCGAATTCCGGCCAGACGATGCGCTCCTGCTGTCCTGCCAGCAGGGCCTCGTAGCAGAGCGGGTTCGGCAGGGTGGTCTCCGGCATGTCCTCAGGCGCGCACAGGATCACGTAGCGCAGATCCTTCGGCAGACGATCGACCAGCCCTTCGACCAGCTTCACGAAACTGGTCTCCAGGAACAGCAGCCGGTCATCGGCGTGGTTGATCACATAGATCAGCTGCTCGGTGAACAGCCGCGGGTTGATGGTGTGACAGACCGCCCCGATACCGCCGATCGCATAGTACAGCTCGAAGTGCCGGTAGCCGTTCCAGGCCAGGGTCGCCACCCGATCGCCGAAGTTCACGCCATGGGCGGACAGCGCGTGTGCCAGTTGCGCGATCCGTTTGGCGCTGTCGCCATAGGTCGTGCGATGGACATCGCCCTCGACCCGCGCCGAGACGATTTCGGTCCCGCGCCGGATATCGGCGGCAAAATCGATGATGCTGGAGACCAGCAACGGCCGGTCCATCATGAGCCCACGGGTCATGCCGACGCCTCCCTGTCCTGCCGAACGTCCTGTCGGCTTGCGTTGCCCTGAGACTAGCACGCAGGTCAGGTCCTTGAACCAGAGGGAAGTGCCGGAATAGTCTTGCCGGAACAGCGGCCGATCAGCGGCCCTCGACCCGGAGGAAATGTCTTGGATCCGCACTTCGAGGCTTGGCCGCCCGGCCTGCCGCGCTTGCCAGCGCATGACGCCATCCGAAAACCTGGACGATCGTGTCTGCCGGACCGCCGGGTGGGCGGCGATCGGTCACTGGTGCCGGGACCGCATGACGGCCTACAAGATACAGACGGTGATGCCCGACAGCGGTAAGTCCGCCCGACCGATATCCCCGGATCCGCCCGGGCGAAGGAGAACACGATGTACGAGATGTCCGACAAGGCGAAAGCCATTCGTGAAAAACTGCTCGCCTTCATGGACGCCCATGTCTACCCGGCCGAGGCGGTCTACAAGGACCAGCAGGCCGGGATGGACTCCCGCTGGGCGGTGCCGCCGATCATGAAGGAGCTGAAGGCCAAGGCGCGTGCGGACGGGTTGTGGAACCTGTTCCTGCACGACGAGGAACTGGGCGCCGGGCTGAGCAATCTGGACTACGCGCCGCTCTGCGAGATCATGGGCCGGTCGCCGATCGCACCGGAAGTCTTCAACTGCTCGGCGCCTGACACCGGTAACATGGAAACCCTGTATCTGTTCGGCTCCCCCGAGCAGAAGACAGAGTGGCTGACGCCCCTGCTGGCGGGCGAGATCCGCTCCTGCTTCTCGATGACCGAACCGGACATTGCCTCTTCCGACGCCACCAATATCAGGACCGAGATCCGGTTGGACGGGAACGAATACGTGATCAACGGACGCAAGTGGTGGTCGTCCGGCGCGATGGACGAGCGCTGCAAGATCGCCATCGTGATGGGCAAGTCGGATCCGTCCGCCAGCAAACACAAACAGCAATCGATGATCCTGGTGCCGCTCGACACCCCGGGTGTGAAGGTCGTCCGGCACACCACCGTGTTCGGCTGGGACCATGCGCCGTCCGGCCATGCCGAGATCCACTATGAGAACGTGCGCGTCCCCGCTGGCAACATCCTGCTGGGCGAGGGCCGGGGGTTCGAGATCGCACAGGGGCGGCTGGGACCGGGGCGGATTCACCATTGCATGCGCCTGATCGGATTGGCGGAACGGGCGCTGGAGATGACCTGCACCCGCGCCTGGGAACGCTCGGTGTTCGGTCAGGAACTGGCGAAGCACGGATCCCTGCGCCAGGACATCGCCCGGTCCCGCTGTGAGATCGACCAGGCCCGCCTGCTGACCCTGCATGCCGCCCACATGATGGACACGGTCGGCAACAAGGAAGCCCGCCAGCAGATCGCCATGATCAAGGTCGTCGCCCCGGAGATGGCCTGCAAGGTGATCGACCGGGCGATCCAGGTGCACGGCGGCGCCGGCGTCAGCCAGGACACATTCCTCGCCCACGCCTACGGCAAGGCCCGCATCCTGCGGCTGGCGGACGGCCCGGACGAGGTGCATCGGGAGAGCATCGCTCGGATGGAACTGAAGCCCTACCGGCCACCGATCGACGACAACCAGGCAGCGGCGGAATAAGACAATGAGCAGCATGTTCGATCTCACCGGGAAGGTCGCCATCGTGACCGGCTCGACCCGCGGCATCGGCCGGTCCATCGCCGAAACCTTCTGCGAGGCCGGGGCCAAGGTGGTGATCTCATCGCGCAAGCAGGAAGCCTGCGACGCGGTGGCGTCCGAACTGTCCGCCAAGGGTCATGAAGTGATCTCGGTGCCCTGCCATGTCGGCCGCTCCGAACAGCTGAAGACGCTGGTCGATGCGACGGTCGAGAAGTGGAGCCGTGTCGACGTGCTGGTCTGCAATGCGGCGACCAACCCGGTCTACGGCCCGATGCACGAAGTGCCGGAAGACGCGTTCGACAAGGTGATGTCGACCAATCTGAAAAGCGTCTTCCTGCTATGCAATCTGGTCGCACCCGGTATGGCGGAGCGGGGCTCGGGCTCGATCATCCTGATCTCCTCGATCGCCGGAATCCGCGGCAATCCAGTGATCGGGGTCTACGGCATCTCCAAAGCCGCCGAAGCCGGACTGGCCCGGAATCTTGCGGTAGAATGGGGACCGAAAGGCGTGCGTGCCAACGCGATTGCCCCCGGGCTAATTGCCACTGATTTCGCCAAGGCCCTGACCGACGATCCGGTGCGCAAGGCTCGGGCGGAACAGCAGACACCACTGCGCCGCATCGGGGAACCGAAGGACATCGCCGGTGTGGCCCTGTTCCTCGCGACCGATGCCGCAGCCTATGTCACCGGCCAGACCATCGTCGCCGATGGCGGAGAGACGATCTCGTGACGTCATCTCTCGCTGACACGGACGGAACGATCGAGATCCGCGGTCCGCACCGGATCGACCTTGAGACCCTGCGCCGCTATCTGGACGGTCGGGTCGACGGGGTCGCAGACCGGTTCGATGTCCGGCAGTTCCAGGGCGGGCAATCGAACCCGACCTACCTGATCACCACCGGTACCGGACGGTTCGTCCTGCGCAAGAAGCCGCCGGGCAAACTGTTGCCGAAAGCCCACGCGGTCGAGCGCGAATACCGGGTGATGAAGGCCTTAGCGGATACAGATGTCCCAGTACCGCAGATGCGGCTGCTCTGCGAGGATGAAAGCGTCGTCGGCACGCCGTTCTTCGTGATGGATTTCGTCGATGCGCGGGTCGAGACCGACCCGGGATTGGCCGGCATGGGACGGGCGGAGCGGCGGCCGCTCTACCACTCCGCCGTGGCCACCCTGGCGGCCCTGCACAGTGTTGACGTCGAGGCGGTCGGCCTCAGCGATTTCGGACGGCCCACCAGCTACGTGGAACGACAGTTCAACGCCTGGGGCAAATCCTACCGGACGACCGAGACCGATCCGATCCCGGCGATGGACCGGCTCATGGCCTGGATCCCCGATCACCTCCCGCAGGCCGACGAGACGGCGATCGTCCACGGCGACTTCCGCATGGGCAATCTGATGCTGGATCACGACGTGCCCAAGGTCGCCGCCGTACTGGACTGGGAACTCGGCACGCTCGGCCACCCGCTGTCCGATCTCGGGTATTTCTGCACGCCCTTTCATCTGCCGAACGGAATCCCCGGCGTCCGCGGGGTGCTGGGCCTCGATCTCACGGCGCAGGATCTGCCGGACCGGGACTGGGTGGTCGAGACCTATTGTGCGCTGACCGGACGCGACGGGGTGCCGGACATTGACTTCTATGTCGCCTTTAACCTGTTCCGCTTGGCGGCCATTCTGCAAGGGGTGTACGCACGCGGCATGGCCGGAAACGCGGCCAACAGCGACGCGGCCGAGGTCGGCAAGCGGGCGGGGCTGATGGCCGAGACCGGCTGGGCGATCGCCTCGCAAAGCTGATAAACAAGAAGACAAACGAACAAGACGGATCTGGAGGAAACATGAGCAACGTCGTCAGCTACAGCCGCGAGGGCGAGATTGGCCTGATCACAATCGCCAACCCGCCCGTCAACGCCTCGAGCCAGGCGGTGCGTCAGGGTCTGCTGGACGCGCTTGCGCAAGGGGTCGCCGACAGCGGCGCGAAGGCCCTGGTGATCCTGGGCGACGGCCGGACCTTCATCGCCGGAGCGGACATCAAGGAGTTCGGTAAAACCCCGCTCGATCCGCCATTGGGCGAGGTGATAAACCAGATCGAGACCGCTCCAAAGACGACGATCGCCGCGATCCACGGCACCGCTTTGGGTGGCGGCCTGGAGGTGGCGCTCGGCTGCCGGTTCCGGGTGGCGGTCAGATCCGCCAAGGTCGGCCTGCCGGAAGTCCTGCTCGGCATTCTGCCCGGCGCCGGCGGCACCCAGCGCCTGCCGCGCGTGGCGGGGGTCGACAACGCGCTTGAGATGATCACAACCGGGCGACACGTCCCCGCCCCTGAGGCCTTCGAACTCGGAATCTTGGATGAGCTGTCGCAGGAGACCGACGTCAAAGCCGCCGGGCTCGCATTTGCCAACCGGGTGATCGCCGAGGGCTTGGCGTCCAAGCCGGTCCGAGACCGGGACGAGAAGCTCACCCAGGCGCGCGCCGACCGGTCGGTGTTCGCAGAGATCCGCGCCAAGCTGGAGAAGTCCGCCCGTGGCCTGTTCTCCCCGTTCCGCTGCGTCGATGCGGTCGAGGCGGCCCTGGACGCACCCGACTTCGTGGCAGGTCTTAAGCGGGAGCGGGAGCTGTTCCAGGAATGCATGGACAGCCCGCAGCGGGCCGGCCTGATCCATTCCTTCTTCGGCGAGCGCGAGGTCGCAAAGATCCCGGGCATACCGAAGGACCTGAAAGGTCGGACGGTCGCCGCGGCTGGCGTGATCGGTGCTGGCACCATGGGCGGCGGGATCGCCATGTGCTTCGCCAATGCGGGCATACCGGTGACCGTGGTGGAAACCAGCCAGGACGCACTCGACAGGGGGCTCGGCAAGATCCGCGCGAATTACGAGATCAGCGCCAGACGCGGCCGGTTCACAGACGCCCAGGTGGACGAGCGGATGGGCCGGATCACCGGCTCCCTCGACCTCGCCGATCTCAAGGGTGCCGACATGATCATCGAGGCGGTGTTCGAGAGCATGGAGGTCAAGCGCGAGGTGTTCGGCAAGCTTCACGCGATCGCCAAGCCGGGGGCCATACTGGCCTCCAACACCTCCTACCTGAACGTGGACGAGATCGCCGCCACCACGGGACGGCCCCAGGACGTGCTGGGCATGCATTTCTTCAGCCCCGCCAACGTCATGAAACTGCTGGAGGTGGTGCGCGGCGCACAGACCTCCGACGAGACCCTGCGGACCGCGCTGGATATCGGCAAGAAACTCGGCAAGATCGGCGTGGTCTCCGGTGTCTGTGACGGCTTCATCGGCAATCGCATGCTGAAGATCTACAAGACCCAGATGGATTATCTGCTGGAGGACGGCGCACTGCCCTGGGAGGTGGATGCGGCGATGACCGCGTTTGGCTTCCCGATGGGACCCTATGCGGTCGGCGATCTGGCCGGGCTGGACATCGGCTACATGAACCGACGACGGGAGGACGCGACCCGCGACCCGTCCGAGCGCTATGTGGCGATCGCCGATACCCTTTACGACAGGGGCCGGTTGGGGCAGAAGACCGGCTCCGGCTGGTACCGCTATGAAGACGGCAACCGCAAACCGATCCCGGATCCGGAGGTCGAGGCCATCATCCTGGCGGCGTCCGAGGAGAAAGGCATCACCCGGCGTCCGATCGACGCGGACGAGATCCTCACCCGCGCCCTCTGCGCCCTGGTCAATGAAGGCGCCCGCATCCTCGAGGAGGGCATCGCTTTCCGTCCGGTCGACATCGATATGGTCTGGCAGTTCGGCTACGGCTTCCCGCGTTATGAAGGCGGCCCGATGTTCTGGGCCGACCGGCGGGGCCTCGACAGGGTGGTGGCGGACATCGAGCGGTTTGCCGCCAAGGACCCGAATTCCTGGTCGGTGGCGCCTCTGCTGAAGAAACTTGCAGCCGAGGGCTCGACCTTCAAAGCCTGGAGCGCCGCGCAGTGACGGATGCCGTCATCGTCCGCCGCGCCGGATTGTTCGAACCGACCTGAGCACAGGAGAGACCCGATGGATCTGAACTACACCCCCGAAGAGCGCGCGTTCCGCGACGAGGTGCGGGCCTTCCTTGCCGAGAAGCTGCCGAAGGACGTCGCGTCCAAGGAGAAGAATGACAAACGGCTCACCAAGGACGACCATCTGCGCTGGATGGGCGCGCTGTCAGAGCGCGGATGGCTGGGCGTGAACTGGCCGGTGGAATACGGCGGGCCGGGCTGGGACCCGGTGCAGCGGCACATCTTCGACGAGGAATGCACCGCCGCCGGCGGGCCGCGCATCCTCTCGTTCGGGGTCTTCATGGTCGCCCATGTGATCATGAAGTTCGGCAATCAGGCCCAGAAGGACCACTACCTTCCTCGCATCCTGGATCTCACCGACTGGTGGTGTCAGGGTTATTCTGAGCCGGGTGCCGGCTCCGACCTCGCCTCGCTGAAGACCAGCGCCGTACGCGACGGCGACCACTACGTGGTCAACGGCCAGAAGACCTGGACCACACTGGGCCAGCACGCCAACAAGATCTTCTGTCTGGTGCGGACCGACCCGAAGGCCCCTAAACCGCAGCAGGGCATTTCCTTCCTGCTGATCGACATGGACACGCCCGGCATCACCGTTCGCCCGATCATTCTGCTCGACGGTGAGCACGAGGTGAACGAGGTGTTCTTCGACAATGTCCGGGTTCCGCTGGAAAACCGGGTCGGCGAGGAAAATGAGGGCTGGACCTACGCGAAATATCTGCTGACCCACGAGCGGACCAATATCGCGGGTGTGGGGCTGTCGAAGGAGGCCATGCGCCACCTGAAGGTGATCTCCGGCGACCAGGTCAAGGGCGGTAGGCCGCTGATCGAGGACCCGGTGTTCCGGGCCAAGATGGCGCGGGTCGAGATCGATCTGATGGCGCTGGAGATGACTCAGATGCGGGTGCTGGCCGCCGCCCAGGAAGGGGCGGCACCGGGGGCAGAATCGTCGATCCTGAAGATCCGAGGCACTCAGATCCGGCAGGCAATCACGGATCTCTCGCGCCGCGCGCTGGGCCCGCACGCCCTGCCGTTCCAGTCCGACGCTCTGGACGAGGGTTTCAACGGCGAGACCCTGGGCCCCGATTACGCCAACCCGGTGGCCGCCAATTACTTCAACATCCGCAAGCAGTCGATCTACGGCGGCTCCAACGAAATCCAGAAAAACATCATCGCAAAGATGAATCTCGGGCTCTAAGGGAGGGCCGCGCGCATGGACTTTTCGCTGACCGAGGAACAGCGGCTCCTGAAGGAGTCGGTCGACCGCCTGATCGCGGACAAATACACCTTCGACGAACGGATGAAGATTGCCGGCTCGGCCGACGGCTATTCGGAGCAGATGTGGACCACTTTCGCGGAGCTGGGGCTGCTCGCCGTGCCGTTCCCTGAGGAACTCGGCGGTCTGGGGGGCGGCGGCGTCGATCTGATGATCGTAATGGAGGCGTTCGGGCGCGGGCTGGTGGTCGAGCCCTATCTGGCGACCGTTGTTCTGGGCGGTGGCCTGGTGGAAGCGCTGGGCAGCGAGGAGCAGAAGGCCGAGATCCTGGAGGCGGTGATCGGCGGCGCCCGCAAGCTGGCCTTCGCCCATGGCGAGCCGGACAGCCGGTTCGAGCTGGCCCAGGTGCGCACCACCGCGACCAAGTCCGGCGACGGCTGGGTCTTGGACGGCCGCAAGTCCGTGGTTCTGAACGGCGCGCAGGCCGACGATCTGATCGTTTCGGCCCGGGTCTCCGGCGATCTGACGGACGAGGACGGGATCGCTCTGTTTCTGGTGCCCAAGGATACCGAAGGCCTGACACTGCGCGGCTCCCCCAGCATCGACGGCGGACAGGCGGCCGAGGTGGAGCTGACCGGTGTGCGGCTCGGAGCGGGCGCCGAACTGGGAGCACCCGGCCAAGCCTATCCAGCGATCGAACAGGTCACAGCACGGGGGATCGCCGCGTTGTGCGCCGAAGCGGTGGGAGCGATCGAGGCCACCAACGACATCACCTTGGACTATCTCAAGACCCGCAAGCAGTTCGGCAAGCCGATCGGCAGCTTCCAGGCGCTGCAGCACCGGATGGTGGACATGCGCGTGGCACTGGAGGAAGCGCGCTCGATGTCGGTGCTGGCAGCCGCCAAGCTGCGCGCGGACCGAGCCGAACGGGAACGCTCGGTCAGCGCGGCGAAGTCACTGATCGGCCGCGCCGCGCGGCATGTGGCCGAGGAATCGATCCAGATGCATGGCGGCATCGCCATGACCTGGGAGTATTCGGTCGGCCACTACTGCAAGCGGCTGGTGATGATCGACCATCAATTGGGCGATGTGGACCACCACGAGGAGCGGTTCGTCCGATTTGTCGACGGGACGTGATCGCCGAGATCACGCCCCGTTCACCCGGTCGTCACCGGACCGTGACTTTTCGAGCGCGGGAGTTGATTGGGGTTCTCGGGACGGGAGACCTAGGTTCTCAGCCAGAAGACGGTGCCGACTTGCACCGCCGGCCGACCAAGGGAGTCGTTCAATGACCGTGAAAATCTTCAACTTCAGCCGCGTGCTGCGGACCGCCGTTCTGACGGCTGGACTGGCCTTCATTGGCACCGCCGCAATTTCCGCACTGCCGGCGCAGGCCGCCCAGGAGATCAACGTCAACGGCGGCTATGCCGTACACGGCTACGATCCGGTGGCATATTTCACCGAGGGCAAGCCGGTCGAAGGCAAGGACGCCTTCACCGCGACCCATGACGGAGCATCGTATAAGTTCGCCTCGGCCGAACATCGCGACATGTTCGTCGCAGATCCGGCAAAGTACGCTCCGCAGTACGGCGGCTTCTGTGCCTTCGGCGTGGCGATGGCAGGCCGCAAGTTCAACGGCGATCCGACTCAGTGGACGGTGAAGGACGGCAAGCTCTACCTCAACGTGAACGCCACGGTGCAAGAACGTTTCCGGGAGAACGTGCCCGGCTACATCCGCGGCGCAGACAACAACTGGCCGATCATCGCCGAGATCCCGGAGGCGACCCTGTCCACAAACCCACCCGAGGGCCTGACCCAGGGCGCACAATAGTCCACTATTATTTTGCCATCGCATCCGAGGCCGCCTTCAGGGCGGCCTCGACGTCTCCGGAACCGCCCATATCGACGAGCGCGCGTGCGGTCAGGTGGATGTCGGTGAAGATATCCCCCTCCGACACACAGCCCATGGTGCCGATCCGCACCATCCGGGACTTGTGCTCCTCCAGCCGGGTGGTCGCGTAGTCGGTGTTATAGCGCTCGGCCATCAGCGCGATATAGGCCTGCGCGTCGATCCCCTCGGGCGTGTAGAACACCTGACAGGTCGGGGTCGGCGTGGTGGTCGGGAACACGCTGAATCCCAACGCGGAGAACCCGGCGCGCAGCGCGGTCGAAAGCCGAAGATGCCGGGCGATGCAGGCCTCCAGCCCCTCCTCCCCGATCATCACCAAGGCCTCGTGCAGCGCGTGCAGCATGGCGACGGGTGCGGTGTAGGTCGGCTCACCCTTCTCGGAATTGGGACGGAACTTGCGGTAGTCGAAATACCCTCTGGGGCCTCGGTCCGGCTTGTCGATTACCGCCCAGGCCTTGTGGCTGACGCTGGCGACGGCCAGGCCGGGCGGGCTCATCAGCGCTTTCTGGCAGCCGGTCACGGCCACGTCCACGCCCCAGGCGTCCGCCTGCATCTCGGCGCCGGCCAACCCGCTGACCGTATCCACCACCAGGAGAGCGTCGGTCTTACCGACGATGGCGCCAAGCGCCTTGAGATCCCCCAAGGCCCCGGTCGAGCTCTCGCTGTGGATCGCAAATACCGCAGTGTACTTCGTCCCGGTAAGTGCCTTTTCGACGCCCTCCAGATAAATGGCCCCGCCATAAGGCGAGACCACTTCGTCCACGACTCCACCCACCCCTTCGATCAGACGACGGAACACCGGGCCCCATTGACCTGTGGTGCAGACCAGAAATCGTTCGCCCGGCGCCACCACGTTGACTACAGCGCTCTCCATTCCGCCGATCCCGGTCGAGGCGAATACGAAGGGCGGAATGCCGTCCGGGCCGCGCCCGAAGATCGGATGCAACCGGTCCAGCACGTCCTTGAAAACCGGCAGGAACCGGCTGCCCCGATGGGCCACGATCGGCCTGGAGGCGGCCCGCATGACCCGCTCCGGCACGGCGGTCGGACCGGGCAGGCGAATTCGATAGGGCAGGCTGGAATGGATCGGCAGATCAAGCTGGGTCATGGTCGGTCCGGAGGGTTCGGGACTGCGGGGGGAGACGTGGAGCCACATCGAAGCACCGGGCCGATGCGGCGTCCAGAGGATTGAACGGCGTCTAACCAATCAGCCCGATCACGGCGCCTGTCATCATCGTCGCGAGCGAGCCAGACACGATCGACCAACCGCCCAGTTCCACGATCTCCGAGCGTCGGGTGGGCGCGATCCCGGCGAGTCCGCCGATCATGATTCCGAGACTGGCAAAGTTCGCGAACCCGCACAGCGCGTAGGTGACTATCAGTCTCGAGCGTGCGGACAGGGCGTCGGGGGCCAGTTGCGAGAGTTCGAGATAGGCGATCAGCTCGTTCAGCACGGTCTTGGTGCCGAGCAATTGCCCGGCGGTTACCGCCTCGCTCCACGGCAGCCCCATCAGCCACGCCGCCGGCGCGAACACCCATCCGAAGATCCGCTGCAGGGTGATCGGCGCATCGAGAAAGCCTGGCAGCAACCCCAACAGTCCGTTCACCAGATAGACCAGCGCCACCATCACCAGCAGCATAGCCGAGATGTTGAGCAACAGCCCGACCCCTGCCAGGGTGCCCCGCACCACCGCGTCCATCGCGCCGGTGACCTGATCGCCCGACCCTTCACCGTCCACCGTCGACGTCAGTTCCGGTGTGGCAAGATCCTCGGGACGCGGCTCGACAGGGATCATCAGGCGGGCGACCAGCAGGGCCGCCGGCGCGCTGATCACCGAGGCGACCAAAAGCTGACCGGCCGGATCCGCGATCACGCCCTGCAGAAAGGTCGCGTAAAGCGCCATCATGGTTCCGGCGATGGTCGCCATCCCGCAGGTCATGATCATGAACAGATCGGCCCGCGTCAGGGTGCGCACATAGGGCCGGATGAACAGCGGCGCCTCGATCATCCCGACAAAGATATTGGCGGCCGCCCCGATGCCGACGCTACCACTCACGCGCAGGGACCGGTTCAACGCCCAAGCGCAACCCCGTACCACCATCGGCAGGATGCGCCAGTGGAACAGCAGGGCGGACAGGGCGCTCATCAGGATGACCAGCGGCAGGGCCTGGAATGCCAGGACGAAGGTCAATCCGGGGTTGGTCACATCGAACGGCGCCGGACCGCCCCCCAGATAGCCGAACACGAACGAGGTACCCGCCTGTGTCGCGCTCTGAAGCACCGCAACCAGATCATTCAGCAGCGACAGCGTTTGCCGAACGGCTTCGATCCTGGTCAGAAGAAGGGCAAGACCGATCTGCAGCGCCAGGGCGGCGACCAGAAATCTCCACGGGAATGGGTTGCGGCTTTCAGACCCGGACCGAGGGGACAGGATCAGCCCACAGACCCAGGCCAAGCCCACAAAAATGAGAAGTCCGAATGCACTCTGAAGCAGGCTCATGCAGGGATCCTTCGCGGATGGCGAGAGCCCGTGCAAACGCCTTTCTGAAAGCCCGTTAATACTAACGAAAGGTCTTAGGTCTTGTATACTTGAACCGAGGCGTGACACTGACCCAGGGCGCTTGATATGAATATGATGACGACCAGCCCGAAAAAACCTGAACCAAGAGACCCTAAGGCACCATCGATGAAGTTGACGCGATTCGACTTCGAGCACCGGATCTTCAAGATCGACGGGGCTTATTTCTTCAAATCAAAGATGGATGACAAAGTCCTCCTCCATGTCAGCCTTGGAGAGCAGGACGCTGCGATCTTCACCAATACGCTGGTCACGGAGTTTGGCATCAAGACCGACTCGCAGGATTATGCCCTGCTGAATTTGGTCGAGAAGAGCCTCGACCACGTCAAGTTTATCGCGCCAGGAGACGAGGTCCCGAGCGAAATCCTGGACGGCACGGCATCCTGGAAAATAGACGAGGTCCACTATCAGCGCGCCAAGGACAGGCTGATGGTGCATCTGGCCAGTTGGGTCAACGGATCCAGTGCCGACGAGGTCGATATGACCCAGATCGGCAAGATGCTGGAAGAGAAGGAAACCCAGGCCCTGATCCAGGAAGGTTTCTCACGGGCCGCGGACGAATTGGGCTTGGACAAGGGCCATCGTGAGAAGGTGGTCGGCATGCTTGAGCAGCTGGCCCGCGAGTTGGCCTATATCGAGGCGCTGCGAGATCACTACCAGAAGATCCTGCTGATCGAGCGGGACATCAAGGTGGCTCGCACGACCCTGCGCGGCGACAAATCCGCTATGGAAAGCGCGATGCGTGCCTCGCAGTTGCTGACCCCGGTCTTTACGAATTACCGGGGCTCGTTCGAGAATGTGGATGCGCAGACCGCAGAGGTGCTGGCCGCCCTCAAGAACATCGACAACGTGATCGGGTTCGTGCGCAAGACCCGGGACACGCTCCACCGGGAAACCCTGACCTGGTCGGACCTTCTGGACAGCTGGAATTCCGGTGACATGGACAAACGCAACCCGGCGAACAAGGCCGTCGGCGGACTCTACCGGTTCTCTGCACAGAATTTTCTGGAGACCAACAGCTGGCTCTGATTCCAAAGGTCTAACGCGCGATCGCTCCACCTAGTGCGGCAACGCCGCGTCGATCCGTTCCTTGAGCGCCTTCATCGACACCGGCTTCGCCAGATAGCCGTCAACACGGAGATTCTTGGCGTTCACGACCATGTCCCGATTGGTATCGGCCGTCAGGAATATCACCGGGATGCTCGACAGTTGCGGGTGGTTCAGCCCCCGCAACTTGCCCAGGAAGGTCATCCCGTCCATGGGCTCCATGTGGATGTCGCACAGAATGAGTTGCGGCTTGACCCGTAACAGCTCCCGGAACCCGTCGACCCCGTTGCCGACTTCGTCGATCAGCCGGAACCCGATCTGACGCAGCAGACGGCAGATGATCTGTCGGATGTGAACCTCGTCCTCGAGCACCAGAACGCGGATGTTCTCGTATCGATTCTCAGTCGCCGTGAAGACCGTCGCCATACCGTTACCTCCTTTCGACCTGCATGATCTTAGGTAAAGTCGCTTGGAACTCCGTGAGCGTCGGCTCCAGGACCTCCGCCATGATCTTGGCCATGTCGAGATCTCCGCCATCCAGGAAATCCTGGATATCCGACGCGATTCCGCCGAGCCGGTTGGCGCCCACCGACAACGCCGCTCCCTTAAGGGCGTGCGCCACCTCGCGCGCGGCCTTGCTGTCGCCCGACGCGAGGGCAGCATTGATCGCGGCCACCTTCTCCACCCACGCTTCTGAAGCGCTGGTGATCAGGTCCTTGGCCTCCTGATCGAGACCGCCGAACGCCGCGCCTAGGGTGTCGGGATCGAAAATGTCCGGGTCCCAGTCATAAGCCGCTGCGGCAGGCGGCTCAGGCTCTGACGCCGGCTCTGCCGGTCGCCTCAGATCAAGCCCGACCGGCAGATACTTGGCCAAGGCCTGGCCCAGCTTGCGACTGTTGATCGGCTTGGTCAGATACGCGTCCATGCCGGCCGCGAGACAGGCGTCCTCGGTTCCGGCAATGGCATCGGCCGTCAATGCGACGATCGGCAGCCGCGGGCCGTCCGCACTTTCGGTGGCGCGAATACGGCGTGCCAACTCAAACCCGTCCATCTCAGGCATATTGAAATCAGTCAGCAGAAGGCCGTGTGCCGACCGGTCGAACTGCTCGAGTGCAATCCGGCCGTTCGCTGCGACCTCGCAGGCGAAGCCCATTTTCGAGAGCATCTGTCGGATGACGACTTGGTTCGTCTCATTGTCCTCAGCCACCAGAACCAGAGCGCCGGCCGCCCGCGCCTGCTCCACCTCCGGAGGTGCGAAGGCCATATCCTCGCGCATTTCGATCTCGGTCTCGTCGGCAGGCACAAGCCCCAAGGCGATCGCAACCGCGCGCCACAGCGGAGGGCGCGCGAGCGGCAAAGACAACACCACCGAGGCCGTACGTTTGATCTCCGGCGCGAGGTTCGGCAACTCCGCCCGGCGTCCGATCGGCGCGATCGCCCCCTCCAGAGTTTCCAGCTCCGTGTGGTCCAGATCCGGGGTCGAACAGGCGACAATCCATAAATCCGCATGCCGATCGGTAACCGAAGCCAGGTCGGGGGCCGACGTAATCTGCGTCACGCCACCTGCCCTGAGATAGCGCTCGGCGAGTAGGGCCAAGCCCTCCGGAAAGCCGATCAAACCCACAGAAGCTGGGCTGAGATCCTCGCCCGGAGCTGGCGCATCGTCCCCGACCGCCCGCAAAGGCAGCTCGAACCAGAACACGGACCCTTCGCCGATCACGCTGTCGGCGCCGATCCGTCCGCCCATCAGCTCGGTCAGCCTCTGGCAGATCGACAGGCCAAGCCCGGTCCCGCCGAACTTGCGTGAGGTCGAGGTATCGGCCTGGACGAAGGCCTGGAACAGCTTGCCGCGCTGCTCCGGCGTCAGGCCAATGCCGGTATCGCTCACCTCGAACCGCAGCCCGTCAGTATCCGGCAGCGCCGTCACCTTGAGTCCTATCGCGCCGGACTCGGTAAATTTCACGGCGTTGCCGCCGAGGTTGAGCAGGATCTGCCGTAATCGGGTCGGGTCACCCAGGCGCCGGTCCACCAGAGCCGGGTCGATGTCGACCAGGATGTCCAGCCCCTTTGACTCCGCCCGGGGGGCCAGCAACTCGGCGGAGCCGTTCACGACATCCATCAAAGAGAACTCGACCTGCTCAATCTCCAGCTTGCCGGCCTCGATCTTCGAGAAATCCAGAATATCGTTGATGATCGTCAGCAGGGCCGTGGCACTGTCGGTGATGATTCCGGCCATGCGCCGCTGCTCGCCGTCGAGCCGGGTCAGGCCCAGCAGTTCGGCCATAGACATCACCCCGTTCATCGGGGTGCGGATTTCATGGCTCATGGTCGCGAGGAAGGTGGATTTGGCCTGCGTCGCCGCCTCAGCCATATCCCGCGCATCAATCAGTTCCGCTTCGGCGCGTTCGCGCGCGACGACCTCGACCCGAAGCTTGACCGCATAGGAGGCCACCACGCCGAACCCGACGATTCCGAAAAAGACCAGGGCCATATTGCGATACATCAAGGCGACCGCATCCCCCAGGATCGAGTCCAAACTGCGCCCCAGATAGATGTGGAGCGGCATCGCTCGTCTGGGGTCCAGATCCTTGCGCACGGCCAGGTAAGAGGTCTTGTCCACCTGCACGATCTCGACCTCGTCGTGCCGGACCAGGTCCCTGGAAAGAACACGTTCCAGACTGTCGGGGTGTTGGTACCGCTCCAGAAAGGCAGTGGTGTCGGCATCGAACTGATCCGCGAACTCGATGAAATCCGGGTGCCCGACAATCTTGTCTCCCAGATCGGTCGCGAATACCAAATCGGCGTTCACCAGGGCGCTGGAGGTCTGTTCCAGGGTATGGGACAGGGATTCCAGCGAGAGATCGACGCCGATCACCCCCCAGAGATCGTCAGTCTCGTCGTAGATCGGCGTCGCATAGGTGACACCCAGCTTACCGCTCGACGCGAAGATATAGGTGTCGGTCCAGACCGGCCCGCCGGCCTCCAGAGCCTCGATGTACCAAGGCCGGGTGCGGGGATCGTATGGATCTGCGTCCTGCTGGTGAGGAAACCAGCGCCGCTCAGTGGAATCAAAACTCAGCCAGAGTCCAACCGGATCCTCATATGGCAGATCGATGATCCGCCCCAATAGCCGTTTCACGCGGGTGTTTTCGAAGGGTTCGGTGGTCTCGGCGTGAATTGCGAGGTCCTGGACGTGCAGAAATTCCCCGTTGGGAAAACCGACAAATGCCCCGTTTATCTGCTCATAGCGCTGGATCGGTCCGGTGGAGAGCGCAAAAAAGACATCCAAACGCTCGGACAGATCAACATGCTGCAGACCGGAGTTCAGGATCGAATCGTGCAACGCCAGACCCGGTTCGAATATCGCGTCCATCGCCTGTACGAAGACAGTCGTCGATTCCCTCAGATCCTTTGTCGCCTCTCCAATCCGCTCGGCGCGTTCCGTCGAATAGGTCCAGTAGGACGCCGCACCGCCCACACTCAGCAGCGCCAGACCCACAAGGCAAATGACAAGGATGCGCCGCATGGAACTTCCAAAACAAATTGCGATCCGAAATCCGGCCCGTTCAAGCCACTTCTCAAATCTCCGAACGCCAACCAAGCATTTCTGCGATCATTTGTTTAAAATTAAATCAAGTCCAGGAAAAACAAGGCTCATTTGAATTTTTGTCAAACCAAGTAGCGAACGATCGAATCCGCAAAACAGGCAGGCTTCTCCACCCCTTCGATTTCAACGGTGACGGACAATCCGACATGAAGCGTCTCGGCATCCCGCCGTTCGACGGAGCGCAGGACAACGTGCCCTCGGATACGTGCGCCAACCGGGACCGGCGAGATAAACCGGACCCGGTCCAGCCCGTAGTTGATCCCGGTCTTCTTGGGCGTGAAGGTCATCGTCTCAATCACCATGCGCGGCAGGAGCGACAGCGTCAGATAACCGTGGGCCACCGGTTCTCCGAACGGGGACTCACGTTTGGCCCGATCCACATCCACGTGAATCCATTGCCGATCATCCGTGGCCTCGGCGAACCGGTCGACCCGTTCCTGGGTGATCGGAATCCATCCGCTGACCCCGAGTGTCTCGCCGACAAGGGATTCCAGCGCTTTGATACTGTCAATCACGGTCGGGGCGACGTCCGGGGTCATGCGGAATTCCTTTCGTACGGGAGCAGGGAACGGTAAATCACCTTCAAGGCACACGCACAGAATACGAAGAGGATGGGTATCATGGCAGAAATCGAGGGCACCGGTCGGCTCGGCGCTCCGAAGGGGATCGAGGTGGTGCGCCGACTCGCCGCGACACCCTTCGAGACACCGACCCAGGTGTTCTACTTCCTGCGTCATGGCCAGACCGACGGCAATCTCAACCGATTCTATCAGGGGCCGGAGACACCGCTGAACGCAAACGGACGGTCCCAGGCCGCGATCGCCGCAGAACGCCTGGCGACCGAGCCCATCTCCACCATCCTTGCCAGCGACATGGCACGGGCCTGGGAGACCGCGTCGACCGTGGCCCGGCATCGCGGTGTCACCCCGAGAGCCATGCCCTGGCTGCGGGAACGGAGCTTCGGCGATCTGATCGGCAGCCCCTCACACGACATCGATTGGGCCTCGGAGCCGCCCGGCGGCGAATCCCCCGATGTCTTCGTCTCGCGCAGCCGAACCGGCCTCGCCCACGGCATCTCGCACGGCGACAACACCCTCATGGTCTCTCACGGCGGCCTGATTTACGTTCTGTCGGCCATGCTCGGCGTGCGCCTGACCGACGCCCATTTCCAGAACGGCACGCCTTTGAAGTTCGAACGCGGCACGGATGGTTGGGCCTGTAGCAGGGTCGGCGACTAGCGGGGTTTGCGCTACGGTACGACAGCGCTACTGTCGGAAAACCTCATGAACGACGACCGAGCCGATCCTCCGCTGCTCATTCCTTGGCACAGGTTCAATGACACTCGCGAATTTCGGTCTGCTGCTCTGTCAGGCTCTGATCTACTTCAGCGTCATGGCCCTGTTGTTCCGCGCCCGGCATCGGTTCGGCCTCGGCCTGTTCGTCTGCGCGCTCGGCGTGATGCATTTTCTCGAGACTTATCTGGCGAGCGTTTTCTACATCGCGCTCCCCTTCGGCATCATTTCCCCCGGTTCGACCGTCCTGTTCTCGGGCAAGCTTCTGATCATTCTTATGCTCTACATCAAAGAGGATGCCCAGGTGGTCCGCCAGCCGATCTACGGGCTGTTCTTCGGCAACCTGATGATCGTCGGCCTGGTTCTGGTTCTGCAGAACCATCAGGTGCTCTCTGTGGTTCCCGGCAAGGAAGCCGATCTCTCCTTCGTGAGCGAAATGGGCTGGTTGATGGTCTGGGGAACCGCGCTCCTCTTCATCGACTCCATCGCCCTGATTCTGTTTTATGAAAAGCTTGGTCCGGTCCTGCGTGAGCGGCCGATCATCCGGATGTTCATCGCTTCGGCCGTGATTCTGACATTCGACCAGGTCGGATTTTTCACGGCCCTGCACTACGTCTCGGGTGCCCCCTTCGTGGTGATGTTCGGCGGGTGGGTCGCCAAAATGGGTGCTGCACTGGTCTACAGCATCCTGGTCGGTCTCTATCTGAGATACGCCGAGAGCGGGACAGAACCGGTTGCCGTGGCGCCGCGCCTGAAGGACGTATTCGACGTCCTGACATACCGTGAGCGATACGAGACCCTGCTGCATCAGGTGAAGCTGGATCCGCTGACCGGCGCGCTCGACCGCGGACAGTTCGACGTGGATGGCGAGCAGATGGTCGAGCGCGCCAGGCTGACCGGGCGTCGCGCCAGCTTGCTGCTGATCGACATTGACCATTTCAAGCGGGTCAATGACGGCTTCGGGCATGCGGAGGGCGACATCGTCTTGCGGGAGTTGGCCGACATGCTGGCCAAGCGCCTGCGGGAAGAGGACAAGCTTTTCCGCTATGGCGGCGAGGAGTTCGTGGTGCTGGCCGAAGGCTTGCCGCACCGCTCGGCGCTTGGACTAGCGGAACGTCTCCGGCGGGTCATCGCGGAGGAGTCCGGCAAACTGAAATCGGGCCGCATCACGGTCAGCATCGGCGTCGCGACCGCACCGGAGGACGGCGGCGCGCTGGTCGATCTGTTCGTGGCCGCCGACAAGCGGCTTTACCAGGCTAAGGATGCAGGTCGAGACAGGGTGATCGGGCAGCCGGAACCGGCCGACAGCGCCGAATGATTTCCCTATCCGCCTCGCCCTTTGCCCGCCCCCCGTGCCCTCGCTAAGCTCCGGCCGGGCCGGTGGCAAGATCCGGCGACAGCACACGCGAGTTTGAGAGGACATCATGACGGACGCGATCGGGATCATCGGGCTGGGCAATGCGGGCGGATCGGTCGCCAAAGGGCTGGACGGCAAGGCGCCGTTGATCGGCTTCGATCTGTCGGCCGAGCGGATCGATGCGGTCAAGGACCTGGGGATCACCTGCGTGGGCTCGCCCGCCGAGGTGGCGGCCCGCGCCAAGCGGATCATCCTGTCGCTCCCGAAGCCGGAAGCCTCCGTGGCGGTGGTGACGGACATTCTCGCGGCGGGCCATCGCCCGGACATCGTCATCGAGACCAGCACGGTCACCCCGCAGACCGCGATCCAGTGCCACGACCTGTGCAAGGCCGAGGGGGTCGGCTTCGTCGATGCGGCGATCGCCGGCGGCGTCGCCAGCATGGTGGCGGCCAAGATCACCTTCTTCCTGGGTGGCTCCGACGGGGACATCGCCAAGGCCCGCCCAGTCCTTGATCTGCTGGCCGAACAGATTTTCGAGCTGGGACCGGTCGGCGCCGGCATGGGGGTCAAGGTGGTCAATAACGGGGTCATGCATGCGGTCATGGTGGTGCTGATCGAGGCCTTCGCGATGTCGACCAAACTGGGCGTGCCGGTTCAGACCATGGTCGACGTGCTGAACCGGGAGGAAGGGCTGATGCGCCCGCTGGTTCACCGGGTGCAGGAACGGATGCAGCAAGGCGCCTATTCCGGCGGAATGTCGGTCTCCAATGCGCGGAAGGACTCGGTTCTGGCCCTGCAGACGGCGCAAAATCTCGGCGTGCCGCTGTTCGCCACGCTGGCCTCCCACACGCCCTATGAGATCGCCCAGGCCACGGGAATGGGCGACAAGGACTATGCCAGCCTGGCAGAGCTGTGGGAGCAGTGGTCGGATCTGTCGTTCAAGCAGAAGGACGGCGGCTGATGGCGCCAACGGACGGTTTTGACGGTCCGGTTCTGATCGCGGATATCGGCGGCACCAACATCCGGTTCGCCGTTTTGGTTCCGGGCGAGACGCTGGGCACAATCGGCGCGCTGCGCGGCGACGATTTCGAGACCTTCGAGGACCTGGTTGAGGAGATGTGGCACGGCACCCCGCCGGACGGACGGGCGCGCGCCGCGATGCTCGCCGTCGCCTGTCCGCCGGAACCGGAGGAGATCCGCTTCACCAATCGGGATTGGCGGTTTTCCAAGAGCGCGCTGCAGGCGCGGTTCGGCCTCGAGAAATTGGTGGTGGTCAATGATTTCGCCGCCGTCGCCCTGGCCTTACCGCATCTGACGGACGCGGACACCAGCCGGTTGGGCGGCGGCGGCACCGCACAGGACGGGGCCGCGATGGCGGTGCTCGGCCCCGGAACAGGGTTGGGTGTGGCGGGGCTGCTGCCGCATGGCCAGCGCTGGGTGGTCGTCGCCGGAGAAGGCGGCCATACCACCCTGGCGGCCCAAACCCCCGAAGAGGGTGAGATTCTGGCCGGGCTGGCCCGACGACATGGGCATGTCTCTGCAGAACGGGCACTGTCCGGACCCGGCCTCGCAGCCCTGCACGATGTGATCCGGGAAATCGGCGGTCTGCCGCCGCGACCGCTGACGGCAGCGGATCTGGTGGAGATCGCGACCCGGGATGAGGATCCGGCGGCGCTTCAGGTGATCGGGCATTTCGCCGATTTCCTCGGGACCGTCGCCTCCGACACGGCATTGACCTTCGGGGCCACCGGTGGGGTGTTTCTGGCCGGCGGGGTGCTACCCCGGATCGGGGCGCTGTTCCCGGCCGCTCGGTTCCGCGCCAGGTTCGAGACCAAGGGCCGCTTCAGCGACTATTGTGCGCAAATCCCGACCCGTCTCATCACCCATCCCAATGTGGCCCTGGTCGGACTCGCGGGCGCGCTGCCGGAGGTGATGCGCGACGTGTGACGTTTTGAGGGTGTTGAGGGGCAGAGAACCCTTGTTTGTCTGAACAATGCCGCCAAATCGGTATCCAACGGATTGAAACGGAGACCGATATGATCGAGCCCCGCGTTTCGCGCGTCTCACGCCGCGCCCTGCTCGCCGGGGGCGCGGGCGCGGCCCTGACGACGTTGCTGCCGACGGTCGGGTGGACGGCCCAGACCCCCGTGCCCTCTCTGCGGACCATACCTTCCAGCGGCGCCGGAATCCCGGCGATCGGACTGGGCAGCTGGATCACCTTCAATGTCGGCGACAGTCCGGTCCTGCGCGCCCGATGCACAGAAGTGATGGACGCCTTCTTCCAGGCCGGTGGCCGGATGATCGACAGCTCGCCAATGTACGGGTCCGCGCAAAGCGTGATCGGGGACGGACTCCGCAGCCTCGGACGGGCCGACACCGTTTTCGCCACCGACAAGGTCTGGATCTCCGACACCGATGACGGCCCGGATCAGATCGCGGAATCACGGGCGCTCTGGCAGGTACCGAAATTCGATCTGCTCCAGGTCCACAATCTGGTCGGATGGGAGGGCCATCTGCGCACCTTGTTCGAGATGAAGCAAAGCGGCCGCCTGAGCTACGTCGGCATCACGACCTCCCATGGCCGCCGCCACCGGGACCTGGCGGAGATCATGGCGCGGGAGCCGATCGACTTCGTGCAGCTCACCTACAATGTGCGTGACAGGGCGGCGGCCGATCGGCTGTTGCCGCTGGCCCAGGATCGGGGAATCGCGGTGATCGTCAACCGGCCGTTCCGACGGGGCGGACTGACCCGGCCCCTAGAAAGCCAAGCGCTGCCGGATTGGGCGGGTGAGGTCGGGGCAAGCACCTGGGCGCAGCTGCTGCTCAAGTTCATTCTTGCGCATCCGGCGGTGACGTCCGCGATTCCGGCCACAACCCAGCCCCATCATGCCATCGAGAACCTCATGGCCTCGACCGGCCCGATGCTCGACGCAGATCTGTCCCGACGCCTGATCGCGCAGGTCGAAACCCTCATATGAACACCTGGTTGACCTATCGGGCCGAGGATTTCCTCATGTTCTCGGAGCCGGTCTACTGGCAGATGATCCAGACCCACAACGCAGTTTTCTGGCCCCTGCATATCCTGACGATGCTGGCGGGCCTTGGAATTCTGATCGTGCTTGGAAATCCTATGCGGTTCGCCCGGTTTCGACCCGGCCTGCTGATCGCCGTGCCCTTGGCCGCCTGCTGGGCGCTGGTGGGAGTTGGATTTCTCGGTCACAGCTATGCCAGCATCAACTGGGCGGCCGAACGGCTGGTTCCGCTGTTCCTGCTCCAGAGCGCGTTGATTCTGCTGGCCGGTGCCCGTTTCGGCGGAGGAACGCCGAACGGGATCTCCGCCGTCCTGGGTTTCGGATTGCTTGCCTATGCGCTGGTCGGCCATCCGCTGCTCGCCCCGCTCGCAGGTCGTCCGGTATCGGCGGCCGAAGTGTTCGGTCTGGCACCGGATCCGACCGTGATCGGCACGCTGGGACTCCTCATGATCGCCCGCTCCAGCCTGAACCGACGGACAGCGCTTCTTTCCCTCGCCCTGGTGATCCCGATCCTGTGGTGCGGGGTGAGTTGGATCACGCTCGATACGATGGACGCGTGGGAAAGCTGGGCGCCAGCGGTGGCCGCGCTCATCGCCGTAATCGGGTGGAGCCTTCCAGAAAGGAGCGCGTCGGAGGGAGCGGCTACGGCAACCCGTTCCGGCCGTGGCGCAGAAAAGCCGGTCGGTCGCTGAGCAGTGCATAATACGCCGCCAACCCCGTCAGGTTGGGCCGCTCGAGACCTTTGATGCTGAACCAGCGATTGACGGCCAGCCCGACTGGAATGTCCGCGATGGTGAACCCGGAACCGCACACGTAAGGTCCGTTGGCCGAAAGATGGGCGTCGAGCAGGGTCATTTCGTGAACCAGATCGGCGCGACCCTGACCGACGAACCAGTCGTTGTTCCAGGGCACTTCGTCCAACTGTCCGCCCAGAAAAGCCCCCCGCAGGGCATGGGTCAGGTCGTAGGCCACCCAGTCCATCCATTGCTCGACCTGCTGCCGCGCCGCCAGACCCGTGGGGTAGAGTGTCTCGTCACCGGCTTTCGCAGCCAGATACCGGACGATCGAATTGGACTCCCGCATCACGGTTCCACCATCGATCACCACCGGAACCTGCGCCGCCGGGTTGAGCGCCAGGAACTCCGGGCTGGTGCAGGCCCGAAAGCCGCGACCATAATCCTCCCGCTGATAGTTCATCCCCAGTTCGTCACATGCCCATAGAACCTTGCGCACATTGAAGGAATTGGCCCGCCCAAGGACCCGGAGCGGCGCCGGTTCGGCCTTGTTGTCGGAAAGATGAAGGTCTGATGACATATTGGCTCCTATGAAGAGTCACGTTTTTCCGGCGTTCGTGCTATAAGCTGCACTTCACGAATTGACGCTGCGGAATCAGTGACGGATCGCCACTTCCGTACGGGAGATTTCAAACCGAATGCTGTCACGCTTTGGTGCGATCCTCCAAGTTCCGCCGCCGTTGTGGGCTGATCCCAGCCTGCGAGACCAGCTAGAGGACGACTCAATGAAGCCAGCTCCCACGGTCGAGGATCAGCTCGATGATGCGATCGCGTTGAAGCAGCCCGGTGCGGACAGCAGTAAGGAGCGTCAATGCCTGCGCTGCAGCATGTCTTTTCAAAGCCAATGGGCGGGTGAGCGGATCTGCGGTCGGTGCAAGGGCACCTCGGCATGGCGCCAGGGTTCACCGGTTTCGATGTCGGGCCACTGACCGGACTGCGAGAACTCGCAACTCACTGATATTCAATTAAAAATGACCGTGTCGGAGGTGGAACCCACCTCCGCCACGGTCTTTTTTGGGATCCGGAGCAAACGCCGGAGGCGTCAGCTCGTCAGTTCGGTCGCGCAATGGGCCGCGATCCGGCGATCCGCACTTTCGGCCCCCGGCATGGTGGCCCAACCGGCGTCCATGACCATCTCCGCGCGCTGGTAGGACGACGCGTCTTTCAGCTTCTGAAGCTTCGGTGCACCCATGGGATCGGCATTTGCCTGCACCACGCAGATCGGCACCAGAACCGCGGCGACTTCCATTTGCGCGTGATTGATCTGGGCGACCTCGGCCTTTCCGGCGGTCAGCCATCCGCCCCAGCCGAAGCCGACGACCGCAACGATGATCGCGCCGAAAACGCCGCCAATCAGGGCCGGCCTTATCCAACTTGGTAAAGTCATATCGATATCTCCGTTAAAAAATAAAACAGAAAGCAATCTGCTTTCTTTCAATTAAATACATGGTCACATTTTTATTATTTTAGATACTCTTTGGGAGGATTTTATTATTTCTGTAAATCATATTTCAATTTTATGCCGTACCACGTGATTTTATTTTGTCCTCACTGGATCGTCCATACCATGTTTTTTGGCCCGACCGTGCCGCTTGACAGAAGAGCGGGCCGGACACATCACGGGTCGACCATCCCGACCTCGGCATCATCACCATGTCAGACATCTCCGGACCCGGCCCGCGCCGTTACGGCATTTCCATCGGCAGCCTGCCTGTCGGAGCCGCCAATGCGGTGACCGATGTGCCCGGCGTTCGGGTCGGCCACGTTACCCTGTCGGACGGTTCGATACAGACCGGCTGTACCGCCATCCACCTCCAGACCAGCCATCCGTTCCGGAACAAGCTGGCCGCAGGGGTCGATGTGCTCAACGGCTTCGGCAAGAGCATCGGGTTCCCGCAGATCGTCGAACTGGGGATGATCGAGACCCCGGTGATGTTCACCAATACGCTCTCGGTCGGGACGGCGGCCACGGCGCTCGTCCGGAAAATGCTGGACAGCACGCCGGAGATCGGGGAGTCGACCGGAACCATCAATCCGGTGATCCTCGAATGCAATGACGGCGGTTGGCTGAACGATATCCGCGGCCTGCATCTCACCGAGGCCCATGTCGGACAGGCGCTGGCCGAGACGCCGCCGGGCCTTCGGATCGGGAATGTCGGCGCCGGAACCGGGATGAGCTGTCATGGCCTGGCCGGCGGGATCGGAACCGCCTCGCGGATCGTTCCGATCGCGGGGGTGGATTGGACACTCGGTGTGCTCACGCTCTGCAATATGGGACAATTATCCGATCTCCGGATCGACGGGCGTCTGATTGGCCCGAAGATCGCGGCGCGCATCAAGGCGCAGGAGGCGGCCGAGACGGGCTCGATCATCGTTCTCATCGCCACCGATGCGCCGCTGGAATCCAGACAGCTCCGGCGTCTGGCAACTCGGGCGGGCGCCGGGATCGCCCGGGTCGGCTCTCATTTCGGATCCGGAAGCGGGGATATCGCGCTGGCCGTCTCGACCGCTGAACCCATTCCGCACACCGCCCCGAAATCCGGGCTCCTGACCCGGGCCGTGCTGCACGAGGACAGGATCGACCCGCTGTTCCGCGCGGTGATCGAGGCGACCGAGGAGGCCATTCTCTCGGCCCTGTTCGCGGCCGAACCACGCACCGGCAAACATGGCAATCACCGGCACGCGCTGTCGGAATTCCTGGACCTGCTCTAGGCCACCTGCCCGGCGACCCAACCGCTGGACCAGGCCCACTGGAAATTATACCCGCCGAGCCAGCCGGTCACGTCGACCGCCTCGCCGATCACGAACAGGCCGGGCACGGATTTCACCTCCAGCGTCTGCGAGGACAGGGCCGCGGTGTCGACCCCGCCCAGGGTCACCTCCGCCTTGGCATAGCCTTCGGTGCCGGACGGGGTCAGCCGCCAGCGGTTGAGCTGCTCGCCCAGGCCGCGCAGCGCTTTGTCCGGCAAATCGGCCATCGGACGCTTGGGCAGATGCGCCTCCGCCACCGCCGTCGCCAGCCGGGACGGCAGCAATCCCGCCAGAACCGTCTTGGGCTCGGCCTTGGCGCGATCGCGTTTGGCGGACAAAAGCGAAAGGGCCGCATCTGTGTCCGGCAAAAGATCCAATGCCACCTCCTGACCCTCCCGCCAATAGGAGGAAATCTGCAGAATCGCCGGCCCTGACATCCCCCGATGGGTCAGCAGCATGGCCTCGCGAAACGCGGTCTTCCCGATCGAAGCGACGCAGGTCAGCGACACTCCGCTCAACGGCTGCATCAGAGCCAGATCATCTGCGCTCAGCGTGAACGGCACCAAGGCGGGTCGAACATTCTTGAGCGGCAAACCAAAGCGCTTCGCCACCTCATGGGAGAACGCGGTCGCGCCCATCTTGGGGATCGACGGCCCGCCGGTCGCCAGCACCAGGCTTTCCGCCTCGAACAGGCCGTGGTCCGTCGCCACCCTGTAGCGGTCGGGTTTCTCGATGCCGGTGACCCGGTGGGAGCAGCGCAGATCGACCCCGACGGCCTCACATTCGGCGACCAGCATGTCCACCACCTGACGGGCGGAACCGTCGCAGAACAGCTGGCCCAGGGTCTTCTCGTGCCAGGCGATCCGGTGCTTGTCGATCAGGGCGATGAAATCGTGCTGGGTGTAGCGGGCCAGCGCCGATTTCGCGAAATGCCGGTTGCCGGACAGAAACCGCTCCGCCGTGCAGCCGAGATTGGTGAAGTTGCAGCGCCCGCCGCCGGAGATCAGGATCTTCTTGCCCGGCTGATCCGCATGGTCGAGCAGCAGCACCCGGCGGCCACGCGCGCCGGCACTCATCGCGCACATCAGCCCGGCCGCACCGGCCCCGAGAATGATGACGTCGAACCGAGAAGATCCCTGGCCGCTCATCAAGCCGCCGTCAGACCGCCGTCGATCACCAGACTGGATCCGGTCATG
>JANSYC010000059.1 GCA_024742605.1 Alphaproteobacteria bacterium | reverse complement strand
TGAAACCCTTTTGAACACGGTGCTGCCACCGTCGCAGCGCCTGGACTATTACGGATGAACCGGATCCACAAACCGGGAAGGAGGATCATCGCATGCGGCTATTGATCGTCGGAACACTCGAGGGTCACATCACCGCGGCCGGCCAGATCGCAATGCAGCGCGGCGCCAAGGTCAGCCATGTGCCCGACGTGGACGGAGGAATGCGCATTCTGCGAGAAGGCCAGGGGGCCGATCTCGTGATGGTCGACGTGCGTCAGTCGGTGGCGCGGCTGGTCAAGCAGATGAAGCAGGAGCGGATCAACACGCCGGTCGTCGCCTGCGGCGTGCAGAGCGACCCGGACACCGCCGTCGCCGCCATCAAGGCGGGAGCCAAGGAGTACATCCCCCTGCCGCCGGATGCCGAGTTGATCGCAGCCGTGCTGGCAGCCGTGGCGGAAGAGGACAATTCGGTCATCTTCAGCGATCCGATCATGGCCGGAACCCTGAAACTGGCCGATCAGATCGCCCCCTCGGACGCCAGCGTTCTGGTCACCGGCGAGAGCGGAACCGGTAAGGAAGTGCTGGCGCGCTATCTGCACGGCAAATCGCGCCGCGCCAGTGAGAAATTCGTCTCCGTCAATTGCGCGGCGATTCCGGACAACCTGCTGGAATCCGAACTGTTCGGCCATGAGAAAGGCGCCTTCACCGGTGCCGTCGCCCGCCGGATCGGCAAGTTCGAAGAAGCCAACGGCGGCACCCTTTTGCTCGATGAAATCAGCGAGATGGACATCCGTCTGCAAGCCAAATTGTTGCGGGCCATCCAGGAGCGGGAAATCGATCGGCTGGGCGGCTCCCAACCGGTCAAGGTCGACATTCGCCTGATCGCCACCTCGAACCGCGATCTCGAGAAACATGTGGCCGACGGCAATTTCCGCGAGGATCTTTATTTCCGACTCAACGTGTTCAACCTGCAGATTCCGGCGCTCCGGCAACGTCCCGGCGATATCAAGGTTCTGGCCGAACACTTCGCGAAAAAATACAACGAAGCCAACGGCCTGGCGCCACGGAAGCTGAATGCCGAAGCGATCGCGCGGCTCGAAAGCCATCATTGGCGCGGCAATGTGCGAGAGCTCGAGAACACCATGCATCGGGCGGTCCTGCTGGCGAACGGCAGCGAGATCGGCATCGAGGCGATCATGCTGACCGGAGAAGGTATGGCGCCCGCCGCTCCACCGATGCCACCGATCACCAGCCGACCGGAACCGTCGGCCCGACCGGCTGCGGCTCCGTCGGCCGCCTCAAATCCTCAACCGGCCCAGCCTGCTGCCCCGGCACAACCGGCCGGCTCCACATCTGACGAGAGCGGCGGACAGTTGGTCGGCAAGACTGTCGCTGCGGTCGAGCGTGGCCTGATCATCGACACGCTGAGTCACTGTCTGGGCAACCGGACTCATGCCGCAAATATTCTTGGAATTTCCATTCGGACCTTGCGCAACAAGCTCAAGCAGTACGGGGACGAGGGTTATCAGGTGCCCGCACCGGGCGAAGCGGACAGGGCATCGGTCTGAGCACCTGTAATCGTATAATTTGGGATCCCAACGCCCGATGGTCGGGCCCGGGGAGATGAGGAGCAACAGGACGCCATGGCAGATTCTTCCGGCCAAGGCGGGGCACCGGGTGGCGGTCAGGGCGGCGGAGAGCCGACCGGCGGCGGCACGGGTGGTCAGACCGCAGCTTTTGCGTTCGATCTCGGTCGCCTAAGCGACGCGGCGCGGCGCGGCGATATCCTGCTTGCGGGCGGCGTGCTGGCGATCCTGTCGGTCCTTATCCTGCCGATGCCGACTTGGTTGTTGGATTTTGCGCTCGGCCTCTCGCTTGTTCTGTCCGTGCTGATCTTGATGAGCGTGCTGTTCATCCGGAAACCCCTGGAGTTCAGTTCGTTTCCGACCGTGCTGCTGATCGCGACCATGCTGCGCCTGGCGCTCAACCTCGCCTCGACGCGCCTGATTCTTGGGGACGGCCATACCGGCACCGACGCCGCCGGCGAGGTCATTCAGGCGTTCGGCGCGTTCATGATGAGCGGCAACCCTGTCATCGGGGTGATCGTTTTCGCGATCCTTGTACTGGTGAACTTCATCGTGATCACCAAGGGCTCCGGCCGGATCGCCGAAGTCTCCGCTCGATTCAGCCTGGACGCCATGCCCGGCAAGCAGATGGCAATAGACGCCGATCTGTCAGCCGGTCTGATCAACGAAGCCGATGCCAAGATGCGGCGCGAAGAGTTGAGCCAGGAGAGCAATTTCTTCGGCTCAATGGATGGCGCGTCGAAGTTCGTGCGCGGCGACGCGATTGCGGGACTGCTGATCACATTGATCAACGTGATCGGTGGGATCATTATCGGCGTCGCCCAGCAGGGCTTGACCTTTTCCGAAGCGTCCTCGACCTACACGATCCTGACGGTGGGCGACGGGTTGGTGACCCAGATTCCAGCCCTGATCGTCTCGACGGCAGCCGGCATGCTGGTCACCAAAGGCGGCCTGGAGGGTACCGCGGACAAGGCGGTGTTCGGACAGCTGGGCGGCTCCCCCAAAGCCCTGGCCATGAGTTCGGCGCTGATGTTCCTGATGGCCCTGCTGCCGGGCATGCCGAAGATTCCGTTCCTGCTGATCGGCGGCCTTGCCGGCGCCGGCGCCTTCATTCTGCTGCGCCAGCAGGACCAGGAGGTCCTTGATGCCGCCGATGCAGAGACGGCGCTTGCCGAAGCCCCGATACCGGAGGAACCGATTTCCTCGGCCCTGCAGATAGATCTGATCCGCCTGGAGCTCGGCTACGGCCTTCTGCCGCTGATCAACGAAGCTGTCGAGGGGCAGCGGCTGACCGATCAGATCAAGGCCTTGCGGCGTCAAATCGCGCAGGAATCCGGCTTCATCATGCCGCAGGTCCGCATCCAGGACAATCTGCAGCTGAGCGCGAGCACCTATGTGATCCGGGTCAAGGAGGTCGAAGTCGGTCGCGGGGATCTTCGGCCCAACCGCCTTCTGGTGATGGATCCGAGCGGCGGTACCATCGACCTTCCCGGAACCGAAACCAAGGAGCCGACATTCGGGCTGCCCGCCATGTGGGTCGCACCGGATCGCCGGGAAGAAGCGCTTTTCAAAGGCTATACGGTGGTCGACCTGTCCACAGTCATCACGACCCACCTGGTCGAAACGGTCCGGGACAACATGTCCGAGCTGCTGTCCTACGGCGAGACCCAGAAACTGCTCGACGAGATGGGTGACCGCCACCAGAAGCTGGTCGCGGACGTGGTCCCGAACCAGATCACCATCGGCGGCCTGCAGCGCGTGTTGCAGAACCTGTTGAGCGAACGGGTCTCGATCCGCGATTTGCCGACCATCCTGGAAGGGGTGGCCGAGGCGGCCGGCTATACCCGGAATGTCTCCACCATCACCGAGCATGTGCGGGCCCGGCTTGCCCGGCAGATCAGCGAGGCGAACACGGACGGTAATGGCGCCATCCCGCTTGTGACCATGTCCCCGGAATGGGAGCAGAATTTCGCCGAAGCCCTGATCGGAGAGGGCGACGACCGCCAACTCTCCATGCCGCCCAGTCAGTTGCAGCAATTCATCACCACCATGCGGCATCAGTTCGATAAGTTCACGGGCATGGGGGAACAGCCGGTGCTTTTGACATCGCCGGTGATCCGCCCCTATGTCCGTTCGATCATCGAGCGATTCCGACCGCAGACCGTGGTAATGTCGCAGAACGAAATTCATCCGAAGGCGAAGATCCGCACTTTGGGGCAGGTCTGACGCCTCGCGGATGACTTAAAACTGTCGATAAGACCACAGGACGATACGCGAAACCGATGCGCCTCAAGACCTTCACAGCCCCCTCGATGGGCGAGGCCATGCAACTGGTGAAGGCCCATTTGGGCGAGGACGCCATCATCGTGTCCACCCAGAAGGGCGACGGTGGTATCGGCGTGCGCATCACCGCCGCGATCGAGACCGCCGACGAATACGACGAGGAGCCGGACGGCGTCGCGGATATCGAGGTCGAAGAGGATATCGCGGACTCCCTGCGCCAGCACAATGTCCCGGCGGACCTGGCTGAGAGGCTGATCCGGACCGCGATCTCGCTCGATACCGACGACCCTCTGATCGCAATGGCCGGCGCGCTGGACCAGCACTTCAAGTTTCAGCCCCTGTCCAAGATTACCAAACGGCCGGTGATTCTGGTCGGCCTGCCGGGAGCCGGAAAGACCCTGACGGCCGCCAAGTTGGCGACGCGGGCGGTGATGAAAAAGAAGACCGTCAACATTATCACGACGGATACGGTGCGAGCCGGGGGCTATGAACAGTTGGCCGCCTTCACCCGGGTCCTGGGTGTCGATCTGATGAGCGCCGAAACGCCGGCCGAACTGCGGGACGCGCTGGACGCCTGTGCGCCGGGCGCGGCCGTCATCGTCGACTGCGCTGGAGGCAATCCCTTCGACGAGGATGATGTGCGGGCCCAGGTCAACCTTCTCCGAGCGATCGACGGGGAGATCGTCTTCGTTGCCGCAGCCGGTGGCGACCCGATCGAAGCCGCGGAAATCGCGGAAGCCTATGCGACGATGGGGGCGCGCCGCATGGTTTCGACCCGGATCGACATTGCCCGACGCCTCGGCGCCGTTCTGGCAGCGGCAGATGCCGGACGCCTGACATTCGCCGAAGTCGGGATCAGCGGCGCGGTCGCGGAAGGTCTTGCGCCGCTGAACCCTATTTCTCTGGCCCGACTCTTGCTTCCCAATCACGCCGCCGTTCGCGATGAAGCGGCCGAGTGACCGTGCGGAAAGGACCCGTCATGGCTGATCAGATCCCCAAGGCTCCGGGCGCCAAAGCAGCAGCGCCGTCGGCACCGCGTTCCGGCGAAGCCCGTCCCGGTAGCGGAAAAGTCGAGAAAGGCCGCTCGATCATTGCCGTCGCATCCGGCAAGGGCGGGGTCGGCAAGACCTGGTTTTCAGTCACTCTCTGTCATGCCCTGGCCCGTATCGGTCAGAAGACCCTGCTCTTCGATGCCGATCTGGGACTCGCCAATGTGGATATCCAGCTCGGGCTGATGCCTGAACGCGATCTGGCAGGCGTGCTGCAGGGCCGGTTGAGCCTGGGTCAGGCCAAGGTCCGGTATGAGGATGGGAAGTTCGACATCATCGCCGGGCGCTCCGGCTCGGGATCAATGGCGCAGTTGCCCGCCGCGCGCTTGATGACAATCGGCCAGGACCTGGTCCGGATGTCCGCGAGTTACGACACCGTGGTCATGGATCTGGGGGCCGGGCTGGACCGGACCGTGCGGATGCTGACCGCTCGGGCGGGCACCACGCTGGTGGTCACCAACGCGGAACCGACCTCGATCACCGACGCCTATGCTTTCATCAAGGTGACCCATCAGAATGACCCGGACGCGGATATCCGGGTCGTCGTGAACTCGGTGGATACCAAGGGCGAAGGCCACCGGACCTACGAAACACTCCGCAAGGCCTGCCAGAACTTCCTCCAGTTCGAGCCGCAGCTCGCCGGCGTGATACGGCGCGACCGCAAGGTGCTCGAATCGATCCGCCAGCAGGTCCCGATCCTGACCCGCACGCCGACGGCTGATGCGGCCGTGGACGTGGAACAGATCGCCGATCACATTCTGGATCATCGGCCCCCGAGCCGGTGACGACCGTCAGGTGAGCGACAGCACCGTTCCACCGTCCTCCTCTTCGCCTCCGCCGCCCTCAGGCGGGTCCGGCGGACCGGCACGGGCGACCCCGACATCGGCCACGCCGACCTCACCCACCCCCACTCAGCAACCTCCGGCTACGGGACCGTCCTCGGCCACAGGACCCGCCGCAACTCAAACCACAGCCGGGGCACAGCCAGGCGAGCCCCCCGCAACCGGCCCGGAACGGTCGGTGCCTCAGCGCGCCACGCCCACAAACCCGAATGTCCCGCAGTCCGCACAGGGCCAATCCCCCTCGCCGCAGCAAGCTGCACAGCAGGCCCCACCGCCGATCCCGGCCAAGGCCGACGCCCTGCCGCCGGATCTGGTGCGCGCGCCGGCCGGCACGCAGATCCAGGGTCAGGTTCAATCGATCGACGATCAGGGACGCGCCACGATCCGGACCGACCAGGGGCCGATACGTCTTGAACTGCCGCGCGGTCTGGCGGCCGAACTGCTTCGTCCGGGCAATACCGTGACGATCGAACTGCGGGTTCCCAACGCGACCCCGGCCTTGGTGCGTCTGCTGCTTCCGCCGCCCAGCCAATCCGCCATGGCCGATACCGCGGTGCGCACTGCTTCAGTCGAGCCGCGTCCGACGGTCCCGCTGGCACTTGGACGCATCGTCACCGCGACCGTCGTTCCAGGCAGTACCGGCACACCGGTGGCAGTGTCGGCGCCTCAAGTTCAACCTGCACCTCAACCACTTCCCACCCAGGGGGCCGCCGCCCCGACCGGTCAACCTGCCCTGCCCCAGGCGGCACCCGCAGGCCCGGCACCGACGGCGCCGACATCCGTGAGTCCGACGGCGACGCCGCCACCCTCAACTCCGGGACAGCCGAGCGCTCCGTCCTTACCGAATACTCTGGCTCTCGGGCGAAGCCCGGCCGAATTCGCCGGGCGCATCGCACAGTACCAGGCGGGGAACGCGCGAGCGGCACACGGTATCGGCCCGGCCGCAACGCCGACTTCTCCACCTCAACCCCAACCTACCCAAACCGGGCTCACCCAAGCATCGCCGTCCCAGACGTCGCCGGCCCACAACTCGCCGCAAGTCAAGACGCACGGCACACCTCCGAGCTCAGGGACGGCCGCCTCCACGTCGGCGATGAACAACGCTCCCCAGACCGCCGGCAACGCTCTTCTGCAGAACGGATCGGTTCTCACGGTCCGGATCGCGGCGCTGGGCGCGGAGGTCGGTCAGCTCGACATGGCGGGACGGACCCCTCTCACTCCGACCGGTCTGACCTCGAATACATCTTCCGCAACCCCGGTCGTTCAAGGGACGATCGCCGGCGTGACCGGATCCGGGAGACCGGTGGTCCAGACCCGGTTCGGCTATCTTGCGCTGGATGCAAAGGCCGATGCCACGATCGGCAGCCGGGTCGCTCTGGACGTGCTCGGCACCCGAGGATCCGTCGGATCGACCACCGACCGGGCCGCGCCCCTGTCGGTTCTGGCCCGGGAATGGCCGGCCTTCGAGGAAATGCTGCGGGTCATGGAAGCGGTCGGCGGCGCGGAAATGGCCAGCCAGGCGGCCCAGAACGCGGTCGCCAGGCCCGGCCCGCAACTGACCGCCGCGATCCTGTTCCTGATGACCGCCCTTCGGGGGGGCGATCCGCGCGCGCTGATCCGATCCGAAACCGCCCGCCTGCTTGAAAGCAGCGGTCGCGGCGGGCTGCTGGGCGCGTTGAATGATGACGTTCAGACCCTGACCCGGGCGACCGAACCCTCCGAGTCCGGCTGGCGCGCCTTCCTGATCCCGTTCGGCGACGACGAGGCCCGACGGCAGATGCGCATTCTGGTCCGGGATGACGACCGAAAGCGTGAGGGTGAGGGCAAAGGCGGGGGACCGAAGGGAACGGCCTTCCTGGTCGATCTGGAATTGTCGCGTCTGGGCCCCTTCCGGTTGGACGGGTATGCGCGAAAGGATCTGATCGATCTGATGATCCGCACCACCAAACCCTTGCCGTCCGGAGCCCGAGGCGACATACAGGCACTGTTCCAGACCACCCTGGAACGGACCGGCATAACCGGCCATCTGCGGTTCCGTTCGGTCCCCGTTCTGCCGCCCTTGCCGATTGCCGATCTGGACGCCGCCACGACCGGGGACACCACCACCGTCACCGTCTGAAGACCGAACCGAGGTTCCATGCCGTCTCCCGCCCAAAAGCATCCGCCGCTGCCGCCCGCCATCCTGTTCGATCTCGACGACACGCTGATCTCGGCGCACACCCACCCGCGCGAAACCTGGAAGCATGCGATCGAGACCCTTCCAGAGCGGCCGGAGCACATGGATCCTGACGTCACCTCGACGGCGATCCACAAAGCGGCCAAATGGTTCTGGTCGGACCCGGTCCGTCACAAGACCGGCCGGCTCGATATTCTGACAGCACGCCGCGGCATCATCGGTCGTGCGTTCGAAGAAGTGGGCGCCTTCGAGGACCATGTCCTGGAGGCGCTAGGCGCGCATTTCACGGAAATCCGGAGAGAGCAAACCGCGCTGTATCCGGATGCGGTGGCGACCCTGGAGGCGCTTCGGGACCGGGACATCCGGCTCGGGCTGATCACCAACGGCAACAAGGCTGAACAGCGCGCCAAGATCGAGCGCTTCGACCTCGCCAAGCATTTCGACCACATTCAGATTGAGGGGGAGATGGGCTTCGGCAAGCCGGAAGAAGAAGCCTATGCCCACGCACTCAAGAGCCTGGGCCACGACGTCTCGGACACCTGGATCATCGGTGACAATTTGGATTGGGAAGTGATCGTCCCGCAACGGCTGGGTTTCTACAGCATCTGGCGGGACCCGGTCGGCACCGGTCTGCCGGACGGGACGACCGCCAAACCGGACCGCATCCTGACCCGGCTGGCGGAGCTGACGGAAACCTGACCGTGCTCAGGCGATCTCGGTTTTGCGCTCAGCCTCGCGTTCCGCCTTCGACTTGGCTTTGATCTTCGGATAGATCGCCACGATGATCTCGCTCACCGTGTCGTCTCGGGGATTGTGCAGCGGCAGCATCAACCGTTCATAGGTCGCGATCCAGAACCGTTCGACAAACCGGAACTTGGCGAAGGACGGTTCCTTGTTCTCCAGCATGGCCGTGTAGGCGGGTTCTGCGAAGCGCCGGAACATTTTCGGCATTTCGTCCAGAAACTTGCCGCTGACGGTCTTGCCGTATATCCGCTCCAGCTCCAACCCGACCTGTTTGTATTGGATTCTGGGGCCGGGGTAGTGAATGTCGACGAGCATCAGATTCTGCAGAAAGGGCGCCAGCTCGATCGGGCCCATTTCGCCCTCTCGGGGCATCTCCCTCTCGCCCCGAAGCTCGTCCCAGATATCGAGGACGTCGACGAGTTCCTGCCGTCTGATCTTGGTTCTGTCGATTGGCATTCCTTCCCTTAAAACGGCCGGACCGGTTAGACAAGCCCGATCCACCCTCGACCCGGACGATATCGGGTTCTAAGCTCATTTTCACATTTTGGAGAGCCGTTATGACCCAACCACCGATCACTCAGCAGGTGACGTTCATCTACACCAAGGATTTGGCCGCGGGGTCCGACTTCATGGCCAACAAGGTCGGACTGGACCTGGTGCTGAATCAGGGCGACACCTGCCACATCTTTCGTGCCGCCCCGAACGCCTTCATCGGTGTCTGTACCAACCGCCCGCCGCCGGAGGCTCCGGGGGTGACCTACACCTTCGTGACGCCCGATGTTGATGGCATGTATGAAGCCCTCAAGGCACGCGGAGTCGCCTTCAACGGTCCGCCGGAACTGTCCGAACGGTTCAACGTTTATTCCTGCTTTTTCGGCGGCATCGAGAACTACAGATTCGAGGTACAGGAATTCCGAAACCCGAGTTGGCCGAAACCGGAATAGTCGGATGACCGGGTTCAGGCTTCTGGCGGAATACGACGTCCCACTCGACGAGATCGATGAGCCGAGCCTGTCCGAGTTCTCAGAATACTGGCACACAAAAGCGGGGGACCGCGGGTTCGTAACCCGCGACGACATAAGCCCGGCTGATCTGATCGGCGGCCTCGGACTCATCCGGATCGCCATGATCGAGCCGGATGGCGGCTTTCGCTTTCGCCTCTACGGCAGCAAGGCGACCAATCCGGATCAGGTCGACATGACCGGAAAAACCACCAAGGACTATGCCGACAGGGCATTCGCCGCGCTGGTCGAACGACATTACGGCATGGTCGCAGCGGACGGGGTCGGACGGTGTTGGCATGTCGTCGGACTTGTTGACGCAGGCCGCTACGAGTACCAACGTGTCGTGCTGCCGCTGAGTTACTCGGGCGCCGAAATGGACGCCCTGATCATCAAATCCGCTCGCATCAAGAACGAAGCCCTACGCTGGAAGATCTGAAAACCGCCATGACAGCTTCTCGTCAGAAAACCGATCTCGCCGACTGGTCCGCTACCGAGCTGATCCACGGCTTTCGCTCCAGCACCGTCTCACCGGTGGAGGCGACCGAGGCGTCGCTCGACCGGATCGACCGTCACAACGACCGTCTGAATGCTTTCGTTCTGGTCGACCGAGACGGCGCGCTGGCGGCCGCCAAAGCCTCCGAGCAGCGCTGGCGCGCCGGAAGTCCGCAGGGTGTCATCGACGGGGTGCCCACCTCGATCAAGGATCTGTCCCTGACGATCGGCTGGCCCACCCTCCGCGGTTCGAAATCAACGGACCCCAAAGGACCGGACGGCAAGGGCTGGACCGCAGATGCGCCCTACGTCGCCCGGCTGCGGGAGCAGGGTGCGGTGTTCCTCGGCAAGACAACGACCCCCGAATACGGCTGGAAGGGCGTGACGGACAGCCCGCTGAGCGGGATCACCCGCAATCCCTGGGATGATACGAAAACCCCCGGCGGCAGTTCCGGCGGTGCGGCAGTGGCGGCCGCGGCCGGCATGGGAGCGCTTCACCAGGGCTCCGATGGCGGCGGTTCGATCCGGATGCCCTGCGGCTATACGGGCGTCTATGGCATCAAGCCGAACTACGGGCGCATTCCGGCCTATCCGGCGAGCCCGTTCGGCACCCTCTCCCATGCCGGCCCGATGACCCGCACGGTGGCCGATGCGGCCCTCATGCTGACCGTGATGGCGGGACCGGATTATCGCGACTGGTACGCGTTACCGGACAGCGACGACGACTGGTGGCGCGCCTGCGCCCTGTCGGTCCGGGGCTGGCGCATCGGCTACAGCCCGGACCTCGGCACCGCGGCGGTCGACCCGGAAGTCGCCAAACTGGTCGAGGACGCGGTGGGTGTCTTCACCGAGCTGGGCGCGATCGTCGAGCGTGTGGACCCGCCGATCCCGGCCACCGCACGCTGTTTCCGGATGCACTGGTACGCCGGGGCCGCGAACCTGCTCGCCACGTTCACCGAAGAGCAGATCGCCGTCCTTGATCCCGGCCTGCGGGAGATCGCCGAGGAAGGCAAATCCTATCCGCTGCTCGACTATCTGGCCGCGGTGAAGGAGCGGGAGGCGGTCGGTATGGCCATGAACCGGTTCCACGAGACCTACGACCTGCTGCTGACCCCCACCCTGCCGCAACCGGCCTTCGAGGCCGGACACGAGGTGCCCCCGGGGTCCGGTATGGAACGGTGGCCGGACTGGACTCCGTTCTCCTATCCCTTCAACCTCACCCAACAGCCGGCGGCCTCGATCCCCTGCGGTCTGACCCAGGCCGGGCTTCCGGTGGGTTTGCAGATCGTCGGCGGGAAGTACCGCGAGGACCAGGTGCTGGCAGCCTCGGCCGCCTTCGAAAGCCTGCGGCCTATTCAGTTACCGAAACTCTGACGGCACCAGCGGCGAGAAGCTGGTCCATAACTGCGGAGGCGCGGACGATGTCCTCCGGGTTTTCGATCGGCAAGCCGACACCCGCGAAAGCTTTCGCAACCCAGGTGTTGCAGGTCTGTGAGAGCGAGAATCTCCCGGTCGCCGGGTAGAAACGGCTGTCCGGGTAAAGGCCGGGGCCGATCGGCGCCGCGCGCACTTTGCCGGACCGCCGGAAGGACTCGGACAGGTAGGTTTGCAGGCTGCCGAACTGGGCCTCGGTCAGTGTTACCGTCAGGAAGCTGCTGTCGGCGTAGTAGTTCGTCGGATGGACCGGAACGCCCACGAGATGCATCACGGCAGGCGTGTCGCCGAAAGCCGCGTCGAGGATGACGTCGAGGCCCGGATCCGGGTCCTGGTAGAACGCTTCGTCGCCCCAGCCAAATTCAACCCAGGCGACGTTCGCTCGGCGAAAATCCGAGACCTCCGGGATTCTGGACGCGTCCAGATCATTTTGCTGGATCGCGATGCCGGTATGCCAGCCGAGATTGATCACGACGATTTCGACCCCAAACGCGGACCGAGACAGCAACAGGATTCCAAGGACAATCATGCCAAACCGCATCGCCTCACCTTCCTCGCCTTCCCATAAGGTGCCGACGGAATGGGACGCAATCGCGGCCCCGATGCGATGACATCACGACGTCTTGTTCACGTGGTCGGGCGGGCCGCCAAACTATCTCAGGATCCGCTGCCAATCTCCAGAGACCTCAGGCGGATCACGTCCTTCGAGATAGGCCGACAGGATCGGGAGCGCCTCACGACCAAGACGCGCATGCAGGCGGCCGACCAGAGGAACGCCGCCGGCGCTGATCTGAGGTCGGGATTCGACTTCCAAAACCCACGGGCGACCGTCCGCGTCGAACATCAGATCCAGCGCCAAGAGCCCGGCCATCGGCTGGTGCAGTTCAGCTGAAAGTCCCTCGACGAGCCGTTTGCAGAAGGCCTGCAGACGAGCCACTGGAACAGACTCCGGTCGCTCCGCCGCCATGCCGTCCAGCACCCGGGCCATCCGCCGGACATGGCCCTTGTTGTCCTGTTCCGGATCCTGCTCGACGAGAAGATCCGGACGATCCCAATGCAGGTTGGTGTTGGTCACATGCGCTCCCAGGTCCGCGCCGTGCCCTCCGTCCGACCAGGCCAGCGGACTCAGCCGGGCGGGCCCGTCCATCGACATCCAGATCCCGCGCCGTGGTCCCGGCAGAACCAGCAGATAGGTCCGAACATGTGCCTTATGTCCGTCCACAAGCCACGGCGGCTCGACATAACGCTGCAGCACAGCGGGACCGATGTCCGGCACGCCCTCGGCACCTTGGGTCAGCATTTGGATGCCTTTGCCGCCGAATAGGCTGGCCGGTTTTAGGATCCATCGCTCTGCTCCGCCGAGACGGAGCCCCTTCTCGGCCTCCGAACGCTCCTCCGGAAGCAGATAGGTCTCGGGCTGGACGTCGGAGAGCCCCGCCCGTCGCAGAACGGATTGCAGGACGACCTTGTCGTTGAGCGGACGATGGCCGCCCGCCGAGATCTGGCTCAAATGGTCCAGCACCCCCGAAAGGTCGGCCTGCGCCGCACAATCGAGAAAGCGCCTCGACATGAGGTCGGCATTCCATCCGACCCGACGCGCGCCGTCGGCCGCCTCCCACATTAAGACAAGGTCGTCTTCATCCCGCGCCACAACCTGATCCAGCAGAGCAACCGTTCCCTCCCGGTCGTCGGCAAGTGACCGCATGCGCAGGAGGAAGGCGAGACCGCTGCTCGGCAGGGTCTCGATCATGTCGTCGGGAATTGCCGCCGCCGCCTCGTGCCAGTGCCCGCCTTCCGCCTCGATCTGGGCCAAGGTGGAGCGCGGCGTGGTCCAGGACGGGTCCGCTTTGATCGCGGTCTTGGCAAGCCGACGCGCGCGCTCGACATCTCCGTGAGCAAGCCAGCTCCGCGCCAAAGATTCCGTCACATAGGCGACTTCGATATCGCCTATGTGACGATCGCGGAGCTCCGCCAACCAGGTTCGGGTTCGATCGGCAAGCATTGCCCGATCAATCGCTTTCATCTCGGACAGTCTGGCATCCAATGGTGCGCGCGCTGAACGCGCCTCATCAGCGGAGATCTGATCTCCGAGCCGCATGAACGAACCTTCCAGCACCTGCAAGAGTATGGGATCTCCCAAAGCACCCGATAGGGCCTCCGAGAGAATCACGGGCAGCGGCTCAGACGCGTCGTCGAGCATGCTCCCAAGGGCTACGAGATGACGTGGGCCTGCCGCCGCCGTCGCTTTCGGCTTCCCCTCGAGTGCGACGGATATCCCTCGCCTTTGAGCCTCCGCCGCGACAATCGAAAGGTCTCCCGGTCCTAAAAGAAACGCCATGGTCTCGCCGACTCCGGCTCTCTATGCCCGCAAGGCCCGACCCGGTCGGTTTCCGGTCGACCCGTCCGTGTTCCAGACCTCTCGGCCGTTGACGAACACATGGGCGATACCGGCGGCGGGCGTGGCGCCGGCCTCGAAGGTGGACAGGTCCTTTACGGTCTCCGGGTCGAACACGCAAATATCGGCGAACTTGCCCTCGGCGATCTCTCCGCGGTCGACTAGGCCAAATTCCGCAGCCGACAGCGAGGTCATCTTCCGGACCCCCTCCTCCAGGCTGAACAATCCCAGATCCCGGGCATAATGGCCCAGGATCCGCGGGAACGTGCCCCAGAGCCGGGGATGGGGCTTCTCGTCATGGGGCAGACCGTCGGAGCCGATCATCGAGTCCGGATAACTCAGGATCCGCTGCACATCGGCCTCGTCCATCGAGAAATAGATCGCCCCCGCCGGTTGCAGCCGTTCGGCCGCCTCGAACTTGTCGCAGCCGAACTCGCGGGCCAGATCGTCCAGATCCCGTCCGGCATATTCCGGATGCGGCACCGACCAGGTGACCAGGACCCGCTTGGAGATCTCAATCGAGTCCGGCTTCAGCACGGTCGAGGACGCGTGGTAGGGGTAGACATCCAGACCGATCTTCTGGGTCTTGCGGTATCTTTCGAAAAGTTTCAGGGTTTCGGTCGAGCGGCCCCAGTTGTTCTTGCCGGTGACCTTGTGGTGCGAGACCACCACCGGCACGCCCGCCTCCCGACCGATCAGGAAGGTTTCCTCCAGGCTGTCCATCACCCCGTCGGCCTCGTCCCGCATATGGGTGACGTAGCGTCCACCATGGGCCTTCAGCGCGCGGGCGATCTCGATGATCTCCTGGGTCGGAGCCTTCTCCGAAGGTTTGTACCAAAGCCCGGTCGACAGCCCGCAAGCCCCCGCTTCCAGCGAGGCTTCGAGCTTGCCGCGCATCACTTTGATCTCGTCCGCGCCCGCAGCCCGGTCGAGCCGGTCCATCACGCCAACACGCAGGGTCGAATGTCCCACCAGAAAGGCCGCGTTGACCGCGGCAGGAGCCTGATCGACGGTGTCCAGGAATTCGCCGAAACTGTCGAAGGTCCACCAGCTCTCGTCTCCCAGGAGGTCCAGCGGCGGCGGCGGACGCTTGGTTATCTTGAGCGGCGCCAGGGAAATCCCGCAATTGCCGACCACCACCGAGGTGACCCCTTGGCTGACCTTCATGTCCATGCCGGGCATCGAGAGCAGCGCCCGGTCGTCATGGGTGTGCACATCGACAAAGCCCGGTGCCACCACCTTGCCGGCCGCGTCCACCCGCCGGCCCGCCTGGGTGGCCGACAGGTCGCCGACCGCCACGATCCGATCGTCCGTCACCGCCACATCTGCCTTGAGGCGCGGTGCCCCGGTCCCGTCGATGACGGTCCCTCCGGAAATCACGAGATCGGCGGTCGCGGGTACGGTCATGATGGTTCTCCTGAAATGAGACAACAGGTTAGGCAGGGCAGCCGCGCAGGGGCAAGAGAGCGGCGATGATCCGCCGCCCGAAGGGACCAGTCCGGTTCAAACCGCCCTTGCCCCTCGCCCCTCGGTCGCCGCATGCTCGCCGCGACCGGAGACAAGGAGCGCGCGCATGACCGACAAGACCATTGCAGATTTGATCGAGGACCGTTTCGGACTGCCGACCGAAGACGGGCGGGGGATGCCGGCGGAAGGGGAGATCTCGGCCCTGCTGACCCATCGCTCGCACCGGCGGTTCAAGCCGGATGCCGTACCCGACGAGGTGCTCCGGATCGCGCTGGCCGGCGCATTCTCCGCCCCCGCCAAATCCGACCTGCAACAGGGAACGGTCATCATCGTGAAAGATCCCGCCGTTCGGGCGAAGATCGATGCGATGGTCGGCAGCCAGGACTGGATTCCGAACGCACCGGCCTTTCTGGTGTTCTGTGGCGACAATCACCGGATGCGGCTGATCGCGGAGGCACGGGGAACGCCGTACCCGAACGGTCACCTGGACAGTTTTCTGAACTGCGCCGGGGATGCCGCGATCGTGCTGGCGACCTTCGTGCGCGCGGCCGAGGCGATGGGGCTCGGCTGCTGCCCGGTCAGCGTGATCCGGGACAAGATCGAAGAGGTGTCCGACCTCCTGCAGTTGCCGGATCACGTTTTCCCGTTCGCAGGCATGGGGGTCGGCTACCCGTCGACCGCCGGCCACATCTCCCTCCGGCTGCCGCCCGCGCTCAACGTCCATACCGACCGATACAACGACGAAAACGTCATCAAAGAGATCGATGCATACGACCGGCGCCGCGATGCGCGCCACGCGACTCCCCCCGAAAAGCAGAGAATGACCAAAGAGTTCGGCGTCGCCGAGTTCTACGGATGGTCGGAGGACAAGGCCCGCCAATACGCCACCCCGCAACGTAAGCAATTGGCCGCCTTCCTTAAATCGAAAGGATTCGGACTCGACTGATACATCTTCAGTGAGGTCACACCGCTCCCTCTTTGCTTTTTCTGCGTAATTGCCTAGTCTGTTGGGCGAATGACCGTGAAAAGCGGCATTGGACACTTGTTTGTGTTCAAACGAATGACAAGGGAGGACTGTATGACCGTCTCACGACGCAATCTCTTTGCCTATGCGTTCGCCGGTATTGCTGCATTTGGACTCGCGTCCGGATCTGCGTCCGCGAAGGTCGAGGGCGACACCATCATTCTCGGCTCGGCGATCTCGCTGACCGGCAAGTACGCCACCAACGGCATCCACGCCCAGAACGGCTACGAGTTCGCCGTCAAGAAGATCAATGACGCGGGCGGGGTCACCGTCAACGGCAAGAGCTACAAGCTCAAGGTCACCTATTACGACGATGAGTCGACGCCGGCCCGTGGTGCCCAGCTCGCCGAGCGGCTGATCAATCAGGACGGCGTGAAATACATGCTTGGCCCGTACTCTTCCGGTCTGACCAAGGCGATCGCACCGGTCACCGAGAAGTACGAGATCCCGATGGTGGAAGCCGAGGGCGCCTCGCGCTCGCTGTTCACCCAGGGCTACAAGTACCTGTTCGCCGTGCTGTCCACCTCCGAGCAGTACCTCGCCAGCTCGATCGAACTGGCCGCCGAGGTCGCCAAGAACCAGGGCAAGGACCCGTCCGAGGTCAAGATCGCGATGGCGTTCGAAAACGATCCGTTCTCGCTCGACGTCCGGGCCGGCGTGGTCGACGACGCCAAGAGGTTCGGCATGCAGATCGTCATCGACGACAAACTGCCGCGCGACCTGTCCGACATGACCGCGACCCTGACCAAGGTGAAGGCGCTGAAGCCGGATCTGCTGGTCGTCTCCGGTCACTCCAAGGGGGCCGCCACCGCTGGCCGGCAGATCCAGGAGCTGAAGATCGAGACCCCGATGATCGCCATGACCCACTGCGAGGCGGCGGACGTCGTCGGTAAGTACGGTGCCGGCGCTACCGAGGGTCTGCTGTGCCCGACCCAGTGGGCCGAGACGCTCAGCTATTCCGACCCGCTGATGGGAACGGCCGCCGAGTACGATGCCGAGTTCAAGGCGGCGTATCCGGAGTACAAGACGGTTCCTTACCAGACCGCGCAGGCCACCGCCGCGGTGATGGTGTGGGCCGACGCCTTCGAGCGGGCGCAGTCCTTCGATCCCAAGGACCTGCGTGACGCGCTGGCCGCGACCGACATGAAGACCTTCTATGGGGGCATCAAGTTCTCCGAGGCCGGCAACAACATCGCCAAGCCGATGGTCCTCCGTCAGATCCAGGACGGTGAGTACAACGTGGTCGCCCCCTCCAAGTGGGCCTCCTCCGAGCTGCGCTACCCGCGTCAGCCGCAGTACTGATCCGCCGATGACGTGACGACGGCGGGAGGGACGTTCCCTCCCGCCGTCCGTCTTTGGTCCCCCACGGGACGCGGCGCGGAGACGGCCGCCCAAGGCCCATACAGGCCCGAGCCGTTCCCTTAGACCGTTGCATGGGGATGACGTGATCGCCGCTCAGGCCCGGGTCGGGCAGGTGGCCAGCCGATCGGAAACACTCGATGTTCGAAAATCTGTATTTGGTCTATTTGGCGCCCTTGATGGGGGTCGACCTGATTCTCCAAGGCCTGTTCATCGGCGCGCTGTTCGCGCTGATCGCCTACGGGCTCGCGCTGGTCTGGGGCGTGATGAACGTCAAGAACCTGGCGCAGGGCGACATGGTGATCCTGGGGGGATACATCTCGTATCAGGCCACGCTTTGGGGATACCACCCGATGCTGGCCATGCCGGTCGCGATCATCCTGATGTTCGGGCTCGGCTGGCTGATCTACGCTTTGATCATCCGCCGTGTGGTCGACAGGGACATGTTCACCTCCCTGCTCGCCACCTTCGGCTTGAGCCTGCTGATCCAGCAGGTGCTGAACCTGATCTACGGCCCTGAGGTGAAGGTCGCCGAAAGCGGGTTCGGAAACTTCCAGCTCGACACTTTCATCATCATTCAGAACGTGCGGCTCTACAGCCTGCTGATCGCCGGCGCCCTGGCCATCGCGATCGTGATCTTCATGAAGAAGTCCCGCATGGGACAGGCGATCCGGGCGACCGCCCAGGACGCGCGCGCGGCCCGGGTGCTGGGGATCAACACCGATCGGGTCTACGCCTTCACCTATGCGCTGAACGCCTCGATCTGTGGGGCCGCCGGCGTCTTGGTGGCGATGATCTGGGTGATCCAGCCCTATTACGGGATCGTGTATTCGATCCGGGCGTTCATCATCGTGACGGCCGCCGGGCTCGGGAACCTACCAGGCGTGATCCTGACCGGCTTCGGTCTGGGCGCCTGGGAAAATGTCGCAGGCTTCATGTTCGGCGCCGAATTCGCGGTAGCGGCGGTCGTGATCATGCTGGTGCTGGTGCTGATGTACCGGCTGCTCCAGTCCTACCGCGTGCGACAGGTGGTGCGATGACTTCGGCGAGAAAGCTGGACCTCAGGGTCTATGCGGGACTGATCCTGTTCGGGATCATCACCCCGATCCTCTTCCCCAACTACACCTCGCAGGTCGCGGTGATGTGGCTGATGGTGCTGATGGCCGTCACCTGGGACATGACCGGCGGCCAGATGGGCTACAACAGCCTGGGCAATGTCATCTTCTTCGGCCTGGGCATGTACGCCTCGGCCGTGGTGCAGATATCGATGTTTGCCGACGTGGCCGAGTACACCGCCTCCTTTGGGGCGATGTACGTGGAGTTCACCGAAGTACAGTACTTCACGGGTCTGGCCCTTGGAATCGTGGTGGGCGGTATCGTCGCCACCCTCTTCGCACTTCTGATAGGCCCCTTCATGCTGGGCCTGCGCGGGCCGTATTTCGCGATCGGCACCCTCGGCCTCGCCGTCGCGGTCGCGGAGTTGATCGCGGGCTGGGGATATGTCGGTGCCGGCAGCGGCATCTCGATGCCGGTCTACCCGGGAGTGGCCGGCGAAAGCACCTTTGTCTGGTACATCCTGATGGGTGTCACGGCCCTGCTGGCGCACCTGTTCGTGCGATGGCTCTACTCGACCCAGTTCGGACTCGCGATGAACGCGATCCGGGACGACGAGGACAAGGCCGAGGCGATGGGAATCCGCACCACCCGGTACAAGGTCCTGACCTGGGCGGCATCGGCCTTTTTCCTCGGCATGGGCGGCGCGATCTTCGGCAACATGTCCGGCTTCATCGAGCCGCTGGAGGTTGCCTTTCCGACCGCCACCTTCGGCATCTTCATGGTCGCGATGGCGCTTCTGGGGGGTAAGGGGACGCTGTGGGGGCCGGTACTCGGCGCCATCCTCTTTCATATCGTCAAGGAGGCCACCTGGACCTATCTGCTCGGCTGGCAGTGGGTGGCACTCGGCGCGATCATCATCATCAACATCGTCTATTTCCAGCAGGGCATCCTCGGCTGGGCCCAGGACAAGTGGCCGGCGGCGTTCGGACTGACCGTCGATCGCGGCCCCGGGGATCAACCCACCGGCGATACGCGCCCGGAGGCAGCGGAATGAACAGCTCTCAGCCTCAGATCGAGGTCAAATCGGTCTCGAAATCCTATGGCGGCGTGGTGGCCAACAAGGATATCTCGATCCGCGTGCCGCATGGCCGCATCACCGGCCTGATCGGCCCGAACGGCTCCGGCAAGACCACGCTGTTCAACTCGATCGTCGGATACCACCCGATCGACAGCGGCTCGATCACCTTCGAGGGTCAGGAAATCTCGACCCTCCGGGTGCCGGACATCGCCCGACTGGGGATGCTGCGGACGTTCCAGCAGACCCGGATCTACAAGAAGATGAACTGCGTGCAGAACATGATCATCTCGGTCTCGCACCGGGATGAAGGGTTCGGCGGCATCTTCAAGCAGGCCAAGGACCGGGAAACCGAGCAGCAGGCCGAGGAGCTGCTGAACTTCGTCGGACTCTACCAGAAGCGCAACCTGATCTCCGGCGATCTCAGCTTCGGCCAGCAGAAGCTGCTGGAGTTCGCCATGGCGCTGATGAACAAGCCCAAGGTGCTGCTGCTGGACGAGCCAACGGCAGGTATCAACCCGACCCTGATCAACGGCCTGATCGACCGTCTCAAGCGTGCGAACGAGGAGTTCGGCATCACCCTGTTCGTGATCGAGCACAACATGCGGGTGATCATGAATCTGGCCGAGGAAATTTCGTGTCTCGCCCATGGCGAGTTGTTGGCGACCGGGTCGCCCGACGAGTTGCAGAACGACCAGCGCGTGATCGACGCCTATTTGGGAGCGCATTGATGAGCGATCAACAAACCGGAGCCGAGGCGGCCGCTGAAGCCCGCCGCACCAGTGGCTACGGCCGGGGCAGCGTCGAGCATGTCATCTCGGTCGAGGACGTGGTCCGCCAGGTGCAGGACATCGCTGACGGCCCGGACAAGGCCCGGATACGCGAACTTGCCAAGGGCGATCCGTTCGTGAAGATCGAGAACCTGAAGGCCGGCTATGGGAAGATGGAGATCCTGCACAGCCTCGATCTCGAGGTTGCCAAGGGCCAGTCCTGCTGTCTGATCGGACCCAACGGGGCCGGAAAGTCCACGATCCTGCATTCGATTTTCGGATTCACCAACATCTTCTCCGGCAGCATTTACGTGGGCGAGCAGAACGTGACGGCCCTCACTCCGAGCGAGAAGCTGAAGAACGCCGGCATCGCCTACATCCTTCAGGACAAGTCCGTGTTTCCGGGCATGACTGTGGAAGAAAACCTGTTGATGGGCGGCTATCTCAAGGACAAGCCGGACCAGGCTAAGGAAGCCGCCGAGCGGGTGTTCGAGAAATACGACCGCCTGGCCCAGCGCCGCAACAAGCCGGCGGGCGTGCTGTCCGGCGGGGAACGCCGCCTGCTGGAGATTTCCCGCGCCCTGGTGATGGAGCCGGAGGTGCTTCTGGTGGACGAGCCGTCGATCGGCCTGGAGCCGCGCTTCATCGACATGGTGTTCGAGATCCTGGACGATCTGCAGCGGGTCGAGGGCAAGACCATCCTGATGGTCGAGCAGAACGCGAAGAAAGGCCTGGAATTCGCCGATATCGGCTACGTCCTGGTCTCCGGGTCCACCGCGCTCGCAGGCGAAGGCCGGGAATTGCTGGACAACCCGGAAGTCGGCCGGCTGTTCCTGGGGGGATGATGGCTGGCGCGTCGGCGCGTGCTGTCCGGCCATCGCTTCAGCACTTCGCCATGGAGCGCAGTCAAGCTCCGACGGTGAAGCGGCCGGCCCCTAGCTCGCCTGGGCGAAGAGGACGCCAATCTCATTGCCGCTCACATCTCGGACGGTGCCGGAACGCGCGACCTGAAGCTCCGAGCAGTTGATGCTGATCGTGGCGCCGACAGTCACGGTCGGTTTCCCGTCGAGGAAGGAGAAACGGGTTCCGCGATCCGAGATGTCAAGCATCCTGATCTTGTGATCCTTGCCGTCAATCCGGACCGATCCGGTCGAAGAGACCGGTTTCCGCTCAGATTCCCGCCGGTCGACTTCGTCGGATGCGGTCCGCACCGATCGGATCACTGCATTCTTGAGGGCTTCGACAGCGACATGCACGGCATCAGCGACGGTCCGCACGCCGCCTGCCCGGGTGCGGCTGGATTCCGCTTCGCTCGACACCCGCTCGATGTTTTGGGCCACATCCCGTGCCGCCATCGCTGTCTCGGTCACATTGCGGGCGATCTCTTGAGTCGCCGACTGCTGCTGCTCGATTGCCGCGGCAATCGCCGTCGAGATGCTGTCCACATCGGCGATCTGCTTCACCATCCGCTGGACTGCGTCCACTGCGGACTTGGTTCTCCTTTGGATCTCCTGGATCTGCGCCGAGATTTCCCCAGTCGCGCGGCCGGTCTGCCCCGCCAGGTTCTTGACCTCGGAGGCGACCACCGCGAAGCCCTTTCCGGCATCGCCGGCCCGGGCCGCCTCGATTGTGGCGTTCAGGGCCAGCAGGTTGGTCTGCTCGGCGATATCGCCGATCAAGGTGGCAACCTCCCCGATCTTTTCCGCCTCCAGGAGCAACGACTCGATCTCGACCCGGCTTTCCTCGCCGACCGTGACCGCCGCCTGCGTGATCTGTGCGCCCTCGGTAACGCGGCTGCCGATCTCCTGAATTGAGGCCGCAAGCTCTTCCGTCGACGCCGATACCGCCTCCACATTGGCCAGCGCCTCTTGCGCAGCCGCCGCGACCATTTGGGACATCTCTTCGACCTGCTCCGCCGATCCGGCCATCGCCTCGGCTTCCTGGCCCATCAGGGTGGTCTGCTCGGCGACCCTGTCGACCGACGCGCCGGCGTCTCGCTCGACCGTCTCCGCCATCTTCATCAGTGCGGCGACCCGCTCCTTCTCCGCCTGCAACCGCTGGTTCTCCTGAGCGGTCCGCAAACGCTCCGACTCCGCGCCGTTTGCGCGGAAAGTGTCGAGAGCTCGGGCGATGTCGCCCACCTCGTCGGCCCGGGTTCGGTTGGGCACCTCCATGCCGTAATCCCCGTCCGCGACCTTCCCCATCACGCCGATCATACCGCCAAGCGCTGTGGTGATGCTGCGCGAGAACAGCAGACCGACCGCCAGGACCACGCCCATTATGATCACGCTCACGATCACGATGGTGAGTTGCAGATTCTCGCTCGCCGCAAAGGCTTCATCGCGATCGAAATAGGCCAGGACCGACCAGCGGGTCCCATGGAAATCGAACGGAGCGATCTGGCCGATCTTCTCGACGCCGTCGATCTCGAAGCTAAAGTATCCTCCACCTTCTGCTTGGGTCTTCTCCAGACCGTCAATGTCGAAACGGTCCTTCAGGATCCCGCTCTCGGTCGCGAAGCGGCTGTCGCTGCGCCGCAACCCATCAGCACCGACAATCGCGGTATCCCCGGTCTCCCGAAGCCCGAGCGGGGACTGCATGAGCTCGTTGATCCGCTCGATCGGCATCTGGAAGGCGAGCACCCCGACGGCCTGCCCCAACCGATTGTAGATTCCGGTCGATATGAAACTCGCCGGCGCGCCGTAGCTCGGCTCATAGGGTGCGAAGTCGATGAAATGCACCTCTCTCGGATCGGCGGCCGCCGCTCGGAAGACCTCACCAAGGCCGGAGTCCTTCCACTGCCCAGTGTTCAAATTGGTGGCATAGTCCAGTTCCTTGAAGACCGAATACAGCAGGTTCCCGTCCAAATCGAAAAGGAAGATATCGTAATAGCCCTTCGTGCGCAGAAATGTCCGGTAGGCCGGATGAAATTTACCGTGCAAGACGTCGTAGGACGCATCGCCTGGTGCCTTATCCAGGTTTTCCTTCTCACCGTTCGGATTCGGATTATCGGTAATATACGCGGACTGCAGGATTTCCTCGGCGGTTCCGGCCGGAAATTCGTTCCACGCGCGGGCGAAGTCCTGGACGCCGTCCGTTGCCAGAGGGCTGGCGGCAAGCGAGACAAGGTCTTCCTCGATTGAGCCGAAATAGGCGCCGAGATCCTTGGCCCTGCCCTGACTCACATTCTCAAGTCCGCGCTCAATCGTGTCGCTCATCTCCTGATCGACCATGATGAGGCCGGCAAGACCGTTCCCGATTCCGGCGATCAGAGCGGCGGTAAGGATCAGGGCAGGAATCTTGAAAGAGAGGCGAGACAGGGTCTTCATTATCTACTCCGTGCCGGAACGTCCGAGAAATCTAGACGCGACCATTTTTAATCCAGGTGTCTTAGCAAAAGGTAAATACGGATCCGACCGGAGAAACTCTTTCAGGGCCTTTCGAAAAGGAGGTCTCCTTGTGAGTTATGAGTTCCGCCGACTTACTGACAGGGCTTCCAGCTCAAAGACCGAACGCTTGGAAAGCGCATTGATCGGGTCACCGCGCGGCGGCGTGACCGCCCTTCGAACCTGCATGGTTAACTGTGCCGTGCGTCCTCGGCAGTCCATCGCTTCAGGGAGCAGGCGGCCCGGTTTTTGCGGCAGGCTCAAAGGTGGCGTGGCCGCGTTTACGGGCAAGCGCTTCTCGCCGGGCGATGTAGAGTGACGACGCGACGATCAGGGCGGCGCCGATCCAGGTGAACAGGTCCGGCACCTCGGCGAAGAGGGCAAACCCGATCAGGGCCGACCACAGCAGTTGAATGAATTTCGCGGGCTGAAGCGCCGAGATCTCGGCGAGCTTGAAACTATGGGTCATCGCCAGGTGGCCGACCGTGGCGAGCCCCGCGATGACCACCAGCACGCCCCATTCCTTGAGCGACGGATCGTGCCAGACATAGAGGGCCGGTCCCATCGTCACCAAGGTCACCACGATAGAGAGATAGGCAACCACCGCAGGTCCGCTCTCGTTTCGGGTCAGAACCTTGGCGCAGAGATCGGAGCCCGCGAAGACCAGAGCACCCCCCAGCATCGCGAATGCACCCGGATCGATCTCCTCGAAGCCCGGGCGAATGATCAGCATGGCCCCCGCCAGTCCGGTCACCACAGCAGTGATACGGGGAAGACGGATAACCTCACCGAGGAACAGAGCCGCACCGAGCGTCGCGAAAACCGTGTTGGTAAAACCGATCGCCGTGACTTCCGCCAGAGGGATACGGCTCATCGCGTAGAACCAGAGCATCACACCGACCCCATGCATGACCCCGCGCAGGCCGTGGAACTTCCAATTGGCCGCTTTCAGATCCGCCGTCCGCACCTTCAGGAAGAACGGCAGAAGAAACATCAGTCCGAAGGCGTAGCGCAGAAAGCCGATCTGGATGGGGTGCATTTCCGAGCCCAGCGCTTTCACCAGCGCCATGAAGCATGAGAAAATCAGCCCGGCGATGACCATCCAGATCATGCCTTGAAGATTTCTCGGGACCACCGCCAGGGCGGTCGAAAGTTGTGTGAAAGTGGGCATGACTCTAGGGTCGCAACGGAAGCCGCTTTCGGCAGGAAGAAACAAGGGAGCACGCGGTCATGACCGGATCAAGCACCTTCGCATCGATGGACTCACTGGTTTCCACCGAATGGTTGTCGTCCAACCTGGGAAAGCCCGGGTTATTGGTCTTCGACTGCACCTGTCTCCTGACACCGGATCCGAAAACGACTCTCCGGGCAGACAGCGGCCGCCCCGGCTATGAGGCCGCGCATATTCCGGGCGCCGGATTTCTCGATATCACCGGCGATCTATCCGACCCGGACAGTGCTCTGCGCTTCACAATGCCGAAGCCGGAAAGGCTGGCGGCCGTATTCGGAGACGCCGGAATCGGCGACGGATCGGCGGTTGTTCTCTACGCCAAGGACAACCCCTCCTGGGCAACCCGGATGTGGTGGATGCTGCGGGTCGCAGGCTTCGACAATGCCGCGGTTCTCGACGGCGGGCTGGCCAAATGGCAGGCGGAGGGGCGTCCGGTCGAGGTGGGCTCCAATACGCTGCCCGCCGCCACCCTGACCCCGCATCCGCGGCCGGACCTGGTCGTCGACGCCCAGGGCGTGACCGACGCGCTTGCCCAAGGCGCCTCTGTTATCAACGCGCTAGGCAGAGATCAGCACCGGGGTGACGGCATGAACTACGGGCGCCCCGGTCGCATCGCCGGTTCGGTCAACGTCCCGTCGGCCGAGTTGATCGACCCCGAAACCAAGGCCTTCAAACCCGAAACCGAGATCCGGGCCCAGCTTGAGTCGGTGGGCGCCCTGCAAGCCGCCGAGGCCGTGCCCTATTGCGGCGGCGGGATCGCGGCCAGCATCACGGCCTTCTGGCTGCATCGGCTGGGGCATCCCCAGGTCCGGCTCTACGACAACTCTCTGTCGGAATGGGCCGCAGACCCCAGCCTGCCGATGCAGACCGGCTAGGCCCTAGGTCACATTCGGCGCCACGTCCAGCCGGACCACGGCCCCTTCCAGTTCCGGAGAGGGCGCCGGATACCACTGCATCACCAGCGGGTCGTGGCCGGGTACGATATGGTCCGGGCTGTCCGCGAGCAGCTCCATGGTGTTGTACCCGTTCATCATCTCGCCGAGGTTGAAACAGATGATGAAGGGCGTCCGCTCCCGAATGTTTTTATAGAAATGGGTGCAGTCGGACGCCAGCACCACCCAGCCGCGCTTGGTCCAGACCCGGACGCACATCAGGCCTGCCGAATGGCCTCCGATCTTGTGGAGCCAGACCCCAGGGGCGATCTCCACATCTCCCTCGTGAAAGGTCACGCGCTGATCGTAGACGGCGCGCACCATGTCGGTCACATGTTCCACGTCGAACGGTTTCCGGATCGGCTCGAAACACATGCAGCGGCCGGTGGCATAGGCCATCTCGGCATCCTGAAGGTGGAAGGTCGCCTTCGGGAAATGCTGCTGCCCACCGGCATGATCGTAGTGCAGGTGGGTGACGATCACGTCGGTCACCTCGGCCGCGTCGATGTCGAGCAGCGCCAATCCCTCCGCCGGCGTCCGAACCAGCGGCACGCCCCGCTCCTGCGCCTCGCGTTCGCCGAAACCGGTATCGACCACATAGGTCCGGTTCTCGTTCCGAATGACCCAGACGAAGTAGTCGAGCGGCATGGGGGCATCGTGAAGATCGTGAAAGATCAGGTTCTGTGACGCCATCCGATCCGCCTTGTGGGCGTATTTGACGGCGAACACTTCATAGGTCTCGCGCTCGGCCATTCGATCCTCCCAGTTTGAATTTCAAGGATCAAAGCACGACGGGGGCCGGGCGACCAAGTGCCGGATCGGCAAGGGTCAACGCGGCGGAAGACTCGGGTCGAAGTCCTCGCGCAGCAGGGCGAACAGGCGGTGGTCCTGCCAGCGCCCGTTGATCTTCAGATATCGGCGGGCCAGTCCCTCCTCCTCGAATCCGCAGCGCAGAAGAACGCCTTGCGAGGCCTCGTTGTGCGGAAGGGTGGCCGCTTCAATGCGGTGCAACGACAGATGATCGAAGGCGAAGGAGCATGCTCCGTGAACCGCTTCGGTCATGAAGCCGCTGCGCGCGAACGGCTTGCCGATCCAGTAGCCGAAGGCACAGGATTGCGCGACGCCCCGACGGACATTCGAGATGGTGATTCCGCCCAGGATCGCCTCGTCATCCCGACGGATGATGAAGAACGAATAGCCCTGATCCCGGCTCCAGTCCTCGGCATAGCGGGCGAGACGGCGGCGGAATGCGGCGCGGGTCAGCGCGTCATCCGGCC
>JANSYC010000063.1 GCA_024742605.1 Alphaproteobacteria bacterium | reverse complement strand
CCGAGGGCAAGGAGATGCCGCCGGGCGAGATCGGCGCGTTGGCGATCAAGCTCCCGATGGCGCCCGCCGCCCTGCCCACGCTCTGGCGCAACGACCAGCGCTTCATCGAAAGCTACATGGCGGAGTATCCGGGCTACTACCAGACCGGCGACGCCGGCATCCGGGACGAGGACGGCTACATCCACGTGATGGCGCGCACCGACGACGTGATCAACGTGGCCGGGCACCGGCTGTCGACCGGCGGCATGGAGGAGGTGCTGTCGGGACATCCGGACGTGGCGGAATGCGCCGTGGTCGGCGTGGCCGACGATCTCAAGGGTCAGGTGCCGCTCGGCTTCCTGCTGCTGAAGGACGGGGTGAACAAGACCCACGCACAGGTGATCGCCGAGGTGGTGCAGCGGGTCCGAGACCAGATCGGCCCGGTGGCGGCCTTCAAGCAGGCGACCGTGGTCAACCGGCTGCCGAAGACCCGGTCCGGCAAGATCCTGCGGGCCACTATGCAGAAGATCGCCGACGGCGAGCCCTACAACATGCCCGCCACCATCGACGACCCAGCCATTCTCGACGAAATCCGCGAGGCGCTGAAACCCATGGGATATGCCAAAGCGGGGTAATTCCTGTCCGGTCAGATCAAAACCAACTCGAGAACGGAGAGTTCCATGCGCCTGCAGAACAAGACCGCCGTGGTCACCGGTGCGGCCAACGGCATCGGCGCAGCCACCGCCAGACGGTTCGCGGCCGAGGGGGCCAAGGTGGTGGTCTCGGACCGGGACCCGGTTGCGGGCGAAGCCGTCGTCGCGGCGATCCGGGACTCCGGCGGCGAGGCCCGGTTTCAGGCCTGCGACGTGACCGACCGGGCGCAGGTCGCGGCCCTGATGGACCGGGCGCTCGATGTCTACGGATCGCTCGATATTGTCTGTGCCAACGCGGGGATCATCCACAGCACCCCGTTCCTCGATCTCGACGACGAGACCTGGCGGCAGGTGCTGGACGTGAATCTGACGGGCGTGTTCCTGACCGGCCAGGAGGCCGCCCGCCGGATGGTGGCGCGCGGGATCAAAGGGGCGATCGTCAACACCGCCTCGGTCAACGCGGTGATCGTGCCGCACAAGCTGGCGGCCTATAACGCGTCCAAGGGCGGGGTGAACCAGCTGACCAAGACCATGGCCCTGGATCTGGCCGAGTACGGCATCCGGGTGAACGCGGTGGGCCCGGGCAGCGTCGCCACCGAGATGTTCCGCTCGGCCATGCTGCAGGACCCGGAGGGCGTCGAGCGCATGCGTCTGCGCACGCCGATGGAGCGCGCCGCCGAGCCCGAGGAGATCGCCGCCGCCATCCTGTTCCTGGCCAGCGACGACGCGAGCTATTTCACCGGCCAGACCATCTATCCCGACGGCGGCCGCAGCGCGATGAGCCAGATGGTGCCAAAACGGGCCTGACGGCTGCGGGGACGGGTCCGGACCCGTCCCGTTTCGCCATCAGTACATGTGCTGACCGCCGTTGATGCTGAGGGTGGAGCCGGTGATGAATCCGCCCTCGTCGGCCACCAGGAACAGCACGCCGCGCGCGATCTCGGAGGCGTCGCCGAGACGGCCGACCGGAATGCGCTGCTTGATCTTGTCCAGCACGTCGGCCGGAACCGCCGCCACCATGTCGGTGTCGATATAGCCCGGCGCGATCGCGTTCACGGTGATCCCGGCGCGCGCGCCTTCCTGGGCCAGCGCCTTGGTGAAGCCGTGAATGCCCGATTTGGCCGCCGCGTAGTTCACCTGACCGTACTGACCGGCCTGGCCGTTGATCGAGCCGATATTGACGATCCGGCCGAACTTGCGCGACCGCATGCCTTCGATGACGTTCCGGCACATGTTGAAGCAGGACCCGAGATTCGTGTCCATCACGTCCTGCCACATCTCCGGGGTCATCTTGTGGATGGTGCCGTCGCGGGTGATGCCCGCATTGTTCACCAGCACGTCGACCGGACCCAGGTCCGCCTCGATCTTCTCGATGCCAGCCTTGCAGGCCTCGAAATCGGACACATCGAACTTGTACGCCTTAATCCCCGTCCTGTTCGAGAACGCGGCCGCCCGCTCGTCGTTTCCGGCGTAGTTCGCCGCGACCGAATACCCGGCCTCCTTCAGGGCAACCGAAATCGCCTCTCCGATACCGCGCGTTCCGCCCGTGACCACTGCTACCCGTGCCATTATGCCCGTCTCCCTGTTCTTGTTCGTTTACCGATCCCTGTCACCCGCCGGGTTCTTGCTCGATGGCGCCCGGTCGGGACGTCGTCCCGGCCGATGCCTGAGCACCGGCCGGAATTCGTGACCTAGATCAATCGCGCGCCACGCACATGGCGACGCCCATTCCGCCGCCGATGCACAGGGTGGCGAGGCCCTTCTTGGCGTCCCGCTTCTGCATCTCGTGCAGCAGCGTGATCAGCACCCGTGCGCCGGAGGCCCCGATCGGGTGCCCGATGGCGATGGCGCCGCCGTTCACGTTCACCTTGGCCGGATCCCAGCCCATGTCCTTGTTCACGGCACAGGCCTGCGCCGCAAATGCCTCGTTCGCCTCGATCAGGTCCAGGTCGTCGACGCTCCAGCCGGCCTTCTCCAGCGCCTTGCGGCTGGCCGGGATCGGCCCGGTGCCCATCATCGTCGGATCGACACCGCAGGTCGCGAACGACGCGATCCGGGCCAACGGGGTGACCCCGCGCTTCGACGCGTTCTCGGCCGACATCAGCACCAGGGCCGCAGCACCATCATTGATGCCGGACGCGTTGCCGGCGGTCACCGTGCCGCCGTCGCGCAGAAAAGCAGGACGCAGCTTCTGCAGCGTCTCGATGGTCGTCTCCGGCTTCGGATACTCGTCGGCATCGACCACGGTATCGCCCCGGCGACCCTTGATGGTGACCGCCGTGATCTCGTCCCTGAACCGGCCCGCCGCGATCGCGGCCGCGGCCTTCTGCTGGCTGCCGAGGGCGAACTCGTCCTGCTGCTCCCGGGTGATCTGGAACTTCTCGGCGACATTCTCGGCGGTGTTGCCCATATGGTAGCCGTTGAAGGCATCCCACAGACCGTCCCGGATCATGGTGTCGATCATCTGATAATCGCCCATCCGATGGCCGGTCCGCATATGCTGGGCGTGCGGCGAGAGGCTCATGCTCTCCTGGCCGCCTGTCACCATGATCTCGGCGTCACCGCCCTTGATCGCCTGATAGCCGAGCGCCACCGAGCGCAGGCCCGAGCCGCAGACCTGATTGATGCCGTAGGCCGTGGCACCGTTCGGGATACCGGCGTTGACGGCGGCCTGGCGGGCCGGGTTCTGGCCTTGCGCCGCAGTCAGCACCTGACCAAGAACCACTTCGTCAACCTCGGCACCCTCGGTCTTCGCGCGCTTCAGCGCCTCTCGAATGGCGATTTCCCCGAGCGTGTGCGCGGCGACCGCGCTCAATGCTCCGTTGAATGCACCGACCGGCGTGCGGGCGGCTCCTGCGATCACGACATCCGTCATGGACTCTTCTCTCCCTCGGGTCTTGCGATGTCAGGCGCACGGGGAGAGGTCTCGCCGGGACCGGATCGGATCCCGCCACGGCGCAGGTCCGCTCCCCGGCCCCGTTCCCTCACAACATAGGCGCAGTGGTGCCTTGCCACAACCGACCGCGCCTCTCGTTGATCTCGATCAATACGTGAAACCATCGCCGGGCAGCAGCGGGTACTGGCTCCAGATGTGAGGCTCCATCACCAGTTCACCCTTTGCGAGGTGCCGCGGCGTCAGCTCGTCGAAACTGTTCACCCCCAGAAGACCGAGTGCGATCCGGCATTCCTCGGCCAGCAGCTCCAGCATCAACTGCACGCCTTCCGCGCCGCCGGCCGCCAGGCCGCAGCAGAGCAGCCGCCCCATACCGACAATATCCGCTCCCATCGCCCGCGCCTTCACGATGTCGGTGCCCCGGCTGTAGCCCCCGTCCACCGCCACCTGGGCCTTGCCGCCGATCGCGTCGACGACCTCGGGCAGGACATCGGTCGAGCCCAGTCCGTGATCGAGCTGCCGGCCCCCGTGATTCGAGACGTAGACACAGTCGACCCCGTGATCGAGGGCGATCTTGGCATCCTCGGCAGTGGCAATGCCCTTCAGGATCAGTTTGATGTCGTAGGTCTTCTTGAATCGCGCGATATCCTTCCAGTTCAACGCCTTCTGGAACTCCATGCCGGGGACCTGGCGCCAGGGCTTGACGAACCGGTTGGCGATGTCCCGCTCACGTCGGCTGTACCAGGCGCTGTCGACGGTGATCGCGAAAGCGTCATAGCCGCTGTCAACCGCCCGGCCGACCACCCCGTCGAGCCAGGCATCGTCACCGCGCTTGTAGAGACAGAACACTTTGACCCCGCCTTTGACCGCCGCCACATCCTCCAGCGGCACGGTGCCGACCGAGGACAGGAACAGCGGGATATCTACCTCGGCGGCGGCCCGCATGGCCTCGCGCGGGCCGTCCGGATGGAAGCTCTCGAGGGAGCCGACCGGGGCCAGCAGCACCGGCAGGCCGAGTTTGTGACCGAGGAACGAGCCGGACAGATCTATCTCCCGCATGTCGTTGAGCACGCGTGGCCGGAACGCGATCCGATCGAGCGCCGCCCGGTTGCGCCGCACCGTGGTCTCGCTCTCGGTGCCACCCTGCAGATAATCCCAGACATTGCGGTCCACATTGGTGCGCGCCAACTTGACGATCTCGTGCAGTGTCTTGGCCTTCCGGCGCAATTCGCTGTCGTTCGGCAGCACTTCTTCGGCATTGTTGGAACTGGGGGCCATTCGGTCGTTTCCTCTCGCAGATCTTGTCTCAGTCTGTGTTTTTCTCAGTCCGTGTTTTGATCGAGCCAGTCGAACAGGGTGTTCCAGGCGCGGGCGGGGGCGGCCTGGCTCACGACCATGCCGATGTGCCCCAAGGCGATATCCGCTCGGATCGCATTCGGCAAGGCGTCACCCAATGCCCGGGCCGAAGCCGGCGGGACGATCCGGTCCCGGGCCGGGACCATCACCAGGCTCGGGTTCCGAACCTCTCGAGGGTCGACCGCCCGCCCGGCGATCCGCCAATCGCCGGTGTGCGGGGTGTTGCGTCCGTACCAGCCGAACAGCGCCTCGCGGGCGACCGGAGCGGATAACGGGACACCGTCGTTCAACCAGTCCTCAAGCGCCACGAACTCGCGCGCTTTCGGGCTCTCGACGGAGAGTTCCGCGAAATGCAGGAACTTGCGGATCACCATCATCGGGTCGAGCGAGAAAAACAGGGTCTGGATCATATCGGTGGGCAGGGCACCGGTCGCGTCGATCATTGCCCCCATCCACGGCTCGGCGGCCGGCAGAGAGGCGGCGGAAGCGGGGGCGTCGGCGGAGAAATCCCAAGGTGTCGCCAGCAGGGCGAGCGGGCCGGTGTCGCGCGGTCGCCGCTGCGCGAGCGCCAGCGCCAGCGCCCCACCCATGCAATAGCCCAGTACGGCGGGGCGTTTGCCGGCGATCACCAGAACCGCCTCCAGGGCAGCTTCAAGACGGCCGGCGATGTAGTCGGTCAGGGAAAAGGTCCGTTCGAGATCTCCCGGTCGATCCCAATCCACCAGAAACGGCCTGAATCCCCGTGCCGCCATCGCCCGCATCAGAGACCGTTCCGGAGTGAGATCCAGCACATAACCTCGGTTCACCAGCGAGGGGATCACCAGGACCGGATGTCCGTCCCGGGCGACGGGATCGATGGCCCCGTAGTCCAGAAGGCGCGTGCTGCCGTCTTTCCAGCAGACCGGGGGATCGATCAGAGAGCGGTGGTAGGGGTGTTCCCGATAGGCCTGCACGCCACGCATGAAAGCATCCAGGCGCCCGCGGATTTCGGTGTCGAGGGCCTCCTCGAAACTGGGAGCGGCGCTCTTAGAGCTACTTTCCGCGCTTCGGCGGGCGGCCTCCAGCGCGTCCAGTTGTGCCTTCAGGTCCGCGATCTTCAGAGCGTCGGCGCTTGGCTGGTTTCCGCTTGTCGTCCGGTTCGGAGTCAAGGCTTCGTTCCAGGGCGGCAATCCGGCTTTCAAGGCGGCGGAGCTCCCGAATGACGACAGCCAGGTCGTTGCCGCCGTCGCCAGATACAGCGGCAGCGGTCGCGGACCCTGACGCGTGTTCGCCGGGCGCCGCCCCCGAGGCGGTGAGTCTGCTGCTGCGCCCGCCATTCCCGCCTGCGTTCCTTCCGTCAACAGAGTGCTCGGGACCGGCATCGACCGCCCCACCCTCTTCATCATATGCCGTGCCAGCACCGTCCTGTGAAGTCATAGGTGCGGCAGGTTCGGCCTCGGACGGCCGCGTGCCAGGCCCGTAGCCGGGCTGCAACCCATCCGGCGTCGCCTGTTTGGACTCAGGCCCCGGCTGTCCCATGCCCATCCAGAACGCCTGCCAACGCCGCATGCCTTCAGCCAGATCCGGGTCGGTCGACATGCGGGAGACCTGATCCTGCCAAAGGTCCAGGAATCGCTTGGCAACGTCTTGGCTGTCGGGCGGTTGGGTCATGATCGGGAGTATGTCACGCGTGTCGGCGGCGGTCATCCGGGCAATCGGCGCAGTTGTCAATTTGGAATGGAATTGTGGCGGCGCGGCATCGGGAGAGGCGAAGGGTTACAGGTACTTCCATGATTCTCGTTGCAAAGCAGCACGCATATGCTCACCTTGAGGTCTAGAAGGTCACTTCTTCCACTTTCAGTGTATGGGATAGATCATGGCGGGACGGGCGAAAACCACTTCCAAGGCCACTGCGGCTTCCGCTTCCGAGACGCCTGCGGCCGATCAGGCAGCGGCGGCCGGCAAGCCAGCCGGAAAGCCGCCGCGCGGCACCGATGAGAACGGCGTCGTCACGATCAAGAAATATGCGAACCGTCGGCTCTACAACACCGCGACCAGCAGCTACGTCACCCTGGACCATCTCTGTGCGATGGTGAAGGAGGACGTGGACTTCGTGGTCTACGATGCCAAGACCGGCGAAGACATCACCCGCGCAGTCCTGACGCAGATCATCGTCGAGGAAGAATCCAAGGGGCAGAACCTGCTGCCGATCAGCTTCCTACGGCAATTGATCGGGTTCTACGGCGACAACCTGCAGATGGTCGTCCCCCGGTATCTGGAGAGCGCCATGACTGCGTTCGCCGAAAACCAGGGCAAGATGCGGAGCTACATGCAGGACACCTTCGGCGGGATGTTTCCGTTCGCGCCGTTCGAGGACATGACCAAGCACAATGTGACCATGTTCGAGAATGCCATGCGGATGTTCAATCCGACACCTGGAGCCCCGATTTCCGGCGGCCCGGCGGAACCCGAATCCCCGGACGAGACCCCGTCCAAGGAGAGCGGATCGTCCGATGTGGACGTGAAGATGCTCAAGGCCCATCTCGATCACCTTCAGCAGCAGCTCGATATGATGGTCAAGCTGAACGCGGCCGGCGGCAGCCCAAAGTCGTCCGGGAACGGCGACGACAAGCCGGACTAGATCCTCTCGGACCGGCCCTGTCAGCCGCACCGCCCACTGTCTCCGGACCATCCCCGAACACCGCGACTCGCCTTTCGGCCTGGAACTCTGTATTTTCTGTCTCAGGTGATACGGGTGGGGCCGAGCCTTGGAGTGACGGCTATTGGCGATCGTCAATGGGCCTGGGGCTGGAGGATCCGGCGGCGGCCTGATCGCACTGTCCAGCCAACTTCTCGCAAACCGTCAGGCGACGGATGCGCAGCGCATCCAGGATCAGCAGGAACGTGAAGCGATCCGGGCGCGCGAGCTGCTGGATCAGGAGCAGCGCCGGCGCGACGCCTCGCTCCAGCAGCGGGTTTTCGACTCCGAGACCACGACCGGCGGCCCCGGTGCACGGGGCTTTTCAGGCAACCAGACCGGGTTCGCATCGGATCAAGACGGTTCGGCAAGCCGTTTCGGGCCCGCCGACAGCCAGCGCGCCCCCGGCGGCGGGTTCGCAGGCTTCGGCCAGGCGCCGTTCGGCGCAGGCGGGTTTCAGTCCGGCGGTTTCGAGGGCGCAGGTTTCGGCGGGTTCGAGAACCGGGTCCGACCACGTCCTTCCTCGACCTTCCTGGCCCAGGCGATCGGCCAGGAACTCCGTCCCGGCGGAGACCAGCCGCGCGCGGAAGGCGTCGCCTCGCTCTACCGACAAACCCAATCGGCCGTCACCGAAGCGCTGCAACGCCGCAACGGCCTAGGTGCTCAGAACGACGCTCTTGCGGCCAGCCTCCTGGGCCTGGACCGCCCCGAGGATCGCGGGCCCGTCACACCCTAGCCCTGCTAGTTTTGCAGAACGTTGGTGATTTCCCGCAGCTGGGTGCGCGCGCGCAGCAGATAGAAACCCTGGGCCGAAAGATGGCTCGGCATGAAGGCCGCATCGGGGGCGCCGTTGACGATGATCAGCGGATCCAGTTCGGCCGCCTGGCGCAGGGAGTGCAGCATCCGCTCCCAGACCTGCCCCACATCCTTGTCCTGGATCACCTTATCGAAGTCCTGACCCAGTTCCTTGAGGATGATGTAGTAGGCATAGAGACGGCCCTTGGCGTTGTAGAAGATGTCGTCGACCTTGGTGTCGATCAGCCAGGGACGCGGCGCTGCCAGATGCTGGTCGATGGTGGCCGAGACCGATCCCAGATCCGAGGCGATCCGGTCGAGTGTGCCGAGCAGGTTGTCTGCCCGGATCTCGAACACCGCCTCCCCTGCGGCCAGCCTGCGGTTATAGGCCATCAGGGAGTTCATGGCGTTGCGGTACTGGCTATCCGAGCTTGAGATCGGCATCAGCTGCTGGCTCGGGTTCCAGAACCAGCGGTCACCCGGATACTTCAGCAGCCCGGCCGCGTTCTCGAGATCGGCGTCGACCTCGGAGGAGCCGCGGGTACGGCCGATCTGATCCGACATCTCGATCCCGAACCGCCACAGGGCGCCGATGATGCCCTGCTGATAGTTCGGCATATTGTCGAGCGGATAGGAGGGGAAGAACCAGGGCTTATTGGCGGTCCAGACATGCTGGTTGATCTCCCGATCCACAAGCGCCGCAGCCGCCGACACCGCCCGGCTGCCGCCCGGCGGAACCTCGGTCGGCGCGAAATCCGGATTGTCGTCGATCGCGTGGGTCCAGATCGAGCCGATCCCGTAATAGAGCCCGACCAGCACGACCAGGGTCACAACGGACCAGCCGCTCCACCGCAACGGGATACGGGCCGGAAGAAACCGCCGCTTCGGGGCCGAGTAGTCATCCTCCCAATCGATGGTCTTGCGGCGTTGCATCTGCTGCTCCTGGTCGGTCCTGCATCGCGATCGGCCGGGGCACCTTGACCCCCAAGCTCGAACCGCACATCACCGAGAGATAGGGAGAGTCTGCCCGGAAGTCACGGATTCATCACGGAAGAGGGCGCATGCGCCAGGAGAAGCCCCTCGGCCCCTGCCCGCTTTGCGGTCGGGACATGGTGCCGGGCGCCAGTGTCGACCGTCACCACTGGGTACCGAAATCCCAGGGTGGCACCGATATGGTGTTCCTGCATCGCATCTGTCATCGGAAGATCCATTCGGTCCTGACCGAGAAAGAGATCGCACGCGGCTACAGCACCCCCGAAGCCCTGCGCACCCACCCCCAGATCACCGCCTTCCTGAAATGGGTCGCCCGCAGACCACCCGAATTCATGGGTCGCCACCGTTCCCCGGCCGGGAAACGAAAGCGGCGCTAGGCCCGCAGGATCGTCAATCGTGCCTTCCTCACGCCCAGCTTCCTGCTAGACTCCGTTCTCAGCACAGGTCCGACAAGACTTCAGAACTCATGGTCGACAACATTCCTCCTGCAAAGCCGCCGCACCCGGCGCAACCCCTTCCCGGACGGTTGACCCGAACCGAGGACGGCATTCTGGCACGCTTCGATTACACCGGCTTGCGGGCCTTGGTCGTCGAGCCGGACGATGAGGCACGGGACGCGATCGAAAGCGCCTTGAGGAGCATCGGAATCGCCCGGACCTACGGGGCCCGAAGCGCCGCGCACGCGATCGAGATCGCCGCCGATCTGGATGTGGATCTGATGCTTTGTGACGTGACGCTCGACTATCCGGAGGGCGATGACGGGCTGAGCTTCGTGCTCGACGTGCGGGAGGATCGAACACCGCTGGATGAGGATATCCCGATCCTGTTCTTCGCGGGAGACGCCGGATCGTTTTCGGTCATGGAGGCCAAGCGTTTGGGCGTACATGATTTCCTGGCCAAGCCGGTGCCGCTGAAGCGGCTTGAATCCTCACTCCAGCGCTTGATGCGGGCCCATTTTCCGACCCGGGTTCAGCCATCTGCGTGAGCCTTCGGACAGCCGTCGCCGCGAAATTACCTCACCACGTCACAGGATGGGCTGACCTCCGGCGCAATCCGGTCTATATCGGGAGACAATTTCCTGCACTCCCGTCCCCCTGTTGCTCAGAGATTGCCATGCCAGACGCGTCCAAGATGACCAACCGCCCGATCAAGCGTGGCCACAAGTTCCTGAATACCCCCGGGCCGACCCATGTGCCGGACCGGGTGCTGAGCGCCATGCACCGGCAGACCATGGATCTGTCCGATCCGGAGTTCCTGGCGGCGTCCATGTCCTGTTTCGAGGATCTGAAGCGGGTCTTCGGCACCGAGGGTGAGATCTTTCTCTACGCCGCCAACGGTCATGGCGGATGGGAAGCGGCGCTGGTGAACACCCTGCAGCCGGGCGATACGGTTCTGGTGCCGGAAACCGGCAATTTCTCGAACTCCTGGTCGAACATGACCCGGCAGCTCGGAATCAACGTCGAGACAATCCCGGGCGACTGGCGCCGGGCGATCGATCCGGCGGCGATCACCGAGCGGCTGCAACGGGACAAGACCCGCCAGATCAAGGCGGTCCTTCTGATCCAGACCGAGACCGCCACCGGCGTGACCAACGATATCCCGGCCTGCCGCAAGGCCATCGACGCGGCGGGGCATCCGGCGCTGATGCTGGTCGATACCATCGCCTCGCTCGGCACGATCCCGTACCGGATGGACGAGTGGGGCGTGGACGTCACCATGGCCGCCTCTCAGAAGGGGCTGATGATGGCGCCGGGCCTCGGCATCTGTGCAGCCAGCGAGAAGGCGATCAAGGTCCATCAGGCGCAGCCGGGCAACCGGGCCTACTGGGACTGGGACACCCGCATGAAGGCGGAGCATTACCGCAAGTTCTGCGGAACGGCTCCGCAGCTGATGATCTTTGGCCTGCGGGCGGCACTCGACATGATCTTCGAGGAAGGCCTCGAGACGATTTTCGAGCGGCACCGGGTGCTCGGCGCTGCGACCCGTGCGGCGATCGATCACTGGTCCGGCGCCGGCGCGGTTGAGCTGAACTGTCTCGACAGGCTGCACGCCTCGGACGGGGTCAGCACGATCCTGGTCAAGGAGGGCTACGACGCCGACGCCATCCGCACCCTGTGCCGGGACGAGATGATGGTCGGCCTGGGCGGCGGTCTGGGCGACCTGTCCAGCAAGGCGTTCCGGATCGGCCATATGGGCGACACCAACGCCTCGATGCTCTATGCGGCCCTCGCCTCGGTTGAGGCGACCCTGTGCTATCTGGACGTGCCGCACACCCCGGGCGGCGTGACCGCCGCGATCGAGCATGTGGTCGCGGCCAAGAAGCGGCTGGGGGCGACCACGTTCTGAGGCCGGGACGGGCGCCCGGCATGTCTCCATCCGACCCTCCAGACTCCGGCTTCGTCGCGACCCGTCCCGGTGCCATCGCGATGCTCACCTTCATGGTGGCGCTCGGCCAGATGTCGATGGGCCTGTACCTGCCGTCGATGCCCTCTATGGCGAAGACCCTGGGCACCGATGTCGGCCAGGTCCAGCTCACGCTGACCGTCTTCATCGGCGGTTTCGCGGTCAGCCAGCTGATCTGGGGGCCGATGTCCGACCGGTTCGGCCGCCGGATCACGCTGATGATCGGGCTTGCGGTCTTCGCGGTCGCAGGCTTCGCGTGCTCGGTCGCTCAGACCGTCGAGCAGTTGATCGTGTTGCGGTTCCTTCAGGCGATCGGCGCCTGCTCCGGTCAGGTGATCGCCCGCGCGGTTGTCCGGGACACCACCGAGGGCGCCACCACCGCCAAGGTCATGTCCTATATCGCGCTGGCCATGTCGCTTTCTCCCGCCATCACCCCGTCCCTGGGAGGCTTTCTCGAGGAAGCTCTGGGATGGCGGTCGAATTTCGTCCTGCTGGGTGTCATAGGCGTCACGCTCGCCACCATCGTGATCCTGCGCCTACCCGAGACCAATCGATTTCCGCAGAGCGATGCGCTGCAGATCCGTCCGATGCTGCGGAACTACGGCACCTTGCTCCGGGACCGGACCTATATGGGCTACATCCTGGTCGTCGGGTTCATTTTCGGCTCATTGATGAGCTACCAGACCGGATCGCCCTTCGTCCTGATGGAGGGGCTGGGGTGGTCGCCCCGCGAGTACGGTCTCCTGATCCTGCTGAACGTCTTCGGATTCCTCTCGGGCTCCATCATCACCGCAAAGTTCGCGGCCCGGATCGGCGTGCCGCGCATGGTGGCTTACGGCTCCTGGGCGGTCGTGCTGGGGGGTGCGCTGATGGTGGCGGCTCCGCTGCTGGATCATCTGTCAACGGTGGCCGTGATCCTTCCCATGATGATCTTCCTGTTCGGCATGGGGGTGGCCTTGCCGAGTGCCTTCACCGGCGCGCTTTCCGGATTTCCAAGGATCGCGGGATCGGCCGCGGCCCTGATGGGGTTCACCCAGATGGGGATCGCGATGATCGCCTCCTTCACGATCAGCCGGCTGCACGACGACGTCCATCTGACCATGGCTGCCGTATTCGCGCTCAGCAGCCTGGGATGTCTTTTGTCGCAGATGCTGCTGGTTCGCACGCGGAAGACGCCCCGAATCAGCTAGACTGCGCAGATGGCCAATCTGACACCGGACTCCATAGCATTGACCGATCGTGACGGGACCGTCTTCGAGGTTCCTGTGCGGTTGAGCACGCGGGCCCGACGGATGTCGTTGCGTGTCGACCCGTCACGCGGCGGTGCCGAGTTGGTGATCCCACCCGGCTTGGACTTGGATCACGCAGAGCGTTTTGCACAATCGAATATCGGCTGGCTGCGCACCCGTTTGGCGAAGCTTCCGGCGCGGGTGGCCTTCGAAGCGGGCGCCGAAATCCCGATCCTGGGGATTCCGCACGTGCTGCGCCACCGTCCCGATCAGCGCGGCGGGGTCTGGAAGGTCGAGGACCCGGACGGGTCCCTGGAACTGCATGTGGCCGGAGAGGCGGCTTTCCTCGCCCGGCGCGTTGCCGATCACCTGAAAGCCGAGGCGCGCAGGCATATCGCGCCCCGCGCCCGGACCTATGCGACGCAACTGGAGCGTAAGCCCGGCCGGATCACCATGCGCGACACCCGCTCCCGCTGGGGCAGCTGTTCGTCGCGCGGGGACCTGTCGTTCTCCTGGCGTCTGGTGCTGGCACCGGAAGCGGTGCTGGACTACGTGGTCGCGCACGAGGCGGCGCATCTGGTGGAGATGAACCACTCGGCCCGGTTCTGGCGGGTGGTCGAACACCTGATGCCGGACTACGAACGCCATCGCCGGTGGTTGAAACGCCATGGCGGGCGGCTGCACGGCTACGGGTGAGAGCGCTGGACCGGGCCGGGGATCGGCCCTACTCTCCCGCGCCTGTCCCGTGGAGATCCGACATGCTCGCCAATCCCATCCTGAATTTGAACCCCGATGTGGCCACCGTGGTCGAACCGCCGATCGCGGAAGCCAAGGGCTGGGTGACGGGCCGGACCTATCCCGCCGACCGGCCCCTTCTGGACCTCTGCCAGGCGGTGCCGAGCTATCCGCCGGCGGAACAACTGTGCGCCCATCTGGCGGACCGGGTCGCCCTGTTCGAGACCGCGCAGTACACCCAGATCGAGGGCATTCCGGCCCTGCGCACCGCCCTGGCCGCCCATATGTCTGGGTTCTACGGGGCGGAGATCGCGGCCGAGAACGCCCTGATCACGGCCGGTTGCAATCAGGCCTATTGCCTGACGATCCTGGCCCTGGCGCGGGCCGACGATGAGGTGATCCTGCCGCTGCCCTATTACTTCAATCACCAGATGTGGCTGGACAGCCTGGGCATCAAGGCGGTGCATCTGCCGTTCCGGGCCGACCGGGCAGGCGTGCCCGACCCGGCGGACGCGGCGGCGCGCATCACCTCGAAGACCCGCGCGATTGTGCTGGTCAGCCCGAACAATCCGACCGGTGCCGTGATTCCGCCGGCCACCCTGGCCGCATTCCGGGATCTGGCAAAGGCGCACGGGATCGCGCTGATCCTGGACGAAACCTACAAGGATTTCCTGCCGGATGAGGCCGAAAGGCATGCGCTGTTCGCCGATCCGGCCTGGGGCGAGACGGTGATCCAGCTCTACAGTTTCTCGAAGGCTTTCAGCCTGACCGGCTACCGCTGCGGCTCCATCATGGCGGGCGAGCGGTTCATCGGGCAGGCGGCCAAGCTGATGGACACGATCGCGATCTGCTGCGCGCGGGTGGCACAGGACGCCGCCCTCTACGCGCTGGAGCACCTCTGGCCTTGGGCCTCGGAGAAGACCGGCATGATGCTGGGGCGGCAACGGGCGCTGGAGGCGGAGTTCACCTCCGGCAATCTGGGGTTCGAGCTGATCTCCACCGGCGCCTATTTCGCCTATATCCGGCACCCCTTCGCGGACGAGCGAGCCTTCGACGTGGCCAAGCGCCTGGCCCAGGAGGCCGGTGTCCTCACCCTGCCGGGCACCGTGTTCGGCCCCGGCCAGGACGCGTTCCTCCGCCTCGCCTTCGCCAATCTGGAAGCCGAGCGCATGGGGGAACTGGCCGAGCGGCTGCGCGGTTTCAGCTGATCCCATAGGCAACGGGCCGGGGATTGCTCCCCGGCCCGCGCGGTAGGCTGTTTTCCGGAAGCAGGACTTAGAAGTCCATGCCGCCCATGCCGCCCATGCCACCACCGGCGCCGGCCCCAGCACCCTTCGGCTCCGGCTTGTCGGCGATCATCGCCTCGGTGGTGATCAGCAGGGCCGCGACGGAAGCCGCATTCTGCAGGGACGAGCGCACGACCTTGGTCGGGTCGATGATGCCGGCCTTGACCAGGTTGGTGAACTCACCGGCCTGCGCGTCGAAGCCCCAATCGCTGTCCTTGGACTCCAGAAGCTTGCCGACGACTACAGAGCCGTCGTGACCGGCGTTGGTCGCGATCTGGCGGGCCGGAGCCTCCATGGCGCGACGGACGATGTTCACGCCCACGGCCTGGTCGTTGTTGACGGGCTTCAGCTTGGCCAGCGCCTTGATGGCGTAGACCAGAGCGGTACCGCCGCCCGGCAGGATGCCTTCCTGAACCGCGGCGCGGGTTGCATGCATCGCGTCGTCGACCCGATCCTTGCGCTCCTTCACCTCGATCTCGGTGGCTCCACCGACGCGGATCACGGCCACGCCGCCGGCCAGCTTGGCCAGACGCTCCTGCAGCTTCTCGCGGTCGTAGTCGGAGGAGGTCTCCTCGGACTGCGCCCGGATCTGGCTGCAGCGTGCCTCGATGTCCTTCTTCTTGCCCGCACCGTCGACGATGGTGGTCTCGTCCTTGGTGATGCCGACCCGCTTGGCGGTGCCCAGCATCTCCATGGTCACGTTCTCGAGCTTGATGCCGACATCCTCGGAGATCACGGTACCGCCGGTCAGAATGGCGATATCTTCGAGCATCGCCTTGCGGCGGTCACCGAAGCCCGGTGCCTTCACGGCAGCGACCTTCAGGCCACCACGCAGCTTGTTGACCACCAGGGTCGCGAGCGCCTCGCCCTCGACGTCCTCGGCGATGATCAGCAGCGGACGGCTGGACTGAACGACCTGCTCGAGAACCGGCAGCATCGCCTGCAGGTTGGAGAGCTTCTTCTCGTGGAGAAGGATGTAGGGGTTCTCCAGATCGGCGACCATCTTGTCGGCATTGGTCACGAAGTACGGCGACAGGTAACCACGGTCGAACTGCATGCCCTCGACGACGTCGAGCTCGGTGCCGAGCGACTTGGCTTCCTCGACGGTGATCACGCCCTCGTTGCCGACCCGCTCCATCGCTTCGGCGATCATCTTGCCGATTTCGACTTCACCGTTCGACGAGATGGTGCCGACCTGGGCAACCTCACCGGAGGTGGTGATCTTCTTCGAGCGCTTCTCGAGATCGGCGACGACGGCCTCGACGGCCATGTCGATGCCGCGCTTCAGATCCATCGGGTTCATGCCGGCGGCGACGGCCTTGCCGCCTTCGCGCACGATCGACTGTGCCAGCACGGTCGCGGTGGTGGTGCCGTCACCGGCCTGATCATTGGCCTTGGAAGCGACTTCCTTGACCATCTGCGCGCCCATGTTCTCGAACTTGTCCGTGAGCTCGATCTCCTTGGCGACGGTCACGCCGTCCTTGGTGATCCGGGGGGCGCCGAACGACTTGTCGAGCACCACGTTACGACCCTTCGGGCCGAGCGTGACCTTGACCGCATCGGCCAGGATGTCGACGCCACGCAGCATCTTGTTCCGGGCATCAATGCCAAATTTCACGTCTTTTGCAGACATCTTCAGTTACTCCTGTGTGAATGAACGAGCCTGTTCGATCAGCGGTCCAACGCGATCAGATCAGGCAGCCTTCTTCTTCTCGGACTTGGCGCCTTCGAGAACGCCCATGATGTCCGACTCCTTCATGATCAGAAGGTCTTCGCCGTTGACCTTGACCTCGGTGCCCGACCATTTGCCGAACAGCACCCGATCACCGGCCTTGACGTCCAGCGCGTTGACCTTGCCGGCCTCGTCCCGTGCACCCGGACCGACGGCGACGACTTCGCCTTCCTGCGGCTTTTCCTTGGCCGTGTCGGGAATGATGATCCCGCCGGCGGTCTTCTGATCGGCTTCGATGCGGCGGACAACCACGCGATCGTGTAGCGGCCGAAATTTCATGACAGTTCCTCCAAAACACTCGTTGACGACGTGTAAGGTCACCGAGAGGGCAAGCCTATTCCATCGCTGTTAGCACTCGCCCTTGGTGAGTGCCAGCGATTTAAGCGCAGCAGAGTGCCCTGTCAAGCGCCGGATGCCAGGATTTTTTGGTGGAGCCCCGGGGATACCGAGATGCCGTAGAGGTGGGGAGTCAGCCGGCGTTCCGCAAGGCCGTGCGCTGGCGACCCTCGGTGTCGAAATTCTCAACCGCAAGCCAAGCATCGAAACGCGCCTTCAGACCCGGCCATTCACTGTCCAGGATCGAGAACCAGGCGGTGTCCCGATTGCGGCCCTTGTAGAGCGTGGCCTGGCGGAAGATACCTTCGTAGGTGAACCCGAGGCGCTCCGCCGCTGACCGGCTCGGGGCGTTCAGACTGTCGCATTTCCATTCGTAGCGCCGGTAGCCGAGCTCGTCGAACACCCGCTTCATCATCAGATACATGGTTTCGGTCGCCATCACGGTGCGCTGCAGTGCGGGCGACAGGGTGATGTTGCCGACCTCGATCACGCCCACCTTCGGCTCGATCCGCAGATAGGAGGCGTAGCCCATGGCTTTTCCGGTCTCGGTCGAGACCACCGTATAGAACAGCGGATCGGTGCTTTTCTCACAACTCTCCAGCCAGGCATCGAAACCCGCCCGATCGTCGTTGAAGGGACCGACCACCATATAGGTCCACATCCCGCCGTCCACGTCGACCGCGAACGCGGCCCACAAATCGTCCGCATGCCTGGCGGCGGACAGCGGCTCCAGCCGCACCGTGCGACCCTGCATCGGGGCGCGTGACGGGGCGGCACACGCCTCCCAGTTCGGAACGGGAAAGCCGACCGGTTGGCCCAGCGCATTGGTCCGGGGCGAAGACATCGGGCGGTCCTCCAAAGGGTTGGACCGCTCTGATGTCATGAAACCGAGCCGCCCGCTTGGGCCAACCCGACGGAACCGGTAGGGTCAAGCGGGCCGGAAACGCCCTAGATCCGTTCGATCAGCACCGCCATGCCCTGGCCGGCCCCCATGCACATGGAGATCACGGCGTATTTCGCGCCGGTATCCTCCAGATGCTGCATGGCGACCAGGGTCATGCGCACACCGGTCGCGCCCGGCGGATGGCCGATCGAGATGCCGCCGCCGTAGAGGTTGGTCACGTCCCGCGGAATGCCGAGTTCCTTCTCGGCGTGCAGATTGACCACCGCAAACGCCTCGTTGATCTCGTAATAGTCGATGTCCGACGCCCTCAGGCCGCGTTTCTCCCAAAGCGCCCTGATCGCCGGTACCGGACCACACCCCATGATGCGCGGCGCCACGCCGACGATGGCCCAGTCGACCAGACGCGCCCGCGGCGCCACGCCCTCGGCCTCCAGGGCCGAGCGGTCACCGACCACGACCCAGGCGGCGCCGTCGGTCACCCCCGAGCTGTTGCCAGGCGTGACCTGGCCGTTCTTGCGGAACACGGCAGGAAGTTTGGCCAGTTTCTCCGTGGTGATGTCGGGACGCGGGAACTCATCCATCTCCATCATCCTGGTGCCCTTTCGGCCTTCCGGCACCTCGATCGGGGCGATCTGCTTGGCCAAAAAGCCGCTCTCGATCGCAGCCCCGGCCCGCTGCTGGCTCATCAGCCCCCAGGCATCCATATCCTCGCGCCGATACTGGAAGTCCTCGGCCAGATTTTCGGCGGTCGCCCCCATCAGGCCGTGCCCGAACGGATCGGAATAGGCCCATTCGACGGTGTCCTCGAGGCTCTGCCGGCCGCGGGTGACCCCCCAGCGCATGCCGGTCTGGGCATAGGCCCCGCGACTGAAATTCTCGCCGCCGCCGGCGATCGCGATGGTCGATTGATCGGTCATGATCTGCTGGGCGGCGGTCAGGATCGCCTGGGTACCGGAGCCGCAGGCCCGGTTCACCCCGAGCGCGCAACTGCTGTCCGGCATCCCGATGTTGAGCGCCGCGACCCGCCCCACATAGTAGCCGTCGGGATCGACCGGCAGCACATTGCCCCAGACCGCGTGGTCGATCTTCTCCGGCGACAGCCCGGCCGCCTCGACGCAGGCCTTGGCAGCATGGGTGGCGAGCCCGGACAGTGGGACATCCTTGAGCGACTTGCCGAAATCCCCGAACGGGGTGCGCTTGCCGCCGGCCAGAACGATCTCGCGGGTGGACATGGTGGATTTCCTCCGGATGGGTTTGTCTCGTTCACGATATTAGGGCGGAGGGTGGCCGCCCGATGCGCCGGAGGCAAGGCCCCCGACAAGCCGGGATCAGGCGTTCGCGCCTTCGATCGCGCCGATCACCGCCGCCGTGACCTGCTCGGTGGTCGCGGTCCCGCCCAGATCCCGCGGCATGGTCTTGCCCGCCCCCGTCACCTGCTCGATCGCGGTCATGAGCGCGGCCGCCGCCGCCGGTTGCCCCAGATGCTCCAGCATCATGGAGCCGGTCCAGAACGCGCCGATCGGATCGGCGATACCCTTGCCCATGATGTCGAATGCCGAGCCGTGGATCGGCTCGAACATGCTGGGCATGTCCCGCTCCGGCCGCAGATTGGCGGTCGGCGCGATCCCGAGGGAACCGGACAGGGCCGCAGCCAGATCGCTCAGGATATCGGCGTGCAGATTGGTCGCGACTATGGTGTCGAGGCTGTCCGGCTTCAGCACCATCCGGGTGGTCATGGCGTCGACCAGCATCTTGTCGGTGGTGACGTCGGGGTAGTCCTGCTTCACCTCCTCGAAGATCGCGTCCCACATCACCATGCCATGGCGCTGCGCGTTCGACTTGGTGACCAGGGTCAGCAGCTTGCGCGGCCGGGAGCGCGCCAGTTCCAGGGCATAGCGCTGGATCCGCTCGACCCCGCTGCGGGTGAAGACCGACACGTCCATGCCGACCTCCTCGGGGAAGCCCTGGTGGGCGCGGCCGCCGACCCCGGCATACTCGCCTTCGGAGTTCTCGCGCACGATCACCCAGTCGAACCCGCCTGGGCCGATGCCCCTGAGGGGACAGGGCACGCCCGGCAGCACGCGGGTTGGCCGCACATTGGCGTACTGGTCCAGGCCCTGACAGATCCGCAGGCGCAACTGCCACAAGGTCAGATGATCCGGCAGCCGCGGATCCCCGGCCGAGCCGAAATAGATCGCGTCGAACGCCTTCACCCGCTCAAGCCCGTCCTCCGGCATCATCACGCCGTGCTCGAAATAGTAATCCGCTCCCCAGGGAAAGGTCTCCACTTCGAGCGTGAAGCCGCCGTCCCGGTCCGCCAGCGCCTGCAGGACGCGGACTCCCGCCTCGACAACTTCAGGGCCGATACCGTCTCCCGGAATCGAGGCGATCTTGTAGGTCTTCATGCTGGCTTCCTCTGAAGTCTTCTTGATTGGAGCTGATGCGGGTGTGAGACCGCAGGCTAACTGGTCGTCACCCGCGGTGTCATCGTCGAATCGTCGTCGCTACCCCGCCAAGGTCCCGGAATGTTGCCGACCACAAACCTGTCGACCGTCGTTCCGTCGCGAGACAGCGGCAGAATCATCCGCGACCAGCCGGTCACATTCACGCTGCTGGGCGGGGCGTGGTGGGTGTAGATCGGCAATTTGCGGATACAGGCCGCCCGGTAGACCGCCAGGAAGAACAGCCGGGTCATCCGGAACGGCACTTCGCTCACGCGGTGTCCGGTCAGATCGCGCATGAAGCGTCTGCTGATCTCCGTGCCATAGAGCCGGTAGCGAAAATCGACCCCGCCCTCGACCGCTTCCAACACCATCAGATAACCCACAACGAACATCAGATCGGCGGGCTCGACCCAATCCGGATGTGGCAGCACGCCGGTCCGCTCCCTCTCGGCGAGCCATGCGGCAAGCAATCTCCCCAAACGCGCGTCGGGGATGCTCGAGGGTTCCGGTGTCCAACGAATCACCGGCTTGTCGGCGTTCTGGGCCGCGAAGAGCCGCTCGCAAGGCACCGGGTCTCCGGCCACCAGAGAGTCGACCAGGCGCTCAAACTCATGGTCGACCCGCACGGGGTTTGTTCCGGGTTTTTCCATCACGATTTCATCACCGGAAATCCCCTCCAGGAGGCCCGTCGAGTGCGTTTACCGTTAAGCAGTCTTTCTTGCCCATGATTATACCCAATCGGCTATAAAGCCCTATCTACTCGACGAGCATCAATATGGTCAGAATCTCGTTCATGAAGCATCCGCCATTATCCTTCGCCGATCTCGCCACCTCCGATTGCCGGTACGACGAAACCAGGCGACTGCTCGGCTATTGGCAGGGCCTCTTCGAACAAGCTTCGGATGCCCGGAATGAGGCGACGCCGCCGGAATTCGACCCGGTCGATATCCCCACCCTGCTGCCGTACATCTATCTTCTGGAGCGGGACGGCGACCGACTGTACTACCGGATTTCGGGCGAGAACGTGAACGGCCTGTTCGAGCGCCAACTCAAAGGCCGATATTTTGACGACGTCGTGCCGAAGGCCCCCTACGATGTGGTCAGCCCCTACTTCCAGGCGGTATTCGACATGAAGGCCACCTTGTTCAAGGGCAAGATCATCCTTCGCAAGAAGGAATTCATGGAATTCGAGCGCCTGATGGTTCCGGTCATGCGCAACGACCGGATCATGCTGCTCGGCTGCGCGGCGTTCAGCACCACCGCCACCGTCACCTCGAACCCACCGCCCGAAAGCCAGCCCGGCTTCCATTTCCTCAGCATGGACCTGCACACCGGCGACAGCACCAGAAATTCCGTCGACCTGACGCCGGTATACGCTTAGCTCTCCCGCTTGCGGCAGTCCGGGCGGAACCGGCCCGGAACATCGTCGTGACCGCGCCCGAGATCGCCGAACGACCAACGACCGCATCCTCGACCGAGACGTCACCAATGTGGTGAACATCGGCGAGGCGGCTGAATTCTGATTGGCGTCGCAGGCATCGGGAAGGGTGGAAGACTGGACGCGACCCGAACCGAAACTCGTTACGGCTGCTTCCTTCCGGACCTGACCGGGTTGGCGAGGAGCTCGTCCACGCCAGCCTTCCGAGTCTGGATATAGGACGTCGCCCCCCGTCCACGCAAGGGGGGAGCGCAGGACCCGCCCGGATGCGGGATCACTCCGCCGCCAGGGCCATCGAGCGGCCAAGCGTTCCCGGCAGCCCCGGAGCCGGCAGTCCGGACAACATCGCCAGATGCCAGGCGAAGACCAGATTGCTGGACAGCACTGGCACGCCCGCCTCGGCCTCCGCCGCCTCGATGACCTTGAAGGCACGCAGGTTGGTGCAGGACAGAAACACCGCGTCGCACGGTGCCTGGCGGGCGGCCGCGATCGCAGCGGCCCGTACCGACTCCTCGGTAATCCGCGCGACCACTTTCTCCTCGACCTGCTCGAAGGACGCGACCGAGGCGATTTCCAGACCGCCCTCGATCAGCGCGTCCCGCATCGCGGCGGTGACGTCCTCGACATAGGGTGTCACGAAGCCCAGCCGCCGGATCCCCAAGGCGGCGCACGCGGCGCGCAGGGCGGTCAGAGGATTGGTGACAAGCGCGTTCGGATGCGCGCTCTGCACCAGGTCCGCGACCCGATCCGGCCCGATCACGGTGGACCCGGACGTGCAGCCGTAGCCGATCGCGCGGAACGGAATGCTGGCCGGCAACAGCGCGGCGGCGGCGGGAAGGTCAAACGCCATCTGCGCCAGCGTTTCAGGGGTGACCGTCTCGGCGCTCGGGATGCGGTTGACGTAGACCGGCGCATCCGGATCGGCAAAGGCGTGCCGCAGTTCGGCTTCCAGGGTCTCGTCGGTCTGCAGCACGATCACGCCGATCGGCCCACCGGACCCGGCCCCGCCGGCGATCCCTCCATCCACGGCAAACGGCAACGCCATGCACACCTCCAACAGGTAGAGACCGGTCGGTCAGATAACCGGAAGCTCGGGCGGCGTCCGTTCGGTCAGCAACCGGACACCGTCCTCCTCGATCACGATATTCTCTTCATGTACCAGGGTCTTGCCAGCGGAAATTTCGAGACCCGGCTCCAGGGTCAGAACCATGCCCGCGCGCAGCTCGGTCTGGTCGAAACGGGTCAGCGACGGAGCCTCGGTCAATTGGAGGCCGAGCCCGTGGCCGAACCGTCCGACATCGCCGCCGCCATAGCCGGCCCCCTCGATCACACCGGACATCGCCTGGAACAGATCGGAACAGCGCGCCCCCGGTCGGGTCACTCTCAGCGCCGCCTCGACCGCCGCGAACAGCGTCCGGTGCGCCCGCTGCGCGGTGTCCGAAACCTGTCCGATCCCGAAGTTCCGGTCGAAGTCGCAGAAATACCCGTCCAGGGTGGCGCCGGTGTCCAGCAACAGCACGTCGCCCTTCGCCAGCCGCTGGCCGTCCGGCGGCGAGATCACGTCGGCATATCCCCCGGGCCCGGCGCCGCCCACCAGATACGGCACGTCGTCCGCTCCCTGTTGCAGCAGCTCGATCTTGAAGGCCCGGAACGCCTCCGCCAGGGTCTGATCTTCGTGAAACAGACGCCCGGCCGCGCCGAACGCACGGGACCCGATGGCGCAGATTTCAGCCAACTTTTCAATCTCGGCAGGCGATTTGACCTCTCGGAGTCGCTGGATCAGGGCGCTTGCATCCCGCAGTTCCAGCCCCGGACAGGCCGCCCGCATCCGGTTGAAATCGACCAGCGGCATCCGCAGCGCACTTTCACGCCCCATCGGCATGCCGACCACCGGAAACGGCCGCAGCGCATCGGCCAGCAGCGACACCCCGTCATCGTCGGGATGCGGCGACGCCCAGGTCCGGATATCGCGCACCCAGGTTCGTCGCATCAGGGCGGCGCCGATTTCGGGTATCACCACCATTGGAGCGCCATCCGCAGGCAGAACCAGAAACCAAGGCCGGGTCGGGCTTTGCCAGAACAGGGTGCGGAATCCGGTAAAGTACCGCATCTCGGCGTCGGTGGTGCAGAACAGGGCGTCCAAGCCCTGTTCCCGCATCAGGCGCTGTACCGCCTCTGTCCGGGCTTCGAACTCGGAGACCGGGAAATCGGCAAGAGGCGCCTGCCCGGTCACGACCGGTTCCGCTCCGTCACCTGAATCATGGCGTCGAGGGTGACCTCGCTGACGTGATGTTCCAGACCTTCCGCATCCGCCTCCGCCACGTCGTCCGGCACCCCGATCGCCTGCAGGAATTCCAGCACGATCCGATGACGTTCCCGCGACCGCTCGGCCACGGCACGCCCCTTGCTGGTCAGAAAAATGGACCGATAGGGTTTGCTGTCGACCAGCTCGTCCTTGCGCAACCGCCCGATCATGGCGTTGACCGTCGGGCGCGACACGCCCATCAGCGATGCCAAATCGACCAGTCGGGCCTCGCCCGTGGTCTCGATCAGGTCGGAGATCAGTTCCAGATAGTCCTCGGCCAGTTCCGAGGCATGGTCCTGTCGGATGCGCTCGAACAGGCCGGCACGACGCTCGATATCGGTCAGGCCGACGACCGGATCCGTGTTCGGATCTCCCAGGGGCGACGCGAGCACCGAGTCCGCGTTCTTTCTCTCCTCGTTTGCCACCCCGTCGAACCCACCCATCCGGTTGATCGTGAATTTTCTGTGTACCGCGCTTGAAAAAAGTTAGTCCAGGCTAAACTATGTAGCCCATGAGCCATTCACCGCCATGCGAACGCTTCAAACGGGTCAAACGGGTTTTCGGACGAGGGACGTACCTCGCCCTTGGTCTGCTCGCGGCGGTCGTCACCCTGTCCGATCCAGCCCGCGCCGACCAACCGAAGATCGTCGCCACCATCGCCATGATCGGGGAACCGGTCGCCTGGATCGCGCAGGACAAGGCGGATGTCACGACTTTGATGGGGCCGGGAACCGATCCGCATCTTTATCGGGCGACAAGAACCGATATCGCTCGGTTGGCGCAAGCGGACCTGATCCTGTGGAATGGTCTCGACCTGGAAGCCCAGCTCGAGGAAACGATCGAGAAACTCGCCGACCGCACTACGGTCGTCGCGGTCGGAGACGTGGTCGCGGCCGAATATCTGCAGCACACCCCGGAAGGCAAGCGCGATCCGCATATCTGGATGGATCCGGCCCTGTGGCGGGCCGCAATAACCCGCGCGGTCGAGGGCCTAAAGACCCTCGACCGGGTCAATGCGCCGTTCTACGACCAGCGGCTCGACCAGTACCTGATGAAGCTCGATGAGTTGGACGATTATGCAGATCGGGTGATGGCCACGATTCCCGAAACCGCACGGTCTCTGGTGACCGCACATGACGCATTCGGCTATTTCGGGCGCCGTTTCGGTCTGCAGGTGCACGGGATCCAGGGGATCTCGACAGAAAGCGAGGCCGGGCTGAAGGCAATCGAGGATCTGGTCGACCTTCTGGTGACCCAGAAAATTCCCTCGGTCTTCATCGAGACCTCGGTGACCGAGCGCCATGTCCGCGCGCTGATCGAAGGCGCCGCGGCTCGGAACTGGGAGGTCCGCATCGGCGGGACCCTGTTCTCGGACGCGATGGGTGTCCGGGACACCTACGAGGGCTCCTATATCGGCATGATCGACAGCAACGTGACCACCATCGCCCGCGCGCTCGGCGGAGATGCTCCCGCAGGTGGCGCGACCGGTAGGCTCGGACAATGATCGCACAGCCACACCCCCACCGCAGCCCGATCGATCCCACAGCACCGCTCTCGGTCCGGGACCTGACCGTAACCTACGACCGCAAGCCGGTGCTCTGGGGGCTCGACTACGACGCGCCAGCCGAAGGCCTGATCGCTGTTGTCGGGCCGAACGGAGCCGGCAAGTCGACCTTTCTGAAAGCGACCCTGGGTCTGGTGCCTCTGATCGGCGGAACCGTCCGGGTGTTCGGCAAACCGGTAGGCGATATGCGCGACCGGATCGCCTATGTGCCGCAGCGGG
>JANSYC010000152.1 GCA_024742605.1 Alphaproteobacteria bacterium | reverse complement strand
TTCCCCGGGCATGATCATCTCGGGGCACACCACCAGCCCCGCGCAGAAGCCGTCGAATTCGCTCAGAAGCATGCCGTCGTCATCCACGGGAAGGGACAACAGCAGGGCGTCCAGCCGGTGCAGGTCATCATCGCTCAGCATGCGTGCGTTCCGTTGCTCACAGGTCTCTAGAACCGCTCGACCCAAGGCCGCACGGCGACCTCGTTTGTCCAGGCGCTGCGGTCCTGATCGATCAGGTGGCGGTAGGTTCGGGCGATGGCCTCGGGTCTCAGCATGGATCCGGGTCTGTCGTCAGGCTCGGATCGGCCGGGGTTCAGGATCATGCCGTCGATATTGATCCAGGCCACGTGGATGCCCTTCGGATGCAGCTCCCGCGCCATGCTTTCCGCGAGGCCGCGTTGCGCGAACTTGCCCATGGCGAATGGGGCAGATTGGGGGAAGCCCTTGACGCCTGCAGAAGCACCGGTGAAGAGGATGCTCCCTTTCTTGCCGTCGATCTCCTCGGCCTCCAGCATGCGTTTCGCGGCGTGTTTGCCGGTGAGGAACGCACCGATGGCGGTCACCTCGACGGCATGGCGCACCTCGTCGGCCGACAACTCGGCGATCGGGCCGCGCGCCCGGGCGGAGGGGTTGTAGATCACCACCCGAGGGGCCTCGGGCAGGTCGGCGAAGAGGGACGCGACCGCCGCTTCGTCGGTGGCGTCCAGAAGGGCTGTCCGCGCGCCGATTTCCTCCGCCAGCGCCTGCATCTTTCCGGGACTGCGCGCGGCAAGCACAAGAGAATGATCCGACGCAAGGTTACGCGCCAAGGCCGCCGACAGCCCGTCACCCACGCCGATGATCACAGCCAGAGGTTTGGTCATCGATTTTCCCTCTCGATTATCCGCCGCATACTTGACGCCAGAAAGCCCATCCAATAAGTCGTATCACGCCGAGCGGGCGTTGTGTAATGGTAAGACCCTTGCCTTCCAAGCTTGTGGTATGGTTTTCCAGGAGTTTCCCTTAGGTGTCAATCCATTATTTTTATTGACATAAATTGTTCTTTGGCTTTCCTCTGGTGTCACACCTTTTCCAACTGATACCTACAAAAAGCCTACAAAAATGCCTAAGCTGACAGAGACCTACGCACGCAAGCTTCCTCAGTCCAACACCGGGACCCAGAAGCACTGGGATACCGAGGTTAAGGGCTTCGTGCTGTTCGTCGGAAAGCGATCCAAGACCTGGTACTTCCAGAAGGATGTGGGCGGACAGACCAAGCGAATTCTTATCGGGCGCTATCCGACGATTTCGGCTCAGGCCGCGCGGCAGTCAGCTCTGGAGCTGTCCCTTGAAATGGGGAGAGGGGCCGGGAAGCACGTGCAGATCGGTGTGCCAACTTTGACGGCGGCGATGGATACTTATCTCGCGCGACCAAAGCTGCGCTCCGAGGCCCACAAAGAGGGTCTGCGTCAGCAATTCGACCGCCACCTGAAGGACTGGCTGCATCTGCCACTTGATGAGATTTCAAAGCAGATGGTCGTGAGAAAGCACCAGTCAATGTCTAGCTCGCCTTCTGCAGCGAACCACACCCTGAGCTGCTGCCGGTTTCGTGGACACGAAGATAAGATCGTGACCAAGGAACTGGAGATCGGACATGGTAAGACGGAAGTTCACGAAGGAGTTCAAGTTTGAGGCAGTGAAGCTGGTGACAGAACGGGGCGTTGCGGTGGCGCAGGCGGCCCGTGATCTGGATCTGGCCGAGAGCGTGCTGCGGCGCTGGATGCGGGAGGCCACGACGGCACCCGTTACGGCGTTTCCCGGCCATGGCCAGCAGCGTGCCGAACTGGCAGAGATCGCAGCTCTGAAGAAAGAGGTCGCCAAGCTCAAGGCGGAGCGTGACATCTTAAAAAAAGCCGCGGCATTCTTCGCGAGGGAAGCGACATGAGGTTCGCCTTCATCGCGAAGCACCGGCATATCTGGCCGGTCAGCTGGCTGTGCAAGGTTCTGGAGGTCTCACGCTCGGGCTTCCATGCATGGCTGAACCGCCCTCTCAGCGACCGAGCGATCCTTGATGCGAAGCTCGTCACGGCCATCGACACGAGCTTCAAGGCGAGCGACCGGACCTATGGCGCCCGCCGGGTCTGGCACGATGTCCTTGAAGAGGGTCTGATCTGCGGTCTTCACCGGATCGAGCGGCTGATGCGCCAGAACGCATTGAAAGCACGCCCAAAACGGCGCGGAAAGCCCGGGGACGATGGCGAACGATCGGTCATCGCCGACAACATCCTCGACCGGGATTTCGAGGCGGATCACCCAAACCAGAAGTGGCTGGCCGACTTCACCTACATCTGGACCGCCCAGGGCTGGCTGTATGTGGCGGTCGTGCTGGATCTGTTCTCTCGCCGCGTGGTTGGCTGGTCGATGAAGGCCGAACGCGATGCCACGCTGGTCATGGATGCTCTGATGATGGCCGTCTGGCGCCGCGGCAAGGCCGATGCGCTGCTGCATCACTCAGACCAGGGATCGCAATACACCAGCGAGCAGTTTCAGCGCCTGCTGGTCGACAACGGCATCACCTGCTCCATGAGCCGGGCCGGGAACGTCTGGGACAATTCGGCCATGGAGAGCTTCTTTTCGTCGCTGAAAATCGAACGGACCAACCGCAAGGTCTATCGGACCCGCGACGAAGCCCGCGCCGACGCGTTCGACTACATCGAGCGCTTCTACAACCCGCGCAGACGGCATTCGAAGCTGGGCTATCTCAGCCCCATGGAGTTCGAGGCCCGCGCTATGCTAGCTTAACCTGCTGTCCACGAAACCGGCAGCAGCTCACCCTCAAGTATTTCCGGACGGTCTGGAACCACGCGCGACGGGTTCATGATTTGCCGGAATGTCCGACCATGGCAATCGAGTGGTATGATGAACCCCCTAACGGCACAATCATCGATGATCTGTCGACTTGGAAAAGAACAGTCTCTGATTTGCCCAACCCGATCCACACGGTGTTCTACGAGCTTCTGCTCTATACCGGCTTTCGTAAGTCCGAGGCTCTCAACCTTGAATGGAAAAACGTGTTTGAAGATCGGATACACTTGCCGATGACGAAGAACGGCCGCAGCTTCGACCTGCCCATATTGCAGATCCATCATGAGATCCTTGCCCCGGTACGGGGGCTGCACAAACAATGGGTGTTCCCGTCGCAAAAGCTGCGGGACCGACCTATTTCTGCACCTCAAAGGCTGCGTTGGAGTCCGCATGCGCATCGCCGAACATTTGCCACAGTTGCGATGGAAGCTGGTGTGCTCGAAGAGGTCGTTGGGAGGCTGCTGAACCACACGCCCCTCTCAATAACTGGTCAGAGGTATGTCAGGCCGTCTCTGGAGGCGCTGAGGCCAGCCATGGAGGCGGTGTGCGTGGAAATCTCCAAACGATGCGAGTTGCCTGCGAAACCTCGTTCATAGGTGACTTCCGGCTAAAGCCACCCGGCTTCTTGGTGAATAGCTTCGCCCGCGTCTCTGATGGATCTTCACGAAAGAATTAAACAAGGCAAAAAAATTGCAATCAATTGGAATAATCAGGACATGCCCAAGAAGTTAAATGAAGATCCGGATATTGAAGGCGCACGGAACTACGCTTACGAGATGATTGCGGCGTGGCAAAATTTAGAATGGCCCTTTCAATTTGCGCGTTTCGGACCCGCTGGCGTGAAGGCCTGGAATAGCCTGCGCCTCGAGCTGAGAAACGATTGTGTCATGCTACCTGAGAGATCTGCTGATGAACTGGTCGCTCAGGGGAAGCGAGATCCGGACGTTTTCGAATTGGCATGCTATGTATGTGAGACGAGAACTGCAGCTGGGAAGTCGCTGCCCGGACCACTTGATGAATTTTGGAAAGCTGTTCAGTCGGGTAACTTGAAATCGAAGCGCGGTCGCGGCCGTCCAGCGAAGGCCAACGCGCCTCGCGATGTTATGATTGTGCAGGTGTTATGTGACATTGAGGAACGATACGGCCTGTTTCGGACGGAAAATGAAGCACGAGACAGCGAGAGAGAGGCACCACCAAGTGCTTCATCCATACTGCAGGAAGCACTTCAACAGCATGGAGTCTATGTAACTCTGGATGCGATCAGAAAGGTTGCCTCAGGCATCGATCAAGAGCCGCATGACGCGGCGACGCCAAAGAATGTGCACAAGGGAATCGGGACTATCCTGAATTTTGTGCGCTGATGTGGTAACTGCTCGAAGAGGAGACCCACGTATGAGCATCGATAAAGACCTGCTGGACCGGCTGATGGAAGGGCGTTCGCCTGGTGATTTATTTGGCAAGACCGGCATCT
>JANSYC010000004.1 GCA_024742605.1 Alphaproteobacteria bacterium | reverse complement strand
GCAGCACCACCTTGATGTCCTTCTCGGTCAGACCGACGCTGTCGAGCGCGCGCAGCAGGAAAATGTGCGGATCGGTGCCGCGGGTCACCGCGACCCGCTTGCCCTTCAGGTCCTCGACCTTGATGATTCCGGTGTCGGCGCGGGTGACAAGCGCGGTCCATTCCGGCTTGGAATAGACGTAGACCGCCTTAATCGGAATGCCGTTGGCCCGGCCGATCACCGAGGCGGCGCCCGCGGTCGAGCCGAAATCGACGCTGCCGCCGTTCAGGTACTCGAGCGCCTTGTTGGAGCCGAGCGACAACACCCACCGGATATCGGTGCCTTCCGCCGCGAACTCCTCCTCGATCCAGCCCTTCTTCTTCATCAGCAGGCTGACCGGATTGTAATAGGCATAGTCGACGGTGATCTGGTCCGGCACGTCGGCGGCAAAGCCATGGGTCGGAAGCGCTGCGGTCCCGATCACGGTTCCGGCTACGGCGGCGGCGAGGCCGCCCAGAAATGTGCGTTTGGTGATAGACATTGTCGGTCTCCTTCGCGGCGCGGAGTGGGTCCACGCTGGGTTAGGAGGCTCTCTGATGCTTGGAGGTCGGATTTCCGGCATGCCGGTCGGAGAATAAAAAAACCCGACGCGGACATGCGACGGGTTCCAAACCCACTCGCTTTAGCGGACATTTATATAGCGCTTCCACAAGCTGAGCCTCAACTTCAGCGCTTGATAAATTAGCTAGGCCACCCGGCCGGAACCGTCAACTGCTGTTTCGCACTATTTTTATGTGCGATGAAATTCAGACGGTTACCCCCGCTTACATCACTGAAAGGAGCGTTTGGATGCGAATGTTCGACCCGAAGATCCGCACGAGGACCCATTCCAACGCGCGCCTCTTCGCGCTTTACGAGATCGTGTACACGCTCGTTGATTTCGCGGCGGCCTTCCTGTTCATCTTCGGCAGCATCCTGTTCTTCGACGACACGACCGTGGCTTTCGGCACCTGGCTTTTCCTGATCGGCAGCGTCTGCTTCGCCCTCAAACCGACCATCCGACTGGTCCGTGAAATCCATTACTACCGGATCGGCCAGATCGAGGAACTGGCCAGACGCGCGGAGGGGTGAGCGGGGGTTCCGGCGCGGACGGTCCGCGAATTGAGATCATCTCGCGGACCCCGCTATGATGGTCCGACGAGCCGCAAACCGACCCGAGCGTCCCAGACCATGACCCGAACGCCACCCATGCCCGATCTGCACCCGTGGTTCGATACGGCCGATCACGCGCCACCCATCGAGCTGCGGCAGACCGACGGCCGCCCCAAACCGCTGAACCGTATGGCGGGCCGGATCGCAGTGGTGCACATTCCCGCTGGCACGGACGCGGTCGAGGCGGCGCTGGCCCTCGACGCGCGGGCGTCGCGCATCCGGACCCTGGGGGCGGAGCCCTATGTCATCCGATCCGCCGCACCGGTTCAGAACCTCGCCTTTTCCAAGAAGCACACGCTGGATGTGGAGGTACTGTCGGACGAACCCGCCGCGCTCGCGCACAATCTGAACCTGAAGGGCCCCGGCACCGCGATCATCGGTCGGGACAGCCGGATCGTCGCCGTGCTGCCCCGCGCGCCCGAAACCGGTACGGAGGCTCATTTCGACACCGTCCTCGACCGGGTCTCGGAGCTGTCGGAGACCGGCCTGCGGCTGATGGAAACGCGGCACGCCCCGATCATGATAATTCCTGACGTGCTGTCCGCCGAATGGTGCACCTATCTGCGCGCGGTGCACGATCAGGAGGGCAATGCCCCGTCCGGCTTCATGCAGCAGGTCAAGGGGCAGGCCGTCGAGCTGCAGGACCCGGAGGTCAAGGTCCGGCGCGATCACGTGATTCAGCCCGGCAGCCGGTTGGACGGCGCGATCACGCAGATGTTCAGCCGTCGGCTGATCCCGGAGATCCAGAAGGCCACCCATGCCAACATCTCCCGGCACGAGGAGTTCAAGATCGTCCGCTACGACGCCGCCGACGGCGGACATTTCCGCGCTCACCGGGACAACACCACCCAGGCCACCCGGACCCGGCTGTTCGCCGTCACCCTGAACCTGAACGCGGGCGGACCGGGTGCCGACTATGATGGCGGACAGCTGGTGTTCCCGGAATACGGCGAGGTCGGCTACCGCCCCGCCCCCGGTGCCGCGCTGGTGTTCTCCTGCACGCTGCTGCACGAGGCCCGGCCGGTGATCGCCGGCAGCCGCTATGTGCTGCTGGCGTTCCTGCACTGAGAGATCGTCAGCTCACACCCGAAGGCTAGGCCCGGCCGAACACCCGCTTGAAGATCGTGTCCACATGCTTGGTGTGGTAGCCGAGGTCGAACAGGCCATCGAGTTCCGCCGGTGTGATCGCCGCGGTCACCTCGGCATCGGCCCCCAGCAGGCCTCGGAAATCCTTGCCCTCAAGCCAGACCGGCATGGCGTTGCGCTGAACCAGACGGTACGCCGCCTCGCGATCCACCCCCTTCTGGGTCAGGGCCAGCATGACCCGCTGGCTGTGGATCAGGCCGCCCAGCTTGTCCAGATTGGCCTTCATCTGCTCGGGATAGATCAGCATCTTGTCGACCACGCCGGTCAGCCGCGCCAGCGCGAAATCCAGGGTCACCGTGGCGTCCGGCGCGATCCCGCGCTCAACCGAGGAGTGGCTGATGTCCCGCTCGTGCCAGAGCGCCACATTCCCCATCGCAGGCACCACGGTCATCCGTACCAGCCGGGCGAGGCCGGTGAGATTCTCGGTCAGCACCGGGTTCCGCTTATGCGGCATGGCGGACGAGCCCTTCTGCTTCTCGCTGAAGAACTCCTCGGCCTCGCGCACCTCGGTGCGCTGCAGATGGCGAATCTCGGTCGCCAGCCGCTCGACCGAGGAGGCGACCACGCCAAGGGTGGCGAAGAACATGGCGTGCCGGTCGCGCGGGATCACCTGGGTCGAGACCGGCTCAACCGCGAGGCCCAGGGCCTTGGCCACGTGCTCTTCCACATAAGGATCAATATTGGCGAAGGTGCCGACCGCGCCGGAGATCTGACAGGTGGCGATTTCCTTGCGGGCGGCCACCATCCGCTCCCGGCAGCGCTGGAACTCGACAAAATGGCTGGCGAGCGTGACGCCGAAAGTGGTGGGCTCCGCGTGAATGCCGTGGGAGCGGCCGACCTTGACCGTGTCCTTGTGCTCGAACGCGCGGCGCTCCAGCGCCGCAAGAAGTCCGTCCAGATCCTCGATCAGAAGATCCGCCGCCCGCACCAGCTGGACCGCCAAACAGGTGTCCAGAACGTCCGAACTGGTCATACCCTGGTGCACGAAGCGCGCTTCCGGGCCGACATATTCCGCGAGATTGGTCAGGAAGGCGATCACGTCGTGCTTGACCTCGGCCTCGATCGCGTCGATCCGCGCCACCTCGAACTGCCCCCGCTCCCAGACCGCCTTGGCGGCCTCTTTCGGGATCACGCCGAGCTCGGCCTGCGCGTCGCAGGCATGCGCCTCGATCTCGAACCAGATCTGGAACTTGGTCTCCGGCGACCAGATCGAAGCCATTTTCTCTCGGGAATAACGGGGAATCATGAGTGTCGGTCTCCGGTGGCGCAAAAGAGGCAGGGTTCTAGCATTCACCTTGAACGCTGTCATCAAAGCGTGTCGCGGGATGGGCCCGTTCCTTCGCCGTCACATGTACCGGGAGTCCCTTGCGGCCGACCGCCCAGCGTAGCAAATAGAGGGCGAACCTCTGGCCGCGACAGGGAGAGCGCCATGAAAGTCAACGGAACCCCCTACCGCCCGATATGGCAGGCCGCCGATGGGGAGGCGGTCGAGATCATCGATCAGACCCGCTTGCCACATGCCTTCGTCACCGAGCGGCTCAGCACGGCTGCCGACGCCGCCCACGCCATCAAGGCGATGCTTGTCCGCGGCGCACCGCTGATCGGAGCGACGGCGGCCTGGGGGCTGTGGCTGGCGATGCGGGAAGACAGTTCGGACACCGGATTGGTGCGCGCCTACGACAGTCTGATCGTGACCCGCCCGACTGCTGTGAACCTGCGTTGGGCGCTCGATGCCGGACGCGCCAAACTGTCCGCTATCGCCCCCGCCGACAGAGTGGACGCGGCCGCCGCCTTCGCCCGTCATGTCTGCGACGAGGATGCCGATCTGAACCATGCCATCGGCCGGCACGGGTTGGAGATCATCAAGGACATCGCAGCCAAGAAACCCGGCGAGCCGGTCAACGTGCTGACCCACTGCAATGCCGGCTGGCTCGCCACCGTCGATTGGGGCACCGCCACCAGCCCGATCTATCAGGCCCACGACTCGGGAATCCCGATCCATGTCTGGGTGGACGAGACCCGCCCCCGCAACCAGGGCGCCTTCCTGACCGCCTGGGAGCTGCAGAACCACGGGGTGCCACACACGGTAATCGTCGACAATGCGGGCGGCCATATGATGCAGCGGGGCCTGGTCGACCTGTGCATCACCGGCACCGACCGGGTCAGCGCCAACGGCGACATCGCCAACAAGATCGGCACCTATCTCAAGGCCTTGGCCGCCCATGACAACGGCGTGCCGTTCTACGTGGCCCTGCCCAGTCCGACAATCGACTGGACCTTGGATGACGGCATGGACATCGAGATCGAGGAGCGGTCCGCCTCCGAGGTGACCCGGATTCCCGGGCGGCTCGACGACGGCTCGATCGCGGCGGTCACCATCACCCCGGACGGCAGCCCTGCCGCCAATCCGGCCTTCGATGTCACTCCCGCCCGTCTGGTCACGGGACTGATCACCGAACGGGGCGTATGCGCTGCCTCCCCCGACGGGCTACGCTCGCTGTTCCCGGAGCACCGCGCGGCCGGCGAATAACCAGACCACCGGGAGGACATCATGGCGGGGACGTTGGAAGGCAAGGTCGCGCTGGTCAGCGGGGCGGGTAAGAACATCGGCCGGACCACTGCGCTCAGACTGGCGCGCGACGGTGCCGACATCATCGTCAACGGCCGCTCCGACCGGGACTCGATCGAGGCTGTGGCGGAGGAAATCCGCGCACTCGGACGCCGGGCGGTCGCCCTGCTGGGCGATGTCTCCGACGAGAAGCAGGTGTTCGCGATGGCCGAGGAAGGCGTCGCCGCCATGGGCGGGCTCGACATCGTGGTCAGCAATGCGGGCCTGCGCCGCCAGACCCCGTTCGTGGACATGGACTTCGCGGAGTGGCGGGAGATCCTGTCTGTAGCGCTGGATGGTGCCTTCCTGCTGTGCAAGGCGACGGTACCCCATCTGATCGTACGCGGTGGCGGGTCGATTGTAGGTTTATCCGGCGTGTCGACCCATGTGGCGACGCCGAACCGCTGCCATGTCTCGGCGTCCAAATCCGGACTGGAAGGGCTGATGCGGGCGCTGGCGATCGAACTGGCGCCCCACGGCATCCGCTGCAATTGCGTGGCGCCGGGCGCGATCGACACGGTGCGCGGCGCGACGGCCGGCGCCATGCCGAGCAATCTGACCGATGGCGGCATTCCGCTCGGCCGCAAGGGCAAGATGGATGAGATCGCCGACACGATCCGCTTCCTGGCCGGCCCCGAGGGCGGCTACATTACCGGCCAGACCATCCACGCGAACGGCGGGGTATTTCTGACCTAGCCCGCCTCACCCAACCGATCGTGCGCCACGGCACCGCCGACGATGGCGAGATCGCAGTGGGCCGAGAGCCAGGCCTCGGGCTCGGTCGCGAACAGATCGGTGTCCAGTACCGCCACGTCACCCAGCATCCCGGGGGCGAGCGTGCCCTTGATCCCTTCCTCGAACGACCCGTAGGCCGAATTTACGGTGTAGGCGCCGATCGCCTCCTCCAGCGTGAGGGCCTGATCAGCCCCGATCACGGTGCCCTTGTTCGTCTTGCGGGTGACCATGGTGTAGAGGTTTCGGAACGGGTTGGTCGAGCTGACCGGACCGTCGGAACTGGCGGACGGGTTCAGGCCCGCGTCGGCCCATTTCCGCATCGGATAGCTGGCCTCCGGCCTGCCGGAGCCGAGCACGTTCCGATACAGATCGCCGAACTCGTAAAGAAAGATTGGCTGCGGTGCCGGCAGGATGCCCGCCGCTGCCATCCGCTTGAGCTGATCGTCGGTCAGAAAGCCGCAATGCTCGATCCGGTGCCGGCGGCTTGGATCGACAGTGTTGCCCATCGCCTTCTCGTAGCCGGACAGCACCTGCTCAATCGCCGCATCCCCGATCGCATGGGTGGCGATCTGAAAGCCGCGCGCGTGATAGTCGGCGATATAGCCGTGCAGCTCCTCGTCCCCGTAGATGAAAATTCCGGTGTTCTCGGAATCGTCGATATAGGGCTCCGACATGGCGGCGGTCTTGCCGCCGGCGGAGCCGTCGGTGAACAGCTTCATCGGACCGACGCGCATCCACTCGTCCCCGTCCCCGGTCATCAAGTCCATGCCGATCGCCCGGTCCGGCCAGCCGGACGCACCGGCCAGCGGCATCAGATACATCCGGATCGGCAAGCGGTTCTGGCGGCGGGCGGCCAGGTAGGCCTGCCAGTCCATATACCCCTTGCGCAGGCCCACGGCGGGATCGGTGCAGCTGGTGATCCCGAACGACAGGTTCAGCCGCGCCCCCGCCTCGATCGCCGTGACCAAAGTCTCCAGCTTGTCGTCCGGCTGCGCCTTGGTGATCAGCTGCTGGGCGGTCTCCTGCATCAGGCCGGTCAGCTTGCCGTTCTGGCTTTCGATGTGCCCGCCCGCAGGTTGCGGCGACGACTCGGTGATCCCCGCCAGTTCCAGCGCCTTGGAATTCGCCACCCCCATATGGCCACAGGTGCGCTTGATGTAGACGGGATGGTCCGGTGCGATCAGATCCAGTTCCTCGCGCAGCGGATGGCGTTTCACGTCCAGCTCGAAATGGTCGTAGCCCCGGCCAAGCACCCATTCGCCCGGGCCCGCCGCATCGACACCTTCCTTCACCGCTGCCAGCAGCTTGTCCAGGGTGTCGATCGACTCGTCCTTGAGGTCAACATCCAGGTCACCGAAGCCCATGGACATCATGTGCTGGTGGGCGTCGTTGAAGCCCGGCACCGCGAGGCGCCCTTTGAGGTTGATCACCCTGGTGTCCGGCCCCACCAGCGCCGAAAGGTCCGTCGCCGATCCGGTCGCCAGCACCTTGCCGCCCCAGAACGCCACCGCCTCCGCGAACCCCAAACCGGGGCCGAGAAAGACCTTCCCGCCCGTAAGCAGGCTCTCCGCCGCAATCCGCATCTCAGATCTCCGCTGGCTCAGGCAGGGTTACGCGTCGTAGCCGGGATTGTTGCGATCCAGGACTCGCATCATCGCCGGCCAGGCCCGCTTGCCGAACGGCTCATTGCTGTTCCGCCAGAATTGATCGGCGGTGTGCTGGCAGACTTCGTCGGACGGCAGGTTCAGCTCGCCGCCGGCCTGCGCCGCGATCTGCGCCGCGCAGGTCTTCTCGAGATTGTGCATGATCTCGAAGGCTTCGCCGGTGGTCCGGCCACAGACCAGCAAACCGTGGTTCCGCAGGACCATCACATAACGCTCACCAAGGTCGGCAACCAAACGGTCCCGCTCGTCCAGATCCAGCGCGATGCCCTCATAGTCGTGATAGGCGCAGTGGTTGCCGAAGAACATCATGGAGTTCTGGCTGATCGGCAGGATGCCGTCCTTCTGAGCCGCGACGGCCATACCGGCGACGGTATGGGTGTGGATCACACAGGCCACCTCGTGCCGCGCCATGTGAATGGCGCTGTGGATGGTGAATCCGGCCTCGTTCACCTCGAACGGGCTGTCCATAACGATCTTGCCGTTGAAATCGATCTTCACCAGCGAGGACGCCGTCACCTCCTCGAACATCAGCCCGTAGGGATTGATCAGAAAATGGCCGTCTTCACCCGGGACCCGCGCCGAGATATGGGTGTAGATCGAATCCGTCCATCCGTGATGCGCGACCAGCCGGTAGCAGGCCGCGAGGTCAACCCGCGCCCTCCATTCCTCGGCGCTGACCCGGCCTCGGACGGACGGGATGTCGATCGAATTGTCGTTGGTCTCGAGCGCATAGGCCATGGCTGTCTCCAAAATTGACACGGCGGGCGCGCAACACGCGACCCGCTGGAAGGGGATGAACTCTTGCCGGTAACTCTGTCGCTCACAAGGCTTCTGGTCAATCTCGGACAGCGGCGCAGTCTGGTGACGATATGGCTCTGGAGAAAAACGACGATCATTTGACCGGATGTAGCGTTTTCTTGACAAGCCCCCGCAAAATATTGAGACTCTTACCCGATTCCCGCTCCAGTCTTGGGCTGAGGTAAAAGCAGTATGGCGAACCGATTTTCGATCCTGGCCGGTGGCGCCGCGCTTATCCTTCTCTCAGGATGCTCGAACTTTTCCGGGTTCTCCGGGAACGCCGGATCGGTGCCCGATCAGGGCTCGCTTCCGGCCGCCGACATTCCCGCTTACGCCACCGGCGACACCTTCGTGTTCGACCAGGACGGAGCCATCACCCAGGAACGGGTGGTTGCCGTCTCGCCGGACCGGGTGACGTGGACCGACGACGAAAGCGACAGCAGCGTCATCTGGACCCGCGATCCCTATATCGTGACACCGCCGCTCAACTGGTCGGCGCATCCGGAACTCGGCCGCGGACGTCAGGCCATCATCGGCAGCCCGGAGCAGCTGTTCCCGCTCCGCGAAGGCAACCGGGTCGCCTATGTGGTGCGCGGCTCCAGCGAGACCCTGCCAGAGGGCTGGCAGGATGAGCACAGCTGCGAGGTGATGGGCCAGGAGACCGTGCAGGTCAAAGCCGGGACCTACACCACCTTCAAGATCACCTGTCAGCGACGGGACTATACCGACACGATGTACTATTCGCCGGTAGTCCAGAATGTGGTGCTGCGGGAGCGGAGTTTTGCCGGACAGAACAGCCGGAAGGAATTGGTCTCGGTCAATCTGTCCAATGACCGGACCGCAAATCTGGCCGCCTCGACCCCCATCGCTCCGAACGCCGCGGCACCGACCCCTGTGGTCACGGCGGATCAGACAGGCGTTCCTCTGCCGATGTCGACAGGCGCCGGTGCCATTGCCGGAACGATGACGCCAGGCATGGCCGCGTCCGGAATGGCGGATACCATGCCGGCAAGTCCGATCGAACGGCGGCTGGACCGGCTTGAAGTCGCGGTGGACCGCCTCGAGAAGGCCGCCGGGCTGGCGCCGCTGGGCGCTGCTGGTCCCGGAACCATGGAACCCGGGAGCACCATGCCCAAGGCAATGGCCGCATCCGGAACCGGAACGAGCCCAATGGCCGACGGGCCGTGGGCCGTGCATCTTGCCTCCTATCGGGCCTCGAGCCGCGCGCAAGCGGGGTGGACCACCTTGAAGGCAAAGTTCCCGCAGCTCGACAAACTGTCCATGCTGACCAGTGAGTTCGATCCGGGGAACGGCCGTGGGACCTATGTCCGATTGATGGCACGAGGGTTCCCGACCAAGGCTGAGGCAACGGCATTCTGCGGCCCTCTGAAGTCCGCCGGCCAGTTCTGCGAGGCCAAGGGCCCGCTGCCGTGACCGGGCGGCCTAAGAGCCGGATTGGACGGCGCGCTGGGCGCCTCTGAAGATCGCCAGCAGCAGGAAACCGGCGGAGACGACGGTCATATAGACCATCAGACCGTGCGGGGCCCAAAGCTCCATCGCCAGTCCGGCGACCGGCGGACCTGTGATATTTGCGATTTCGAAACACACCACGAACGCCGCGTTCGCAGAGGCCAGTTCGCCGCCACGATAGCGCTCGCCGAGCATGGTGACGCCGACGGTATAGATTCCGAACGCCGCCCCGCCCCAGATCACCCCCAGCGGATACATGATCCAAGACCCGGATAGGATAAACGGAGCCGTGACCACCGGACCGGCCACGCAGATCGCCGCGAGCCCGATCAGGAGGCCTCGGCGGCTCACCTTGTCGGCCAGCCATCCGAGCGGGATCTGCAGCAGCACGTTGCCGCCGAGCACAGCGGTCAGGAGCAGCAGGGCCTCCTCCTTCGGCACGCCGACCCGCAATCCGTAGAGCGGCAGAAACGTGAAGAACGCCGCGTCCACCAGACCGACCGCCAAGGCGGCCGTCGCGATGGTCGGTGCCTGACGCAGGAGCCGCAGCGCGCTGCCCCGCTCATTCAGGGCGAGGGGCGGCACCAGATGGCGGATCGGAATCATCGGCAGGGCCGTCAGACCGATCATCGTGGCGAACACGATAAAAGGCAGGAGTCCCGCGGTTCCGGTGAAGCTCAAGACCACGGGACCGGATGCGAACCCGGCGGCGATCGAGGTCACGTAGACGGACATCACCAAGCCCCGTCGACGTTCGCTGACGATCGCCTGCATCCAGGTTTCGCTGACCACCCAGTGCGTGACCACACCCACCCCCATCAGCAGCCGCAGCAGCAGCCAGACCCAGAGATCATCCACCAACCCGAGCCCGATTGTGGCCAGTGTGGCAAAGATCAGCCCCGCCACGATCGCCCATCCCGCCCCCAAAGCGCGCACGATCGAAGGCACGAACGGGGCCGCAAGGATCACACCGATGGAGGTCATGGCCGAATTGACACCGATGATCACGGTGTCCACCCCGCGGGCCTCAAGGGTGACCGAGATCAGCGGCACGATTCCGCCGATCGCCACTCCGATCGAGGCCGAGCTGAGGAAATGCGCGGACAGGGTCCATCCGACCTGCCGCCTGGACAGTTCAAACGGCTGCACTTCTCCCGAAATGACGGCCGGCGCCGGTTCGGTCATGGGTAGGCGCAGCGTTCGGCACTGACCTGTACGAACCCGCGCGCGCCGGGCCGCACCAGGAACCGATGTTCGGCACCGCCCTGTTCGATGGATTTCTGGATCGGCAGCGTATCCGTCACCGAGATTTCGGTCCCGTCGATGCGGCGGAGGATCAGATTGACCGGTTGCGCCGGATCGTACCACGCCTGCGGCAAGCCATCCTCGGTCTTGGCGGACTGGCCGGATCCGGTCACCAGCACCGCATCGTTCGCGAACGAAACCGACGTATTGGCACCATTGTACAGCGGCGTCCGGAGCAGGAAGCGTTTGGTCTCAACCGGCTCGCAGGAAACCGGTTTGCTGGCCGACTCGATGAGGAAGGCCAACCGGTCCGGCGCCACCCCCGCCTCCAAACGCGCGGTGACGAGATCGAGAAGCTCACGGCGCTCGCCCTGAGGGACATCCTGCGCATAGCGGCGCTGAACCTCGGCCACCGTCAGTTTGGCCTTTTCGGCGACCACCCGGAGATTGGCGTTTTCCTGCTCCAGGGCGTCCTCATGCAACTCCATCTGGTGGATTTCCTCCTGAAAGCTGCGCACCCCGCTGTTCAATTCTTCCCGGCCGAAGCTGTAGGAGACCACAGCGGTCGTCACCAAAGCTCCGGAGAGCGCGAGGAAACGCACCATTCCACCCCAGAAGCGGCGTCGGTAGCGGCGATCGCTGTCGTATAGGCTCATGATCCTCTCCGGCCTCGCGTTCGGGCGGTTTCGGCAGTCTTCGGATGTGAGGCGTCGGCCCTGCGTGCAAAGGGTTTTATCCTGAGCGCCCCGTCAAGGTGAAGATGCAATCCCCGCTAAATTCGAGCCAGTTTGAATTCCCATGATGGCCCGAATATGTCAGCGTCCGGCCATGTTAAAGCCCGCCCCAGATCGCACCCTAGAAGGCCAGACCCCCACAGCGACAAAGGGCTCCTCGAACGCAACTCTCGGGATCGCACTTCTTGTCCTCGCCGAAGTGGTGTTCGCGGGGCTGGACACGGCCGCCAAGTTCCTGGGCCAGGAGATGCCGATCCCAATGGTCGTCTGGGGCCGGTATCTGTTCAATATGATCCTGCTGCTGGCGCTGTTTCGCGGCCCCAAGCTACGCCGGGCTCTGACGGTGACACGCCCCTGGCTGACCACCATCCGGGGGGTGATGCTGCTGTCGATGACCTACGTGTTCTTCACCGCAATCCAATACATCCCGTTGGCCGATGCGATAGCGATCGGGTTCGTCGCCCCCTTGTTCGTGGTCGCGCTGTCGATCCCGGTCCTGGGAGAGAAGGTCGGCCCACGGCGGTGGGCGGCGGTGGGCGTTGGCTTCGTCGGTGTGGTTGTGATGCTGCGCCCGGGCTTCGCCGAGGTGCATTGGGCCTATGGCCTGATGCTCCTGCTCGCATTGATGTTCGCGGCCTTCGTGCTGATGACCCGAATCCTGACGCGCACCGAGGAATCGATTTCAATGCTGTTTCACGGCACGATCGTCGGGACGATCGGCTCCAGTCTCATCGTGCCGGCGTTCTGGCTGACGCCGACCCCGGTGCAGTGGGGAATCCTCGCTGCGATGGGAGGCCTTGGCGCGCTCGCGCACATGTTGCTGATCAACGCCTACCGCGCCGGCGAGGCCTCGATCCTGGCGCCGTTCCAGTATTCCCAGATCGTGTTCGCAGCAATTGCGGGTTACCTGGTCTTCGGCGAATTCCCCGATATCTGGGTCTGGTCCGGCACCGCCATTCTGGTCGCCAGCGGGATCTACATCTGGTACCGGGAACGCAAAGCCTGAACCGTCACTCCGCCGGTTGCGCGCTCGCACCGGTGCGCTTGTCGCCGACGCTGAAAACGGTCAGCAGCGAGATCAGCATGAACCCGGCGATCACGTAGAACACCAGGGTGGGCGCGCCCCAATCGAGGATCGCGCCGAACAGCAGCGGTGCAGTGACGCCGCCGATGCTGAACCCGGTCGAGACGAACCCGAACACTTTGCCCATTGAGCCGACGGGAGCGACCGAGCGCACGATCATGTCCCGGCTCGGCATGATGATGCCGTGGGTCAGGCCCTGTCCCACCATCACGGCGGCCAGCACCAGCGGCGGCATGGCCACCAGCCCGACCATCAGGATTGCGAGTCCGGTGACCAGAAAGCAGCAGGCCGCGACCAGGTTATGATTGCTGGTCCGGTCCGCAATCATCCCGCCCAGCAGGATCCCGATACTTGAGCCGACCAGATAGCCGGTGAGGGCCTGTGTCGCGTCCGCCAGCGAGACATCGTGGACCGCGTTCAGGGCCGAGACGAGGAAGTTGTTGATCCCACCCGAGGACAGCGCCAACAGGGTGAAGAACAGCATGCACATCAAGATCGCCGGGCTGAACAGGATCTCAAAGCCGGTGGATTTGGCGGCAGAGGCTTCGCCCGGCTTGCGGCGCTTATCGCTGCCGGGACTGTGCTGCAGACGATGGCCGAAGACGACCAATAGTCCCGCCGCGGCGATCCCCGCGACCCCGCAGGCCGCCACCGCCGCCTGCCAACCGATCAGCCCGGTCAGCCCGATGATCGTCAGCGGTACCACAGCGAATCCCGCGAATCCGGTGAACGTGTGCAGAGAGAACGCCCGGCCCATCCGCGCTTCGGTCACCGAAGCCGACAGGATCGCGTAATCCGCCGGATGATAGACCCCGTTGGCGATGCCCGCGACCGCCATCAGGCCGAGGATGGCCCAGTAATCGCCGATGATCCCCATGCCCAGGAACGCCAGCCCTTCCAGCGCCAGCCCGCCGATCAGAATCCATTTGGCCCCCATCTTGTCGACCAAGTAGCCGAAGCCGATCTGGCTGACCCCGGTCGCCCCGGAAAATACCGTGACCATGAGACCGAGCTCGATGTAGCTGACCCCGAACACATCCTTGAGCAGCGGAAACAGCGGCGGCAGCAGAAGAATGTAGAAATGGCTGAAAAAATGCGCGACCCCGATCAGCGAAATCACCTTCGCATCGTCGAGGAAGCTGTCGCCGGAGGGGCCGGGCGCCTGATCCGGGCCGGTAAGATCTGATGTGGTTGTCGTCATAACCGGCAAGATATCCCCCCCGCTGTCCCGGTCAAGCGACAGCCCGTCACGGGCGCGATGGCGTTTCGGCAGGAATGGGCACGCCAAGCTCTACTCGGTATCGGTCTTTCTAATGGGGCAAGCGTGTCGACGTTTCAGCATCGGGTGGACTCGTGCAATGCGCCCCGCTACATCCCCCATCATGGCATCGCCCAAGAACCTCGCTGTTATTCTGTGCCTGTTCGGCTGTCTGGTCTGGGCGGCCGGGGTCGGCGTGCTGTCCATATCGGGCTGGAGCGCGACCGCCCGTATGATCGCCGAGGAGCGGGATTCCGGGCACGGTTTCTGCGCGGAGCGGTATGGCGACCCGGACGCCAAGGCCCGCTGTATCGATCTGTTCGACGTCCAGTTCGTGAACGCACGCAACACCGCGATCGCCACCCGTGGCATCCTGGCCCTGTTGCCGTTCGGCGTCCTGGGGCTTTGGGTTTGGCTGATGCACAAACCCGAAGCCGGGCCAGGCGCCGCGGCGAAGGCTCCGCCCCCACCCCAACGGGACCCGCCATGAGATCCAAGCTCAAAGCCGATCAGACGCCCCGGGCCTGGCAGCGGATGCTGAGCGGCCGCCGGCTCGATCTTCTGGACCCCTCCCCCCTCGACGTTGAGATCGAGGACATCGCCCACGGTCTATCCCGGGTGGCGCGCTGGAACGGCCAGACAGCGGGTCCGATCGCCTATACGGTGGCACAGCATTCGGTGCTGGTCGAACAGCTGGTGGCACGATTGGACCCGGATATCTCGCAGAAATGGCGGCTGGCCGCCCTGCTGCACGACGCGCCGGAATACGTCATCGGCGACATGATCACCCCCTTCAAGGCGATCATCGGACCGGGCTACAAGGAGATCGACACACGGCTGATCACGGCGATCCATGTCAGGTTCGGATTACCCGGGACCCTGCCGCACAAAATCGAAGCTCTGATCAAACGGGCCGATCGGATCTCCGCCTATCTGGAGGCGACCCAGTTGGCCGGCTTCACAGTCACGGAGGCTCGCAAGTTCTTCGGCGTCCCGAAGATCGGCAAGGAGCTGGCGATACAACCAGTGACTCCAGACCAGGCGAAATCCCGCTACCTGGAGCGTTATCGGGTGTTGGGCGGCGCCTGAAACGGGCCACCGCAATGCTGCCGACCGTAGATAGTTGCTGCATAACACGCGGAATTCGGCCAATGTCCGCCATGTCCGCGCGTCGATAAGGATTCTGACACCAAATGAGCGAGAACGTCTCCGACAGCGAGGAAAGCGGCGGCCATCTGAGCACCCGCTTCTGGCCGTCCACCTTCGAGGAACGGGGGGTGGTGGTGCCGTTCACGACCCCGATGCTGGCCTTCGCGCGGGTGCGGCGGGATCGCAAAGAGGCGCTGGAGGTCCTGGTGCCGGGCATGTCCGGTGGCGCCGGGACCTATGTGATCGGCTGGCCGTCGATCCCCGAGATGTTCCGCTTGTCGGTGCATGACCGCGCCCTGCATGAAAAGATCTACGAGGACAAAGTCTCGACGCCCCGCGGGATGCGGCGCTGCGCCCAGGAGATCGCGATGACCGGGCTGGCCGGGATCGACGCGGTGGAGAGCGCGAAGAAGGTGCATCAGGACGAGGAGAACGAGCGACTTCTGACCAATTACTTTCTGATTTCAGCCACTGTCGAGGCGATGGCGCCAGGGGCCGCGAAGCTCACGCTCGCCGATGTGACCTCCTCGGCCGGTAAGAAAAAGACCCGTGAAATTCTCGACGGTGTTGCCAGCAAGCTCGGCATCTCCTCGGAGCAGCTCTACATCAATCTGGAGCTCTGGTCCGACATGGTGGCTCCGGTGGGTTTGGCGTCGATGCCACAGGACTGCCGTCTCCGCCGCCTCCTGAAGCAGATCGAACAGTTCAGCGGGATGATTGCGGGATGGGGCGCGCGAACCAATGCCGATGTCGACGGGTACGGCACGCTGACCGGCGAGGTCGCCCGGTTGACGATCGAGATCGCCTACGAGTTGGTCTGGTCAATCGACGACTATGTCACCCAGATGCCGAACACACTGCGAAACTGGAAGCGGAACGAGCTGGGGCTGAAGGAGCTGCTGGACCGGCTCTCCTGGGTCCTGGACGGCTGGGAGCATGTGTTGGCGATCTGGAACGCGTCCGCCGAGGGTCCGATTTACCAGCAGGCCGAAGCACTCGCGGAAATGGTACGCATGCTTCCGCTGGTACCGAAAAAGGAGCTGGACGCGCTCAAGAGTCAGGCCTGGGGTAAACTGGAGAACGCAATGCGGAGCCATGTGCGGCAACTGCAGGGCTGGCAAACCGGCGAGACCGACCTGGAGTTGGCGCTCCGGATCGAGAAGAGACGAGCGGCAGCGCTATGAGCGACGAACCTGAAGACAAATCCATCGAGTTCCTGGGCGGTCGGGTGTTCGACATCCCCGAACAGCAGTTCACAGATCTGGTGAACTCTCTCGAGTCCAAACGGCAGCGCAGCCCGCAGCGTCAGAAGACCGATGTGGTGCTCGGATATCTGCGGCCGCGACTGACGGTGGCGCGCCTGCCCCGCCGACCGACCCCGCAGCGTGTCATGTGCATGCCGTTTGAAGATCTGCTGTATACCCCCGGCACCCGGCGCAAGGCGCTCGGCAAGATCCCCCGACACGCGCTCGACCCGATGTGGGATCTGTTCGCCTCGCTGGCGGCCCCAGACATGCTCAAGCGTGTGCGCGACGGACTCAAAACCGCCGAGCCGGACGACGCCGAGGTGTTCGAGGCATTGGGCGCCGAGCTCTGGCCGGCCGCCGCAGCTGTTTTCCAGGCCGAGCTCGCCGGGTCCTCCAAGACCAAGGAGGGCCGCACGCAGTTGAAGGAAGGGCTCGGTGGTCAGGATGTGGTGGAATCCCTGGAGGAGGCCGCGCTCGCCCTGTCGATCGCCGGGCCTTTGTTCAAACTGCAGCAGGATCTGCCGCTTGGTCCGGTGGAGGATTTCGATCGCGCCCAGATCACCATGATCGCCGGATGCCTGACTAAGGCCGCCGGCATGAACCGCGCCGCCCTGCCCCATGTGGTCTACGTGATGATGGGCCGGCTGCGAGATCCCGCCACCCTGCTGACGGTCTTCGAGAAACTGACCGAGGAGGGCGTGGGCGACCTGCTGGGTCAGGTCAGCGGTCAGGTCAGCGAGGCCATGGTCAACCAGACCGAGGATCGGCTGATCGACGTGCGCGATCAGGCCACGAAGGAGGGCGCGCCCAAGACCGATGTCGCCCGCAATCTGGGCCGGGAGCTGAAGACGCTGGACCGAACCGCCATCGCCGTCGCCAAGGGCGGGCGCGGCATGACCCGCAGGATCGAGCGGGCCAAGGCCGAAGTTGGCCGGATCGCAGAGCAGGTGCTTGTCGAGGGCGCGGCCGCAGAGACCGTCGGGCTGATCGACGGACTGGACACCCCGGTGGGCACCGATGCCGAGGAGTTCGCCCGCATGCGGGCGGTCGAAGGCCGGATCACGGCCTTGCGGCTGGCCCAGGCCTATGCCGACGAGATCGGGCTGGCCCCCAAGATCAAGGCCAACCTGTCGGCCATCCAGGACAAGCTCGATGTTCGCGGCGCTGAGATGCTCAAGGGCTTGCAACAGGGCGACCCGAACATTTCTACGGTAGACCTGTACGCTACCGTACGGCTGATCGAGCTGACCTCCGGTCCGGAGAAGGCCGATCAGTTACGTCTTAAGGGCCTGGATGCGATGCGCTAAAGCGCACTTGCCGACATCGCAGGTCCGGCATTACCTTTCCGCGATACCAACAACAAGTTCCTTCGGAGGATTCTGCCATGGGCCAGTACGTGTTTCTCGACGATGCCATCGTGCCTTGGGATCAGGGTCGGGTGCATGTGGCCTCGGCGGCCTTCAAGTTCGGCACGGCGGTCTTCGAAGGCATTCGCGGATATTGGAACGCGGACGATCAGGAGATGTATCTGTTCCGGATGGAAGAGCACATGGATCGGCTCGCGTTCTCGCAGCATTTCATGCGGTATTCCGAGATCCTCACGCCCGAGTTCATCCGGGACAAGACGGTCGAGTTGATTCACGCCAATGGTTTCAAGGGCGAAAGCCTGCACATCATGACAACGGCTTATGTGAAGGACGAAGGTGGCCCGGGCGCACGCGGTCCGGTCGGCCTCGCCATCACCGCCCAGGAGCGGCCGCGCTCCCCTCGCATCGAGAGCGGCGTCTCGGCCCAGATCAGTTCCTGGATGCGGATCCCGGACCAGGCCATGCCGATGCGGGTCAAGTGCAACGCCAACTACAACAACGGCCGGCTCGCCACCGTGCAGGCGGTCGACGACGGCTACGACACCGCGATTCTGATGAATGCAAAGGGCAAGATCTCGGAAGGGCCGGGCATGTGCTTCTTCATGGTGCGCAACGGCCAGCCGATCGCCCCCAGCACCACCAACGACATTCTCGAGAGCATCACGCGGGAAACCGTGCTGACCCTGCTGGATGAGATGGGCTGTCCGGCGATCGAGCGGGATGTCGACCGCTCCGAATTGTTCGCCGCCGACGAAGCCTTCTTCTGCGGCACCGCCTGGGAAGTCACGCCCATCACCTCGATCGATCGGCAGGCGATCGGAAAAGGCGGGGTCGGGCCGATCACCAAGGCGCTGCAGGAGCGATATTTCGATGTGTGCCACGGGATCACCGGTGCGCATCCGGAATGGCGGCTGCCGGTCTACGGAACCGGATCCGCCAAGGCAAATGCCGCCGAATGAGCGACACGACCGGGATTGTCGAGCACTATTTCTCAATCCGCTCCAGCTTCGCTTATCTGGGAGTCCGGCGGATTTCACATCTGGCTCATGCGCACGGACGGCGGGTGGTACACCACCCGCTTGACCTGCAGGCGCTGGTCGCACGAAACGGCGGCGTGCCCTACGCCAAAAGCCACCAGATCCGGCGTGACAACCACCACAACGAGCTGGAGCGGTGGGGTCGGCGACTGGACATGCCTGTGATCGTTGAACCGGTTCATCATGTCGGTCCGCGTGAGCGTCCTTCCGGCGTGGTCATCCTGGCCCAGACCGAAGGTCACGATGTCGACCGGATTGCTTACGAGATTTTAGCCGCCCTGTGGCGCGACGACCGGGACATCGACAGCCCGGAGGTGTTGAAGGACCTTTGCCGCAAGGCCGGACTGCCGGAAAACCTGGTCGACCGCGCACTGGCCACGGAACCTCAGGCCGAGTTGGCGAGTAATTTGGAACGGGCCCTGGCGGCGGGCGCAATCGGATCCCCCACCTACGTGATCGACGGCGAGGTCTTCTTCGGACAGGACCGGCTGTCCTTCGTGGAAGAGGCGTTGCTGGCGAAGCGTTGAAGCGATCCGGGCAAGTCGCCGTGCTCTGGTGCCCTTCGACAGAACGGCCTCAGGCACGGTTGCCCAAAGCGGCGAGCGCCCGCAGATAGGCCTCGCAATGGCGGCTGCCCGCCACACGGTCGTGGGTCTGCAGGACACTGAAGCAGACATCGTAGACCCGATAGACATCGTGGAGCACGCGGGCCAGGGACAGCAGTTTCTGGGGCGGCATGCCGGACAGAGTCCGGACATCCTTGATGAACAGGATATCGCCCCAGAACAGTTGCGCCGTGGAGGGCAGCCGGGATCGGGTGAAGGTGAACGGTTTCATGGAGACCGAGGTGGTCTGCACCATGGTGAGCAGCTGAAACCCCTGATTTCTGAGATAAAGTTCGATCTCGGAGAACAGCGGCTGATCCCGGTACATTTCCCGAAACAGAACCTCGGTCTGAATCACAACACAGGTCTCAAGAAACCGGTGCGCATTCTGGAAGACCGTCAGCTCCCCGCCCTGAATATCGATCTTGAGGTAGTCCGCGCCGGCCGCCTGCTCCACATCATCCAGGCGGACGGTCTGGATCGGCTCGCGACGGAGCACCGTGCCGGCAACGTCGAGGCCGGGAAACCCCGACAGGATGTCCTGGTTGGGTTCCAGCAATGAGGTCATGCCGGACGCATGGCAGATATTGAGCGGATGGGTGCCGCCATCGAACACCGCCTGTCGCAGAAAGCTCATGTTCGTCGCCGCTTGTGCGATCAGCGCGTCATAGGCCTCCTGCTGGGGCTCGAAGCCAAGCAGACTGACGCCCTCTGAGGCGAGCAGCGTCGCGTAGGGCGGCTCTCCGTCGATCGGATTGGCACCGATATCGACAATGCGGACAGGCGGGGACAGCCCGATGATCGCGTCGAAGGCGTGGAGCGTCGGTTCGGTGTTCATGTCGAATACGGTACCCGCTGCGCGTTATCCCGACCAGTAGGGGCTGTCCTCGGCGAATGACTTGAGAGGGTGAGCGCGACACCCGACTCAGTCACGGCTCACTGCAGGCGCGCGCGGATCGCATCGTAGCTTTCGAGGGATTGGGTGGCTCCGACGGCCACCATTGTCGGCGTGGTCTTCAACAGGCGGCCGACCAGACGACGGATCATATCCTCATCCACCGCCTCGACCTTGGCGACAATGTCGTCCACATCGACCGGACGGCCGTGCACCAGCAGATGATTGGCCAGTTGCTCGCACCGGGTCGAGGTGCTTTCGCGGCTCATCAGCAGGGAGGCTTTGAGCTGGGCGCGGGCGCGGGCCAGTTCGCCCTCCTGCAGGGTATCGCCCAGAGACAGCAGCTCGTCGCAAACGATCGGCACGACCTCGCCGATCTCATCCGGCCCGGTGCCCGCATAGACCCCAAAGATCCCGTCATCCATGTAGCAGGACGTGAAGGAATGGATGGAATACACCAATCCTCTTTTCTCCCGGACCTCCTGGAACAGCCGCGAGGACATGCCGCCGCCGTACAGGGTGGAAAGCACCTGCAAGGCGTAGAAGTCAGGATCCGAATAGGACACGCCTCGGAAACCGAGGGTGAAGTGCAACTGATCCAGGTCCTTCTTCACCCGCATCTCGCCGCCCTTATAGGCGCCCTGCTCGGTTTCGGATTCTGAAGCACCGGGCAAATGATCGAATCGGCTTCCGACCAGTTCGACCAAGGCGTCATGATCGACGTCTCCTGAGGCGGAGAGCACGGACGAACCCGGCCCGTAATTGGTATCGATATAATTGACCAGCCGGTCCCGACCGACCGACCGGACCACGTCAGGCATGCCCAGAACCGGGCGGCCCAAGGGCTGATCGGGAAATGCGACTTCCTGGAAATGATCGAAAATGACGTCATCGGGCGTGTCGTTGACCTGCGCGATCTCCTGCAGGATGACCGTCCGCTCACGCGACAGCTCTTCGGTGTCGTAGACCGAATCCTGGACGATATCGGCGATCAGATCGACCGCGAGCGGCAGGTCCTCCGAGAGGACCCTCGCGAAGTAGGCGGTTTGCTCGCGGCTGGTATAGGCGTTCATGTGCCCGCCCACATCCTCGATCTCGCGCGCGATCGCGGCCGCGTCTCTGCGGCGCGTGCCCTTGAAGACCATGTGCTCGATCAAATGGGCGAGACCGTTCTCTTCCGCATTCTCATGCCGGGTTCCGACGCCGATCCAGATTCCGACACTTGCCGAGGAGACGGACGGGATCCGGTCGGTCGCAACCGTCAAACCGTTGGAAAGTTTGGTGACTTTGGCACCGGTATTGTCGGTCAAGCAGCGGCTCCTTGCCCGCGGATGCGGTCCTGAATGAAGTTCTCAAGCTTCGCGAGATCGTTCGGGAGTTCATTGTGCTTTTCAGGCAGTTCCATCATCTCGGCCAAACGGGGTGGCAGGTCCGGCGGATGTCCGAGCGCCCGTTGAACGGCCTTCTCGAATTTTGCCGGATGGGCGCATGCCAGCGCCACCAGAGCCGTGGACTTGGCGCAGGGCTGACCGGCTCCATTCGCCAACACCCTCAAAGCCGCGGTCACTCCCACGGCGGTGTGCGGATCCAGAAGCTCACCACTCTGACCCATCTCTTCCCGGATGGTCGCGGCGATGGCGTCATCGTCCACCTTATGGCTCTCGAACAAATGGCTCACCGTTTCAAGCTGATCGGCGTCGACCGTGAACTTTCCGTCCCGCCGGAACCCGGTCATCAGATCGGCCAGCACCGCCGGTTCCCTGTCGACCATATCGAACAGCAGCCGCTCGAAATTGCTGGAAACCTGAATGTCCATCGATGGCGACAACGTAGGCTCCACCCCGAGAATTTCCATGGTCCCGCTGCGGAAAAACCGGTCGAGAATGTCGTTCTGGTTGGTGCCGACCACAAGCCGGTCAATCGGGAGTCCCATTTGCCGGGCGGCATAGGCCGCATAGACATTTCCGAAATTGCCGGTCGGCACGGAGAAACCGACGGGGACCTCCGGCGCACCCAGTTGAATGCCCGCCCAGAAATAATAGGCGATCTGCGGCATGATCCGGGCCCAGTTGATCGAATTCACAGCGGAGAGATTCACCCCCATCCGGAACTGCTCGTCCGCGAATGCCGCCTTCAGCAGATCCTGACAATCGTCGAACGTCCCCTCCAAGGCGATCGCGTGAATGTTCGGCGCGTCGACCGTGGTCATCTGCCGCTGCTGCATCGGCGAGACGCGGCCGTTCGGGAACAGGATGAAACAGTCGATCCGGTCCTTGTCGCGGAACGCTTCAACCGCGGCGGCCCCGGTATCCCCGGACGTGGCGCCCAGGATCGTGACCCGCTCGCCCCGCTGCTCCAGAATGTGATCGAACAGGCGCGCGAGCACCTGCATTGCGTAGTCCTTGAAGGCGAAGGTCGGCCCGTGGAAAAGCTCCATCAGCCAAAGCCCGGACCGCAACTGCTTCAACGGGGCAGCGCAGGCATGGTCGAAGCCCGCGTAAACCTCTCGGATGATGGTTCTCAGGACCTCGGGCGGAACGGTTTCGCCGACAAAAGGCTGCATCACCCGGAAGGCGACCTCGGCATAAGGCTGCCCACGCATGGATCGGAGGTCGTCCTTGGAGAACAGCGGCCAGAACGCCGGCACGTAAAGACCGCCGTCCGAGGCAAGCCCCGCCAGCAGAACATCGTCGAAAGGCAAGGTCGGCGCTTGGCCACGGGTGCTGACGTATTGCACGGTTCGGTGTATCCCCATGTGAAGACGCGGTAACCTATCTACGGTGTCATCCACGTGCAACCTTCCCCAATCGAGGGCCAACCGAAGGTGCGGAGACAATATGACGATTGAACGGGTGGCGCTGTACGCGCCGGGCGACATGGGTCACGCGATCGGCCGGGTGATGGTCGAGAACGGGATCGATGTGGTGACCAATCTGGCGGATCGGTCACTGAGGACCATGGAGTTGGCCGAAAAGGCCGGCATCCGGGATGTTGCCGACGATTTGGCTGCGGTCGACGGCAGCGATGTGGTGCTCTCGATCCTTCCCCCCTCACATGCCTTGCCCCTGGCGGAACGCCTGGCATCCGCAATCGGGCTTGCGGAGCGGCGGCCGATCTACGTGGATCTGAACGCGATCGCTCCGGCATCCGCGGTCGAGGTGGGCGAGACCATCGATGCGGTGGGCGGCCCTTTCCTGGACGGCGGCATAATCGGAGGCCCTCCAAGACAGGGACGCGGCGCCGGTCCTCGGATCTACATCTCCGGTGATGAGGATCTGGTCGACCGGGTTCTGGGTCTGCGACAGGCAGGCCTCGATGTGCGGGCTGTCTCCGGCGGGGTCGGCGCGGCATCCGCGCTCAAGATGTGTTACGCGGCCATAACGAAGGGCCTCACCGCGATCGCGACCCAGTCCATGACGGCCGCCCGCGCCTACGGGGTGGAGGCCGATCTCTCCAAGGAGTTGGCGGCGTCGCAACGGATGCTGCTGGACAGATTCGACCGCTCGCTCCCGGACATGGCGCCGAAAGCCTATCGCTGGGTGGGCGAGATGGAGGAAATCGCCCGCACCTTCGCAACCATCGGCCTGGACCCCCAGACCTTTCTGGGTGCCGCCGCCATGTACGAGATGGTCGGACGCACGGCCCTGGGCGACGAGATTCCGGAGAAACGGACGATCGGCTTCACCGCCGACGAGGTCGCGCGCATTCTCGCAAGGTCCCTGGTGCCGCCGTCGACCGACGACTAGGGTCTTGCGGGGATGGCGGGGGTCCGATCTATTTCTTGCGGATCCCGATGGCGCGACCGGTCCCGTGCGGGCGCTCCAGACCCGCATGCGCCCGGCCAATTGCGGCAACCTTCTCGGCGATGATCTCCGGAAACGGGGTTCCCCGTTTCGCTGTCAGGTCCACATGCATGCACATCAGCTCATTGGTCGCGGCCAAGAACCCCGTATTCCCTTCGATCATGTGGTGGACGACGTGGAATCTCTTGGCGTCGAAATCGACCAGCCGGGTCCGGAAATGCAGCGGCGCGCCCTCCGCCACCTCCTGATCGTAGGTAACATGCGCCTCCAAGACGAAAATGCCGGCATCCGACTCGTGGCGATAGGCCTCACCGACGCCGAAATGCTCGCACAGACGCTCGGTCGCCTGATCGAACGCAACCAGATAGTAGCCGACATTCATGTGGCCATTGTAGTCGATCCAATCCGGGCGCACGGTCAGGGTCCCTGACTCGAACCATTCCCGGCTCGGCCATCCATCGGCGATGATATCGGACGTCGTGATGTTTTGTGCCATGGCGGCGATGGTAACGGTCTCACCGGGTTCGGGAAACCCGGTCGCCGCACCGAACTGCACATCAAGGGGTTCTCCATGACTCGCCTGCTCACCTGGATGGGGCGCCGTGCCACCGCGCTGCTCGCCGGCGGGGTCTTCATCGGCCTCGTGTTGCCGGATCTGGCGGCCTTGGCGCGCCCCCTCCTGATCCCCGCCGTTCTCGGCCTGCTGGTGGCGGCCCTGCTGCGTCTGGACTCTGGCGCGATCATCGCTCTCGCGCGCAGACCCCTTCAGATATTGCCCGCCTCCGCCTTCATCCTCCTGGTTTCACCGGTCCTTGGGTACCTTGGCGCAGAGGCAATCGGCCTGGACGGCGGTGCCCGGACCGCCCTCGTCGTCTGGAGCGCGTCACCACCGCTGGTCTCGGTCACGGCAATAGCCATACTTGTCGGGCTGGATGGGGCCCTGACGTTGGGGGTGATGACCCTGTGCGGTCTGTTGATGCCGCTTACCCTGCCGTCAATTGTGTTGGGGCTGATTGGGCTGGATCTTCAGATTTCGGCGCTCGACCTGTCGCTGCGTCTGGCCGCCTTCCTGGGGCTTGCCGGCGCTTTGGCCTGGATGATCCGCGCCGGGGTCGGTGCCGGTCGATTGGAACGGCATTCACTCGCGATCGACGGCGTCGTCGTGGTGATCATGTTGATCTTCGCGGTGTCGGTCATGGATGGGGTGACGGACGCGGCAATCCGCAACCCAGGCCGGGTCGCCCTCCTTGTGGGCGTCGCCTTTGCGGCGAGCCTGACGCTCCAGGCGCTCAGCGCTCTTGCCTTCCTCTTCATGGGCCGGCGGATCGCGGGATCGATTGCCCTGACCGCCGGGAACCGAAATATGGCGATCGTGCTCGGCGCCGCGCCGGCCGCGTTCGAGCCGGAAGTGTTCTTGTATCTGGCGTTGCTGCAGTTCCCAATCTACTTGCTGCCCGCCCTACTCAAACCGATCTATCAACGGATGTCGGTCCAGGCATGACCGACGCCCGATTTGAATCGTCGCGCGGGCCATAGGACCGGGTTAGACTCTCCCACCCGACGCAGACCGACTTTCTGCTTGGCCGAGAACTTCGGCTTATCGCACTGAAACATTTAGTGATTCAAACATGTTATCCGCTATCAGCAGCGCAAAGAGACGGGGAAAGTTCGGCCTCTGGCGTCGGCGACTCGTGATTGTAGGAGCGACGGCCCTGGGGGTCGGCGCCGCCTATCTGCTGACTTTGGATCGCAATCCGATTTTCCAGCATCTGGCCGCCGGTCTGGTCGGGTTCCTGGGGTGCGCCGGCTTGATCATCGACTGGTGGGTCACGCGCAGCATCAAACTCTCGGGCGGCGTCCAGGCGATGCGCTCGGGCGGTGTGCTTTCGACCGGACCTGCGGCCATGGCGGGTCGGCTTTGGGCGCAGGGCGAAGGCTTTCGAATTTGCGGGCTTTACGAGGATGCGCGGAAGAACCTCCAGGAAGCGCACAGCCTGTTCTCGGAAGCCAAGGACGAGTCCGGCCGCCTTCTCGTTCAGGTCACCCAGGCCCAGGTCACAGGCGAGTCCGGGGATCTCACGGAGGCCGACAAGACCCTCGATCAGGTCATCAACACGGCAAGGACGCTCAAAGACCCCGCAACCGAAGCCAAAGCGCTTCTGTCCAAAGGCAATTTGGCGCTGATACGCAAGTCGTTCGAGCAGGCCCGACAAGCCTTCGATGCCAGCCGACTGATCAGCGCCCACGAAAACGACCGCATGGTCGAGGGCAACTCGCTGCTCGGGCTCGGCGAGGCATGTGCCCGGCTTTCCTTGTCTGACGAATCGGCGAGCAACTTCGAGCAGGCCGCCTTCGTCCTGAGCCAGGTCGGTGATCGGTTGGGAGAAGCCCACGCCCTGGCCTGTCGCGGAGAACTGAACCGCGCCCAGCGCCAGATCGGAGAGGCACAGAATCGCTTCGAACGCGCAATCTCCAACTATCGCCGGACCGGGGACTATCTTGGAGAGGGCTTGGTTCGAATCGTCATTGCGGACATCTACAGGCGGATGCAGCGCCCGAACGAGGCCCGCGAGATGGTTCTCGAGGGGGTCGATCGGTTCAAGCAGGCCGGACGCCGCGTCGGCGTCAGCGAGTTGATCGCCGGTCGCGGAGACGTGAAGCGGGCCCGGATTCGGTTCGACTGGGGCCGGGCGAACGGACAGACCGCGCGAAACCTGTTCATCGAAAGTGGGGAACGGGACCAGGAGGCCCGTGTCCAGATCGGCCTTGGCGAGATGGAGCGGTTGGCCGGTAACCTGTCCGAGGCACGCGGGCTCTTCGACCGGGCCATTGCACAGACGAAGAACGGCAGTGACCTGCTGCTCACCGCCGATGCCCAGAAGGGCCGTGGTCATGTTGATATGGCCCTGGGTCAGCCGCGGGCGGCCAAGGAGGTTCTGAAGGAAGCCTACGGGCACTATCAGAACGCTGGAGGTGCACGGGACGCGGCCCAGACCCTCATGGATCTCGGCCAGATCGACCTGCTGATGGACAACCCGGATCGGGCCAGGGTCAATTTCGCCCAGGTCCGCACCATGTACAGCAGCCTGAAGGACGCTCACGGTGAGGCAACGGCTCTGCGGGCGATCGGAGATCTGGAAGCGGCCCTAGGGCGACTGGCGCAAGCCCAACAAGCCTACGCGGAAGCCCGCTTGCTGTTTCAGTCGATTGGCGACCGTCTGGCGGAAGCGGATTGCGCGCTGCTGATCGGTCTGTTGTCGGTCAATGTGGACAATGCAACGGCCACAGCTCTGTTGGTTCAGGCAGGTCGCCTCTACAGAGCCGTCGGCGTCGTCGAGTGGCAGCGCCGGGCGCATGCAATGGCGCACCGGGTGAGGTAGTCCGGCAGCGTTCCGGAGTCGTGTGGTTACCTGCAATAGACTGATATATTTGACCAAACTGATAAACCTGAATTCAACTCCGACCGCGATATTTTTGCAACAGTCCGGGTCATTCAAATGCTCCGGGGCCTATCCCGTGCTAGCGCCGGAAGACGCACTGTGATAGCAAAATTCACCTTCAGAGGCTTTAGGCTGACGTGGCGGGTTTCTGCCTGCGTCCGCATCGCGAATGAAGGTACACGAGCGGGCGTTGCTGGAACGTTTGTTTGATTTTGGGTCAGGCGCGGAAACGCGCTGCTCTTGGAAAGGGCGCAGTTCAATGCGACGGTCGATTGCGGCGGCCATAATCGGCCTAGGACTTCTCGGCGGTTGCGCCGCCCCAGGCTCGTTGGAAAAGGGAGAGGTTTATGATCCTCTCGAAGTTCCCAACCGGCTGATCTTTGCTGTCAACGAAACGCTCGATATCTTCATCCTGCAGCCGACGGCATACGTTTACCGGACCGTGATTCCCGATCCCGTGAGAGACATGGTCGCAGGCTTCCTGGGCTGGGTCGCGACGCCTGTCATCCTCGCGAACGACGCCTTCCAGGGCGACTGGGACGGCGCCGGCATCACCGCTCAGCGGTTCGTCGCGAACGCGCCTCTGTTCGGCTTTGTCGATAACGCCACCGGGCTCGGCCTGAAAGCTCAGAACGAAGATTTCGGCCAGACCCTCGGCCACTACGGGGCCGGTGACGGTCCCTATCTGATGTTGCCGGTGCTTGGACCGTCCAATGCGCGCGATGGTGTGGGCAAGGTCGTGGACTACTTCCTGGATCCCACCCGCTATATCGGCGACGAAGATCTGAACACGAACTTTCAGATGGGTCGTCGCGTCGCGGGAGCCGTTGACTTCAGAGCGCGGAACTTTGACGCGATCAACGACCTGAGAGAGAGCTCGGTCGACTATTACGCGCGGGTTCGCTCAATCTATAAGCAGCGGCGAGACGCATTGATCCGCGATGGGGAACCTGGCTCGGTCGGCGCCAGTTCGTCGAAATCCGATGGCAAGGAGTTCGACGGGTATCCGGGAACCGCGACGGAGCAGACCAGCAGCACGGTCTCGACCGACTGATTTCATAATCCGAACGGGCGGGCTCTTCGTATCGGAGCGGCGGATAGCATTAGCAATATGGTGTCGGTAAGGACCGGCACCATATTGTTTGAGGGAGCAGCTCTTGGACGACCGCCTGATATGCCAGATCACCCGGAGGACTGACGCATGACCTTGTTTCCGACATCCGGATTCATCTCGCTCCGGGCGCCGAGTCTGGCGCGGACGGCGGGATGGCTGGCAAAGTCATGCCTGGTCGTGGCTGTACTGGCGGGCCTGACATTCGAGTCCGTCCGCCCCGCGTCTGCCACAGAGACGGCCAAAGACTTCGTGAACACATTGGCCGAGAAGGCGCTGGCGATCGCGCAGGCGGACGCGCCCCCCGAGGAGCAGCGGGCCGAGTTCAGCAAGCTCCTGGATTCGTTCTTCGACATGCCGGGCATCGCCGAATTTCTTGCGGGACGGTATTGGCGGACCGCATCCGAGGACGACCGGAAAGCCTATTTCGAGGCGTTCCACGCCAGCATCGTGAACACCTACACCAACCGCTTCGGGGACTATTCGGGGCAGCAGCTGAATGTAACCGGCAGCCGCGAAGATGGGCGCTTCGTTCTGGTCAACTCGGAGATCGTCGCACCCGGCGGTCAAACACAGCCGGTTAAGGTCGACTGGCGTCTCCTGCCGGTGGACGGCAGCTTCAAGGTCGTCGACGTGGTGATCGAAGGGGTCAGCATGAGCGTGACCCAGCGCCAGGAATACACCGCCCTCATCCAGAGCAACGGCGGCAAACTCGCCGCCCTCACCGAAGCTCTGGATCAGAAGAACAGCCGTGTAAAATAGGATCGGCGCCGACCCGTTAGACTCTATCAATCGGCTGGCGCGTGCGACCGACGCGTTCTGAACCGGATTTGACCCGGAACGTCTGACCGCACGCCAAGCTCAGGTTCGCACCAGCGGCTTGTACTTGATCCGGTGTGGATTGAGGGCCTCGTCCCCGAGACGGGCCTTCCGGTCCTCCTCATAGGCCTGATAGTTGCCCTCGAACCATTCCACATGGCTGTCGCCTTCGAAGGCGAGGATGTGGCTGGCGACCCGATCCAGAAACCAGCGGTCATGGCTGATGATCACGGCGCATCCCGCGAAGTCCAGCAGCCCTTCCTCAAGCGCCCGCAGGGTATCGACGTCCAGATCGTTGGTCGGCTCATCGAGCAGCAACAGATTCGCGCCCGACTTCAGCATTTTCGCCAGATGAACCCGGTTCCGCTCCCCGCCTGAGAGCTGGCCGACCTTCTTCTGCTGATCGCCGCCCTTGAAGTTGAACTGACCGACATAGGCCCGGCTCTGCATCTTGCGGCGGCCCAGGTCGATCTCGTCCAAACCGTCGGAGATCTCCTCCCAGACGGTCTTGTTCGAATCAAGCGCGTCGCGGCTCTGATCCACATAGCCCATGACCACGGTCTCGCCGACCTTGAAGGTCCCCTGATCGGGTTTCTCCTGGCCGGTGATCATTCGAAACAAAGTTGTCTTCCCGGCGCCGTTCGGGCCGATCACACCGACGATGCCGCCCGGCGGCAGCTTGAAGGACAGGCCCTCGATCAGCTGCTTGTCGCCGAACCCCTTCCCCAGATCGTTCGCCTCGATCACCGTATCGCCCAGACGCGGGCCGGCCGGGATCACGATCTGAGCGGTATCGTCCGCCTTTTGCTGGTTGTTCGACAGCAACTCCTCATAGGCCTGGATACGGGCCTTGGATTTGGCCTGCCGCGCGCGCGGAGAGGCCTGGATCCATTCCCGCTCCCGCTCGAGAGTGCGCATGCGCGCGGCCTCGGTCCGGCCTTCCTTCTCCAGCCGCTTCTGCTTCTGCTCAAGCCATCCGGAATAGTTCCCCTCATAGGGAATGCCGCGGCCCCGATCGAGTTCGAGAATCCATTCGGCGACATCGTCGAGGAAATAGCGGTCATGGGTGATGGTCACCACGGCGCCCGGATAGCTGCTGAGGGTCCGCTGCAACCAGGCCACCGATTCGGCGTCCAAATGGTTGGTCGGCTCATCCAGCAGCAGCAGGTCCGGTTGAGAAAGCAACAGCTTGCACAGAGCCACCCGGCGCCGCTCACCGCCGGACAGTTTGGTGACGTCGGCATTGGCCGGCGGGTAGCGCAGCGCGTCCATGGCGATCTCAGCCTTGCGGTCGAGGTCCCACGCGTCGGCCGCGTCGATCTTCTCCTGAAGTTCCGACTGTTCGGCAAGAAGGGCCGTCATTTCATCGTCGGTCATCTCCTCGCCGAACTTCATGCTGACGTCGTTGAAGCGATCGACGATCTGTTTGATTTCGCCCATGTCCTGCATGACATTGCCCTGCACGTCGGTGCTCTCGTCGAGTTCGGGCTCCTGGGCGAGATAACCAACCTTGGCGCCATCGGCAGCCCAGGCCTCTCCCTGGAACTCGGTGGTCACACCGGCCATGATCTTCAACAGGGTGGATTTTCCGGCGCCGTTGACACCGATCACGCCGATCTTCGCGCCCGGGAAAAAGGACAGCCGGATGTCCTTGAGAACCTCTTTGCCCCCCGGATAGGCTTTCGAGAGGCCGTTCATCACGTAAATGTACTGATACGAAGCCATAGACGAAATCTCCCGTGCGGCACCGGTGGCGGCGCCCGTTCCAAAAGCATGTGCGGTTTCTAACGCAGGCGAGGGTCATGGGGCAACGGGGATCCCACCGGCTCACTCCGCCAGCAGGGTCTCCAAGCGACTGATCCGTTGGGATCCGTTGTCACCGAACTCGCGGACCGGCGCACCGGCCGACCGATCAGGACGCTCCCGCCACCGCCTCGACGATCTGGAAGAACGCGTCATCGGCCGCTTTAGAACTCTCGGGCGATTTCGTGAAATGGACGACCATGATCATGTTGCCGCTGACATGGGGATAGAAGCTGAAGGCCTCATAGGCAGGGTTGCCGGTCGAATCCTCAGTGCAGCCGATGTCGACCCTTTTGATGATCCGGTCCTTGACCGCAGAGATCCGCATGTCCGCAGAGCTGGTCAGTTCACCGACGCATCCATCCTGACGCAATTGCACCAGGCCTTCGCGGAGGTCTTCTTCGGTCGGGCTCCCGGGAACGCCTTTGGCGATTCCGAAGCCCCCCTCAACAGTCCACACGAAATCCGCCTTGGTGCGTGCCTTTGCGTCCTGCAGGTCCTCGGGAACCCGAAACCGGTCCGGGTCCGCGAGCACAACCCGTGCCGCGAAATCACCGGAAGACAGTTTGAACAGCGTGTCCCCTTCCACGGCAGCCAGCATCCGGAGCGCTTTTTCCGCCTGCTCCTGCTTGCTTGGAGCGCTGGGGGCCGCCGGCTGCGCAGCACCGGCGACCTTGGTTCCCTGGTTGCGGGCGCAGGTGTCGAGCGCCGCAATTGCGTTGAACGTCCCCTTCAACGGGTATTCATAAGTGGTCCCACCAAATGTCATCTTCAGCCGGCTGCCCCGCTTCAAACCGTCAATCAGTGGAGAGTCCGGGGGAAGCTGGGTCGCGATCCGGTCCGGCCCGATCGCCAGGAAGTTCCCGGTCTTCGGCGGGCTGCCGTCGATGCTCAAGGTGACCAACTCGTTGGCACCGGCGGTATAGGCCCACTCGGGGTTCACCAGCCAGATCTCGAACTTCCCGGTCAGTTCGCGGCCAAATCCGAGAACCGGCTTGCCAGGAAACTCCGAGGTGATGACGCAGCGTTCGAACTTGCCCTCCGTGTTGCCGTAGGCGGAGCCCGCCCAGGAGCCGCTTTGAAACGCGTTGCCCTGGGCAAGCGCCTGCGCGCCGGGCCAGATTGCGGCACCTACGGCAACGGATGCGGTGAGCGCCAGAACCGGAAGGATCTTGGCTCTGGTCAAGGGAAGGCAGGAAAACATCGAGCAACTCCAATCAGCTCGTCGGAAACATCACAGCCAAGAGGGCGATCTGCACCCACAAAGCGGCAGAATCATGACAGCTTTTAAAGCTTTCGGGCGTTCATAGCGAGGGTTCCACCGAAGACGCCCAACGTTCTCCCACGTTCAGGAGAACTTCGCAGTCAGGCCACCGTCAACGACCAGTTCGGTCGCGGTCACGTATTTCGCGTCATCGGACGCAAGAAACAAGGCCGCATGCGCCACATCCCAGGCGTCGCCCATCTTGCCGCTCGGACACTGAGCTGCCCGAATGTCTCTCATACGATCCGTATCGCCGTCCGAATAGGCGTCCTGCAGACCGGCATAGATCATCGGAGTATCCATCAGTCCGGGCAGGATGCAGTTCGATCGAATGCCTTTCTTTGCATACTGCAGTGCTATCGACCGGCTGAACGGAATGATCGCACCTTTCGTCGTCGAATAGGTGACGTAGTCGACCCCGGTATACCGGATCCCGGCGATCGAAGAGGTGTTGACGACCGAGCCGCCGCCTCCGGCTTCCATAATCGGCAGCACCGCCTTGCAGACCAGATAAAGGCTTTTGAGATTGACGTCGGACACCCGGTCCCAGACGTCCTCTTCGATCTCGACCGGCCCCCCGACAACGGCGATGCCCACATTGTTGTGCAGAACATCGATCCGGCCGAACCGCTCGACCACCGCTGCGGCCATCGCGTCGACCTGATCCTTCTTCGAGACATCGCAGGTCACCGCGATCGCGACACCGCCCTCCGCCTCGATCAGGGCCTTGGTCTCCTCGGCGGCGTCCGGGTTCCGGTCGACGCAGACGATCTTGGCGCCTTCCCGCGCGAACAGGACCGAAGTCGCCTTGCCGTTGCCCCAGCCCGGTCCAATCGATCCGGCTCCCGTGATCACCGCCACCTTGTCCTGCAAACGTCCCGGCATCGTCTTTCCTCCCGTTCAAAACCCGTTAAGTCGAGCTTCGCGAGCGTGCATCCACCTCGACCCGACGTCCAGTCGGGGCGGGAGTGGTGCCATGTCTCAGGAGGCCGGTGGGGCGGGTCGGCTATGACCCGTCAAAGGCGCAAATTGTAAGCTGCCGACTTGGCGCTAACCCGGCGCTTTCGCCAAGACGCCAAGAACAGCCGCTTAGGAGAGATTATATCCGGAAGCTTGAATTCGGGACCACCCGCGCAGGGTTCGGGTCTCTGACGACCAGCTTCAGGTCACCGCCCGAAGCGGTGGATCACCTGACGGTGCCGGGATGTGACGCGGACCGGGATCGGAGCCGGCCGGGCCCTGGTCACGTGTTCGGAATCGAACATGAACAGGTCGCAAGCGATGAATTCGACGATGCGGGCGAGAATGCGTTCGATCATGACCATGTTCAGGCTCCTTTCGCGCGATCCTGAAACTGTAGTCCGGGTCAGGACCGTTGACCAGCTTTTGTGTGACCGAGAGTCCGTTCATGCTCCTGTCCGGTCGAGAAACCGGTCGATCGCCGCCCAGATCTCGGCCCGCGTCGCGTCTGTCTCGCTCATCAGGTCGTGGCGCGCTGCGGCGACCCGAACACTCTCGGCGTTCTGCAGCCGTGCGGACGCAGCCTCCAACGCCGCGTTGCTGACGATCTTTTCCTGACCTGCCGAGATCATGAGAAGCGGCGTTGCAATCCGCTCCAGCCAGCCCAGCTGATCGGTCACCGCGAGCGAGCGGAAGGCCGCCCGCACCCAGCCCAAGGTTGGATCGCCGATGGCCAGGTCCGGATTGGCCGCGATCAGCCGGTGAAACCGGTCATATCGACCGCGATCATTGGTCAACCGGTTGCCCTCGAACGGGCGGCCACCGGTCTCGTACCCGGCACCGCCGAACACATAGGTCTCCGACAGGCCCAGCGCACAGAACCCGGACGTCAAACCGCGCGCAACGCCCACCGGCATGCCGGGCGGGGCAATCCCCATCATCGGCGCCAGCATCACGGCCCGCCCGATCAGGCCGGGCCGCGCCGCCTCGGCCAACAGGGCGACATGACCGCCCATCGAATGGGCGAAGATGGTCGGCACCCGCGAGCCGAGGCCGAAGGCATCCCAGATCGCCAACAGATCGTCGCGATGAGTTTTGAAACTGTCGAGATGGCCCTTGTGCCGATCCTTCAGCAGGCGGGAGGACAGACCCTGACCGCGCCAGTCATGCAGCATTACGGCGTAGTCCCGCGCGCGCAGATCCTGGACGGTCTCCAGGAATTTCTCGATGAACTCGGTGTAGCCCGGCAGGACGGTGCACCACCCGTTGCCCGCGTTCGGGTCACCGAAGGTCGCGACCCGCAATCTGACGCCGCCCGGCCGCTCGACCCAGTGAACCTCGCCTCCCGCGGCCTCGATGGTCTCCGGCACGGTCACCGGTCCAGGACCACGCCGCACTGTCTCGTCCAGCTCAAGTACACCTCGTCCTCCCAGGTAAACGGTCGGCGGGTGACCCGGTCGACATTCGCCATCGCCACCTTGACCAGCGGCAGCGCCTCGCTCACCCGCACGTGGTAGATCGAAACCTCTCCGAGATAGGTGATCTCTTCGATCCTGCCGGGGGTGGCGTTTTCAGTCGGGTCGGACGGCGGTTCCTTGGAAATCTCGATCTTCTCCGGCCGCAGGGCCGCCCAGGCGGTCGCACCCACCGGCGGCGTATCCGTCTGCTCGACCTCGATCGGTCGCTCCAGACCCGGGCACGCCAAGCGGATCACATCCTTTTCGACAGCTTCGACGCGCCCCTCGAACATGTTCACCGAGCCGATGAAATCGGCCACGAACCGGGTCTTGGGAAACTCGTACAGTTCGGCCGGAGGGGCCAGTTGCCGCACCTGACCGGCCTCCATGACCGCGATCCGGCTCGCCATCGACAGTGCCTCGTCCTGATCATGGGTCACGATCACGAAGGTGATGCCGACGGTCTCCTGCAAATTCACCAGTTCCAGCCGCATCTGCTCCCGCAGCTTGGCATCCAGCGCCGACAGCGGCTCATCCAGCAGAAGCACTTTGGGACGCTTGACCAGCGCCCGCGCGAGGGCCACCCGTTGCCGTTGTCCGCCCGACAGCTGGTCCGGCATCCGCTGGCCGAAATCGCCGAGCTTGACCAGCGCCAGGGCCTCCTGGGCCCGCTCCCGAATCTCCGGGCGCTGGACCCCGGAAACCTTCAAGCCGTAGCCCACATTGTCCAGCACGCTCATGTGCGGGAACACGGCATAGGACTGAAACACCATGTTGACCGGTCTCTGATTGGCCGGCACGCCGGACATGTCCTGGCCATCGATGATGAGCCGTCCCTCGGTCGGCAGTTCCAGCCCGGCGAGCATCCGCAGCAATGTGGTCTTGCCGCACCCGGAGGGGCCGAGCAGGGCGAAGAACTCACCCTGACCGATGGAGAGGGTCACGTTGTCGACAGCGGCAAAGCTACCGAACCTCTTGCTGACGCCGTTGATTTCGACGATCGGGGTTGTCTCGGTGCTCACCCGGCCACCTCTTCGGGTTTGAGTTTGGCCCGGGACTGCAGCCACAAAGCCAGAACGGTCAGGACCACCGTCAACGCGATCAGAACGGTCGAGGCCGCGTTCACCTCCGGCGTGACCGAGAACCGGACCATGGAATAGACCTTGACCGGAAACGTGACCGTGTCCGGCCCCGAGGTGAAGAAGGTGATGACGAAATCATCCAGCGACAGGGTGAAGGCCAGGAGGGCGCCCGCGACCAGGCCCGGCCGCATGAACGGCACCATCACATCCCGGAACACCTGCCACTCGCTCGCTCCGAGATCCTGCGCCGCCTCGGAGAACTCGCGGTTGAAGCCTTCAAGACGGGCCCGCACCACCACCGCCACGAAGGGAAAACTGAACGACACGTGCGCGATGGTTATGGCGGACAGGTTGAGCGGCCACGGCAGGTCGGTCGGCCAGCCGACCCGTGAGAAGAAGGCCAGCATCGCAACGCCCATGCAGATCTCCGGGATCACGATCGGCAGCGCCATCGCCCCCTCGTAGCCGCCTCGGAACGGAAACCGAAACCGCCACAGCAGCAGAGCGGTCAGCGCACCCAGGATCGTCGCGATGATCGTCTGCACGAAGGCAATGGTCAGCGAGTTGACGAACGCCTCGATCAGCCCGTCATTCGCCAATGCCTTCTCGTAGTACTTCAGGCTGAACCCGCGCCAGACGATGTTGCGGCGGCTGTCGTTGAAGCTGAACGCGACCAGGGTGACGATCGGAGCATAGAGAAACACGAAGGTCGCGAGCAGCGTCAGCCGCATCCAGGTGCGTCTGGTGTACTCCAGCGGGCCGATCGGCTCGCGATGCCGGAACAGTGCGGCAAGATTCATGCGCCCCCCCTCCGTTCCGCCCGCCGATTGACCAAGGCGCGGACCGTCAGGGCCGCGAAGGTCAGATACATCAGCAGAAAGGACAAGGCGGCGCCGAACGGCCAATCATTGGCGCCCTTGAACTGGCGCTCGATCACATTCGCGATCATCTGGCTGTCGGTACCGCCGAGCAGATCCGGGGTCAGAAACGAGCCCAGGGCGGGAATGAAGACCAGAATTCCGCCGGAGATGATCCCGGGCAAGGCCAACGGAACCACCACCGTCAGGAACGCCCGGAACTGCGACGCCCCCAGGTCGAGCGCGGCCTCGATCAGCGACCGATCCAACCGCTCCAAGGCCGCGTAGAGCGGCAGGATCATGAACGGCATGTGCACATAGACCAGCCCGATCACCACGGCGGTGTTGTTGTAGAGCAGTTCCAGCGGCTCGAACCGGTCCCCCAGCAGCTGGTAGGAGCCGAGCCCCATCAGCGCGAGGACGGTGTTTCCCTGGTCCCAGAGCCATTCCAGGGAGAAATTCGCAAAGCCCCGCACCCGCAGTACGGCGATCAGCGCATAGGTCCGGATCAGGAGGTTGGTCCAGAACGGCAGAATCACCAGCAGCAGCAGGATCGGCCGCCATCTCGGGCTTGCGAACACGATCGCCAGGGCCACCGGAAACCCGACCAGCAGTGAGATCACCGTGGTGAACCCGGCGAACACCAGGGACTTTCCGAAGACTTCGAGGTAGAGCGGATCGAGCGCGCGGGCGTAGTTCGCCAGCGTCCCGGTGATCTTGATGTCGATCAGCCCGTCCAGCTCGCCGAAGCTCATGACCCAGACGAGCGCGAGAGGGATCAGGAAGAAAACGACGAGCCAGAGGGTGGGCGGCAGACTGGTCACCCAGAAGACCAGCGGAGTCCGCCGCCAGTCTTCCATCCCTCACCCTCCCCTATGCCGCGCGGATCAGGCGGCGTTGATCTTGGTCCACAGGCGGTCGATCAGCTGGCTGTATTCCGGGCCCTGATAGATCGCCACCTCGGAATTCTTGACGGTCTCGTCCGGCGGGAAGATCGCGGGGTTTTCCGTATAGCTCTTGTCCATCAGAGCCTTGGCAGCGGCATTCGGGGTGGCGTATTGGATGAAGTCAGCAATCGCCGCGCCGGCCTCGGCATCCAGAACATAGTTCATGAAGGCGTGCGCGTTCTCCGGATGCGGTGCGCCGGTGGGGATCGCAAGCGTGTCCTCCCACAGAAGGCCTCCCTCCTTCGGAACCACGTAGGAGATATCATCGTCCTCCGCCATCACCTGCAGGATATCACCGTTCCACTCCATGGTGAGGTCGACCTCGCCGGACAGCAACAGATCCTGGCCGTTGTCGTCAGCGAAAACCTTGATACTCGGCTTCTGCTTGATGATCAGATCGGCAGCCTTCTCCAACTTCGCGGGATCGCTTTCGTTCAGCGGATAGCCCAAATACTTGCAGGCGATCTGGATCACCGTGCTCGGTGTGCCCAACAGCGCGATCTTTCCCGCGTACTGGTCGCTTTCGTACAACCATTTCCAGCTGTCCGGCACCCCGTCCACCCGGCTCTTGCGGTAGCCGATGCCGATCGTGCCCCACATGTAGGGCAGCGAGTAGACCCGTCCCGGGTCGTGGTTCGGGTTCATGAACGCCAGATCAATGTTCGCGATGTTCGGGATCTTGGAATGATCAAGCTTCATCAGCATGTTGGCCGCGACCATGCGCTCAACGTAGTCGTTCGACGGCACGATCACGTCATAGCCCGGGTTGCCTTCCTTCAATTTTGCGAACAACTCGGCATTGTCGGCGAACAGGTCCATGTTGACCTCGATCCCGCTCGCGCCCTTGAAGTCGTCCAAGGTGGTTTCGCCGATATAGGTGTCCCAATTGTAAAAATTGACGACCTTCTCTTCCGCCGAGAACCCGGCTTTCGGCAAAAAGGTCAGACCTGCGGCGACGGCGCCTGTCCCCGCAAGAAAAGACCGACGGCTCGGGCGGAAAGGTTTGCAATGTGCCATGGAAAATCCTCTGTCCATTGACGCGCATTTGTCACGCGCGTTCAAACTTGTACGTTGCCGAAATTGAATGCCATCGTGAGGGGGGCTGTCAACGACGCGGATGAGCAATCCCATGGGACATTCATCGGAGATGGTGTTGAAAGGACGGCCGGGCTGCGGCCGTCAAGCGACCGTCAGACGGTTACGTCCAAAAGTCCGCCGCGTACCGTATCCTGGGGATCAATGGAGGACGTGTCATTGACCGCAGATGCGGAGACAACAGGTGCGGAGCTTTGCTCGACCCGACGGTCGTCCTGCTCGGGAGCTTCGACGCGATCGGTCCTCGCGGCACGCTCCAACCTTTCGGCGCGGGCGGCATCGTCTCGGGCCCGGGCCAGATTCTCACGTGCGACTTCGGCAGCCGCCTCGCGCGCCTCGGCGATCTGGGCAAGCGCTTCCTCACTACCCCTTATGGCCTGCAAACCAACCCGCAAGCCCACGCCAACGGACGCCGCGCCGAAGAGGCCGGTCGTCCCTTGAGTTCCGCTTATGGATTGCGCGATAGCCATGTCATCTCCCTCACGTGGTTAATTTAGGATGAATTTTAGCTATACGCAAGACAAAATAATGCGGCCGTCAAAGTCACCACCATCCGCACTGAGTCTCCGGACCTCGATCACTTCATGGATTAGGCATCATGAATGGATGCGCAAGACGCCGAGGCCCCGCGACTCCGAGAGCCGCAAGGCTGTCTTTATGAGATCTTCAAAATGTTGATCTGGACTTTTGGGTTCACAAACTGTTTGAAACGCAGGAGTCTGCATCAAGCTGCGGACTTGGTTCTGCGACAGCTAAATCGCTTTAACCTTCGGCAGTCTGAAGGCGACCATACAATCAGGTCGGGGTATCACTTCACCCGACCCAAGATCAGACTGTGACGTCTTAATGCAGACCCCAAGTATCTCGATCATGGGTGGACCGCTTCCCCAACAACAACCCGCCCCCAATATATCGACGGCTCCCAGTACGAGACCGACTCAAAGGCCGAAGTCGCTCTGGGTGAGATCAATCGCCTTGCGGGCGGTCTCGACCAGCCGATCCACCTCGGCTCTGGTGATGACCAAGGGGGGAGAGACCACCATGCCGTCCCGGACCGCCCGCATCACCAGATTGTTGGCGAAACAATGGTCTCGGCACCGGGTTCCGACGACCCCCTCGTCCTCGAAGAAGACCGGGCCGTTCTTGTCCTTGACCAGTTCGATCGCCCCGATCAGACCGACCGCGCGCACCTCTCCCACCAACGGGTGATCCGCCAGGGACGCCAGTGCCTCCTGAAAATACGGGCCGATATCGTCGCGCACGCGGTCGACCAGACCTTCATCTTCCATGATCCGAAGGTTTTCCGACGCCACGGCCGCAGCAACCGGATGACCGGAATAGGTAAAACCGTGAAAGAACTCGCCGCCCTCCTCCATCAGCGTGTGCGCCACCCGGTCGCCCACCATGACCGCGGCGATGGGTTGGTATCCCGACGACAGACCCTTGGCCAGGGCCATCAGATCCGGCTGAAGATCGAAGGTTTCTGAGCCGAACCAGTTGCCGGTTCGTCCGAAACCGCAGATCACCTCGTCCGCGATGAACAGGATGTCGTGCTTTCGGCAGATCCGCTGGATCTCCGGAAAATAGCTGGCAGGCGGAATGATGACGCCACCCGCGCCCTGGATCGGTTCGGCGATGAAGGCGGCGACCTTCTCGGGGCCGAGTTCCTGAATCCGATCTTCCAGCGCCTGAGCCGCGACCATCCCAAATGCGTCCGGCGTCATGTTGCCCCCGTCGCGCAGAAAATACGGCGGGCGAATATGCGAGAAGCCGGGCAGCGGCATATTGGTCTGGCGATGCATGGCGGTCATCCCGCCCAGGCTCGCCCCCACCAGGGTACTGCCGTGATAACCGTATTCCCGGCCGATGATGGTCATCCGGTCCGGCTGGCCCTTCAGCTGCCAGTACCGCCGGACGAAACGGACGACCGTATCGTTCGCCTCCGAGCCCGACCCGGCGAAGAACACGTGATTGAGCCCTTCGGGCGTAAGCCGCGCGAGGGTTTCCGCCAGCTTGGTGGCCGGCGGTGTCGTGGTTTTGAAAAACGTATTGTAGTAGGGCAGATCCAGCATCTGCCGAGCGGCCACATCCGCAAGCTCCTTGCGACCGTAGCCGATGTTGACGCACCAGAGTCCTGCCATTCCGTCCAGGATCTCGTTCCCCTCGCTGTCCCAGAGCGTGCAGCCTTCGGCCTTGACGATCACCCGGGCACCTTCCGCGGCAAGCGCCTTGGTGTTGGAGAACGGATGCCAATGATGGGCGGCGTCGCTCGCGCGGATGGCGGCCGTGTCGTAGGTCTGGTTGGCGGCGATGGGTGGCGTCACGGATCGGTCTCGCATTTGAGAAAGGGAAAGGGCTCAGACGTTCAGCAACAGATACTCACGTTCCCAGGCACTGATCACCTGCTGGTAGGCGCGGGATTCCTCTTCCTTCGCCATCGTCAGCACATTGACGAAGCGCTGTCCGAGAATCTCTTTCAGCGGCTTCGAGCGGTTGAGGCGCAGCAGCGCGTCTTCCAGATGCCGCGGCAGGTTGGCCGCCAGGTTGTAACCGCTGCCTTCGATCGGTTTGGTGGGTTCCAGCTGCTCGACCACGCCGAGGTATCCACAGGCGAGCGACGCGGCAATCGCCAGATACGGATTGGCGTCGGCCCCCGCGACCCGGTTCTCGACACGGCGACTGGTCGGCGACGAGATCGGCACCCGAAACCCGACCGTCCGGTTGTCGACCCCCCAATGGGCGTTGATCGGCGCGTCGCTGTCCGGCACCAGACGGCGGTAGGAATTTACATAAGGCGCGAGCAGCGGCATCGCGGCGAAAAGGTACTTCTGCAGGCCGCCGATATACTGCAGGAAGAATTCCGAGTTGCCGCCATCCTCGGACGCGAACAGGTTCGCGCCGGTCTTTGCGTCGTAGATGCTCTGATGAATGTGCATCGACGAGCCCGGCTCGAACTGCATCGGCTTGGCCATGAAGGTGGCGTAGACGTTATGACCCAGGGCCGCCTGGCGCACGGTCCTCTTGAACAGGAACGCCTGATCCGCGATCTCCAGAGGGGATCCGTGGTTGAAGTTGATCTCCATCTGCGCGGCGCCGGATTCGTGGGTCAGCGTATCGACGTCGATCTCCTGTGCCTCGCAGTAATCGTAGACGTCCTCGAACAGCGGATCGAACTCGTTGACCGCGTCAATGCCATAAGCCTGACGGGCGGTCTCGGGCCGGCCGGACCGTCCGATCGGCGGCTCCAGCGGGTAGTCTGGATCGGGATTGACCTTGACCAGAAAGAATTCCAGTTCGGGCGCCACCACCGGCTTCCAGCCCTTGTCGTCATAAAGCTTCAGGACGGTCTTCAGCACGTTGCGCGCCGCCACGTCGACCGGCGTGTCGTCGAAATAGAAGGGATCGTTGATCACCTGGGCCGTCGGCTCTTTGTACCAGGGCACCATGCGGATCGTCGCCGGGTCGGGCCTCAGGTAGACATCGCCGGCCCTGGGGCTCAGATCGATCTCATCGATATACTCGCCGGTCACCGTCTGCCCGAAGATCGCCTCCGGCAGGCGCAGGCCCTGATGATTGAGTGCGCGCAGGAACTTCCCAGCCGGCAGGATCTTGCCACGCGGAATGCCGGACAGGTCGGAGACCAAGCATTCGACCTCGGTTATCCGGTGCTCCTTGATCCAGGCTTCAAGGTCGACGGTCATGGAAAACTCGAAAAAGTGGCGGGTGCGTCATGGATACACTTCGCCCCAGCGTTGGGCAATCGTCGCCACTCCCCCCAACCGAGCGCGCGTGCTATGAGCGGTGCCTCACAACTAATTTTCAGATCAGGCCATGACCAAGACTCCCCGCGCCCAGCCAATCGATCTCGCCCGACTTGCCGAGAGCTTTCTCGCCGAGCATCCCGATGTCGCCCGTATCGATACTTTGCTGCCGGATCTGACCGGCGTGATGCGGGGCAAGCGGATCGCGCCCAATCAGCTTGAAGGCCTCCTGGTCGACGGTGCGTCCTTCCCGGCATCTGTCTTCGGAACCGATGCAACCGGAGACAGTGTGGCGGCGTCCGGTCTGGTCTGGGAGTTGGGTGACGCGGACTATCCCTGTCTGGCCATCCCCGAAACCCTGATGCCGGTGCCCTGGATGAAACGGCCTTCGGCCCAGGTGCTGCTGACCATGACGGAGCAGGACGGCACACCGTTCCATTCAGATCCGCGGGTCGTGCTCCAGAATGTCGCCAAGCGCTATGCGGATGCCGGACTGACGCCGGTGGTGGCAATGGAGTTGGAGTTCTATCTGATCGATCGGCGTCGCGGTGTCGACGACCCGCCGCAGCCGGCCGCCTCGCCCACCAGCGGCGCCCGGCAGGCCACCACGCAGGTCTACGGCCTTGATGAGTTGGATGATTTCGAGGATCTGCTGGACGATGTGGCGGAGGCGTGCCGGATTCAGCGGATCCCCGCGATGACTGCGTCGGCCGAATATGCACCCGGCCAATACGAGATCAATCTCGACCATGTGGCTGACCCGGTTCAGGCCGCCGATCACGCGATTCTTCTGAAGCGCGCCATCAAAGGCGTGGCGCGGGCCCACGGTTTCGACGCCACGTTCATGGCCAAGCCCTTCGCCGAGGAGACCGGCAACGGCCTGCACGTGCATGCCAGCGTTCTGGACCGAGACGGCAACAACATCTTCAGCCATGCCGAGGGCAGTACGGAGGGCAGCCCGAAGCTGAAACACGCGATCGGTGGGCTGGCCAACACCATGGGCGATGTCATGGCGCTCCTGGGTCCGACCGCCAATTCCTATAAGCGCTTGCGGCCGGAAGCCTATGTTCCGCTGTCCGCCTGCTGGGGCTACAACAACCGGACAACCGCGTTCCGCATCCCCTCCGGCTCCTCGAAATCGACGCGGATCGAACATCGGGTCGCGGGAGCGGACGGCAATCCTTATCTGGTCCTGGCCGCCGTTCTGGCCGGGATGCTGCACGGTATCGAGACGCAAGCGGAGGCACCTCCGCCGATCATCGGCAACGCCTATCAGACCGAGACCCCGAGCGTGCCGAAAACCTGGGCGGCGGCCCTCGACACATTTCACGACAGTGCCTTCATCTCGGACTGGTTCGGCACGGACTTTCAGCACATCTTCCACGCGGTGAAAGAGCAGGAGCGGCGGGATTTTGAGCGCGAAGTCACCCCGTTGGAGTGGCGCTGGTATCTGAAGACCGTTTGAGAACCGCCAACGATGACGGATGCGCCCCTCACCTGGTATCACGCGACCGCGCCGGTGGCCCATGACAGACCGGCTCTGTCCGGCAGCCTGCGGACCAGAGTGTGCGTGGTCGGCGGCGGGCTGACCGGCGTGTCGACCGCCCTGCATCTTGCAGAGCGTGGGATTGATTGCGTTCTGCTGGAGAGTGAGCGGATCGGCCACGGCGCTTCCGGGCGCAATGGCGGACAGATCGTTCAGGGCTACAGCGCCGACATGTCCAAGGTCGAAAGCGCCGTCGGCGCTGAGGACGCGCAGGCGTTGTGGTCGATGATGCGTGAAGCGGTCGACGATATTCCCGACCGGGTCCGGCGACACAAGATCGACTGCGATCTGCGCTGGGGTTATCTGCATGCGGCCTATTCCGCGCGCCAGATGGACGGGCTAAAGGAAACCGCCGAGACTTACGCGAAATACGGCTATGAGGGCTGCGAGATCGTCGACGCGGCAGGCCTGGGCAGGGTGCTCGGCTCGGACGCCTATGTGGGCGGCATGCTGGATCCGGACAGCGGCCAGATCCAACCCCTCGCCTACCTGCGGGCGCTGGCGGGTGTCGCGGAATTTCTCGGTGCGCGGATATTCGAGCGCTCACCGGCCGTCGAGATCTCGCGCGGAACCACTGTCTCCGTCCGCACCGATACCGGCCGGGTGGAGGCCGACTGGCTGGTCCTGGCCGGGAACGCGTATCTTGGAAAGATCTTTCCGCCGATCCGTCCCCGTTTGATGCCTGTCGCCTCTTTCGTAGCGGTGACCCAACCGCTCGATCGGGACCTGATACGCGCCCTGTTTCCCCAGGACGTGGCGGTGGCGGACTGCAACTGGGCGCTCGATTATTTCCGCACGACGTCGGACGGACGGCTGCTGTTCGGGGCGGGCGCGAGCTACTCCGCGACCACGCCCCCGGGTCTGGCGAAGTGGATGACCCGGCGCATCGCGAAAGTGTTTCCTGAACTGGAGACCGTCGGCATCGATCATGTCTGGGGTGGCTTGATCGGAATCACCGCGAACCGGCTGCCGGATTTCGGGCGTATCGCCGGCAACATTCTGCACGCCCAGGGGTTTTCCGGACAGGGCATGGCGCTGACCGGACTGGCGGGCAAGCTGATGGCCGAGACGGTTGATGGGGACGATAGCCGCTTCAAGCTGATAGAGCAGATCGGCCACCTGCCATTCCCCGGCGGTCCGTTCCGAACCCCGACCCTGGTCGCCGCCATGGGGTTCGCCAAATTGCGCGATGCGATAGGACTCTAAAAATGCCGCATAACAGAATTGCCGAGCCCACTGAAATTCTGGATGCGTTTCGCGCGGCGAGGCCCCTCTCCCAGTCGACGATTGATGTCCTGTGCTGGATGCACACCGCTCTGACGGAGGAAGCCGAAAGCCAAATGTCCTTGGGATGGCGGCCTCGTGGTGGCGAGATCCGCAAATCCCAGCATGTTCTGACCCCCGACAACCTGCGGGAATTCGCAGCGCACACCTTCGGAGGCATCGGTTTCGAGGGACCTTATGACTTCCTGCTGGACCCCGGACTCGAGTTGCCGTTTGGCGAGCCTGTGGAAGTGACCGATGACCGCCTCAGAGTGTACAGATCCCGATGCAAGACTTGGGCAAAAATGAAGCTCGATCAAATACGCGATCTTGCCCCCGAGTTCGAAGCACATTGGATGACCCTCATTCAGGAGGCGTGCTCGGTAGGTGGGCCGAATGTCTATCTCCGGTCCGAGTCCGTCCCGTTTCCGATCACGCATCACGGAATCAGGGTCGGCTTCCGGGCACCGGTGCTCGCCAGCTGGATCAATCGGCCAATCTCTCGGCTGATGGAAATCGGCGGTGGTCATGGCCGGTTTATCCGGGATGCGGCGGTCCTGATGCCGGACGTCAAGCTGATCCTGACCGACCTGCCGTTCAATATGATCGTGTCCGCTCGGTACCTGATCGAGAATTTCGGCCATCAGGTGAACCTCTGCATCATGCCGGATCAGGAGTTCGATCCCGACAGTCGGATCAACATCATCGCACCTTGGCGATTGAACGAAATCTCGGTGCAGGTGGATACCGCATGCAATTTCCTGTCGTTCCAGCATATGGATGAGACCAGCTTGAATTGGTACGGCGATGCGATGCGAAAGTTGGGTGTCGAAAGTCTGTTCCAAATGAATCGCAATGCCAGGCGGGATTCGTTCGACAAGCCGATGGACGCCTACCCTTTCGCAGTGGAATTCGAGGCCCAGAAACGGCAGCTCATCGAACCCGCGATGGTGACATTTCCGGACAAGCCCGGGGTCTCTATCGAGGTGGGCATGTTGCTTGAGCTCGCGCACAGACTCAAATGACTCTGAGGAGCATAAGCCCGCGCGCCCCGCATGCCAATGCGTCCGTTCACGAACCACGCCGTCCAGCAGCACCACAGGGGTCGAGATGATCGAAACCTCAAGCCGCAATGATATACTCGCGCATTTTTCCACGGTCCGGCCGCTTACAGACTCCGTGGTCCGGGATCTCGTGTCGATCCGCGCCGATCTGTTCGACGAAGCCGAGCGGAATGCCCATCTCGGCTGGCGGGCGGTCGGCGGCGAGACCGTGAAGTCGAGGATCGAGCTGACGCCCGTTCAGTTGCGGTCCTTCGCCGGACACTGTTTCGGTGGGATCGGCTTGGAATTCGGTTTTGATCTCCAGATGCACGCCGATGAAGTTCTGCCGATGGGCGCTCCCTTCACGCCGCCACGGGACCGTGACCCGGCCTATCGAGAGGCCGTCAAGTCCCGGCTGATCTACGAGACGGAACGCCTCCGCCGCTGGGCACCGGAGCTGGAGCCGCAATGGAGTGCCTTGCTGCAGGAAGCCGCCGCGATCGGCGGACTTGGCCTCAAACTCGACAATCCGAGTTTTCCTTTCCAGCTCACACATCATGGGATTCGAGTGGCGTTCCGGGCTCCGACACTCGCCGCCTGGATCGACAAGACCCCGGGCCGTCTACTCGAGATCGGCGGCGGACACGGACGCTTCATCCGGGACTGCGCGCTGTTGCTTCCGAAAACGAAGTTCGTCCTGACGGATCTGCCGCTCAACATGCTGTTCAGTGCCCGGTACCTGACGGAGTATTTCGGCGATGCCGTCAATCTCTGCCTGCTTCCGGGCCATAGTTTCGCGCCCGACGCCCGGATCAATATCGTCGCGCCGTGGCGCCTGGGCGAGATCGACGTGCCGGTCGATACCGCCTGCAATTTCCTCTCGTTCCAGCATATGGATGCCGAAAATCTGACGTACTACGGCGACATCATGAACGCTCTGGGCGTGGACAGGCTGTTTCAGATGAACCGAGACACCCCTCGAGAGGACCACGACCTGGGCCTCGACGGGTATCCGTTCGCCTCCGCATTCGAGGCCCTCCGCAGGGAGATCGCAGGGACCTCCACGATCAAGACCATTGGCCGTGATGAGGTGGTCGGCGAAGCCAAGCAGATCATTCAACTCTCGAAGCGGCGTTTAGACGCCTAATGTCTCCTCTGCCGGGACAAACTCATATCCCTGAGCTTCGGCGACCGCCTTGTAGGTCACACGTCCGGTATGGACGTTCAGGCCCGCCAGCAGGTTCGGATCCTCGTATAGGGCTTTGCGGACACCTTTGTCGGCCAGCGCCAACGTGAACGGGAGGGTGGCGTTGTTCAGCGCGAAGGTCGAGGTGCGCGCCACCCCGCCCGGCATGTTCGCCACGCAATAATGCACCACCTCGTCCACGATATAGGTCGGCTCGGCATGGGTGGTGGGCCGCGAGGTCTCGAAGCAGCCGCCCTGGTCGATCGCCACGTCCACCAGCACGGCGCCGCGCTTCATCCGCTTCACCATCTCCGCACTGACCAGACGCGGTGCGGCCGCGCCTGGGACCAGGACGGCGCCGATCACAAGGTCCGCCCTCATCACGTACTCCTCGACCGCGTCGCGGGTCGAGAAGATGGTGTTCAGGGTCGGTCCGAACTGCATGTCCAGCTCGTAAAGCCGCTCCAGCGACTTATCCAGGATCGTGACTTTTGCCTCCAGTCCCATCGCCATGCGCGCGGCATTGGTGCCGACCACGCCGCCGCCCAGGATCACCACATCGGCCGCCGCCACACCCGGCACGCCGCCCAGCAGCACCCCGTTTCCGCCCTGGGTCTTTTCCAGACAATGCGCTCCCGCCTGGATCGACATGCGTCCGGCGACCTCGCTCATCGGCGCCAGCAGGGGCAGCCGGCCCCGGGCGTCGGTCACCGTCTCATAGGCGATGGCGATGCAGCCGCTCTCGACCAGGCCCTTTGTCTGGGCCGCATCGGGGGCGAGATGCAGATAGGTGAACAGGATCTGGCCCGGGCGCAGCATGGCGATCTCGCGCGCCTGCGGCTCCTTGACCTTCACGATCATGTCCGCAGCGGCGAACACCTCCGCCGCGGTCTTCAGGATTGTCGCACCGGCGGCCTCGTACTGGTCGTCGTCGAGGCCGATGCCGTAGCCGGCATGGGTCTCGACAACCACCTCATGACCATGGGCCACCAGTTCACGCACCCCGGCCGGGACCAGCCCGACCCGGTATTCGTGGTTCTTGATCTCCTTCGGCACGCCGATACGCATCGTGTCCTCCTCGTCTTGGAAGACCCGACCGTAGGCCTGCCCGGTACCGCCCGCAAGCCGGCCGCCTTCCGGCTCAACCGGCCTTGAGCAGCAGATCCGTCAGTTCGTCCGGCTGGTCCACCATCAGATCGTGGCCGCCCGACAGGGTGTGGCAGTCGAACCGTCCGTCCGCCTGGGCCTTGGCGAGCATGCTGTCGAAATGCTCGCTCGCGAACCCGCCCGCCCGGATGTACATCCGGTTCGGCACCCGATCGAGCGCGCCGGTCAGCCGCACCCGTTTGGTGAAGCAGGCGATCGACATGTCGGTGCAGTTGCCGTCGACCCAGGCCTGATCCGCCGCGTTCACGTTGAAATCCGCCGCCTTGGTGGGGGCGATCCGCCAGCCGCCGCCGGCCTTCGCCTTGGCGTGGAAGATCCTGTTCTGCTCTTCCGAGCGCAGGTCCAGCGAGCACTGACCGTCGCCCGGGATCAGCGCGTCCACATAGACCAGCGCCTTGAGCTTGTCGGCCGCCCGGTCCGCCGCCTCGGTGATCACCATGCCGCCATAGGAGTGGCCGACCAGGATCACATCGCTCAGCCCCTCCCATTTGATGGTGCCGACCACGTCGCGCACATGGGTCATCAGCGAGATCGTCGGGCCCATCAGGTGGGAGCGTTCCGCCAACCCGGTCAGGGTCGGGGTGAAGACCGTGTGGCCCTGCGCCCGCAGCCGTTCCGCCACCCGCACCCAACACCAGCTACCGTGCCAAGCGCCGTGAACCAGGACATAGGTACTCATCCTTCGAACTCCCCAAGTTGTCGCGACCACCGGTCGAGCACCTTCAGGCCGAAGGGCACCGGTGCCTGGGCGGGACCGCGATCGTGCACCTCATCGAGGCCGATGCGCCGGGCCGCCAGACGTTTGCCATAGCACATCAAATGGTCGACCGATGTCATCAGAAACTGCAACAGCGGCAGAATTTCCCTGAACGCCGCCAGCCCGGCCTCGGTGCGACCGGCTTCCAGGTCCTCGAAGATCCGGCTCTGGATGTCGCAGGTCTCGACCCCGGGGATCATGCCGGTACAGCCGGCCATCATCTGGTCCGGCATCTCGACCCCGTTGCGGCCGCCCAGCAGGGTGAAGCTGCCCCCCGCCGCCTCCGAGAGACGCGCGAGGTCCAGAAGCGTGCCCTCGTCCTTCACGATGGTGATGTTGGGGTGCCGCCGCTGCAGCTCCACCAGCCCCGGGACCGACAGCCCGATCCCGATCAGGGTGGGCGCGTTCTGGATTCCCACCGGCACGGGGGCGGCCTCCGCCACCGATCCGAAGAAAGTGATCAGCGCCTCCTCGCTCGCCGTGCGCACCGGCGGCGGCTGCAACACCACCCAGGCCGCACCGTGATCGGCGGCATGCCGCACCGCCTCGATCTGCCCCTCGACCGTGTTGTCGGAGATGGTCACGCTGACCGGCACCCGTCCGGCCGCGCCCTCGCAGGTCCAGGCCGCAAGATCCCGCTTTTCGGCCACCGACAGCTTGTTGCACTCGGTCGCCAGCCCGCCGACCGCCAGCCCGTGGCTTCCGGCCCGCACCGACGCCTCGACCTGCGCCGAAAACGCGCCCCGGTCCAGCCGACCGTCGGGGCCGAACAGAGCGTAGAGCATGGGGTAGATGCCTCGGATTTGCGCGCTCATGGTAAAGCCCCTCCCTATCGTTTTCTCCAGATGGTGACGTGGGAGTCGCCGCCGCGCAATCGGGCACCTGACCACCGGACCCTTGCGCCAGCCGCATCACCGACCAATCTTGATGACAGTGTTTTGAGGAGATCTCCATGTCCAACCCCGCCCCCGGTTTCCAGCGCAAGCCCGAGCACGAGGTCGTCTTTTCGCCCGCCGGCAAGCACATCACGGCGACCCTGGCTGGCGTGGTGGTGGCGGAGAGCGACAGCGCGCTGCTCTGCGAGGAGAGCAATCACGAGCCGGTCTACTACATTCCGATGACCGACTGCCGGGTCGACCAGCTCATCCCGACCTCGAAGAAGACCTACTGCCCCTACAAGGGGGAGGCCAGCTACTGGACGCTCTCGGCCGGAGAGGCGTCCGCGCGGGACGCCGCCTGGTCCTATGACACGCCCTATGACGAGGCCCTGCCGATCAAGGGGCACGTGGCGTTCTACACGGGCAAGCTCGACGGGTTCGAAGTCACCTGATCACCCGGGCCGGATCGCGCTATATCTCCGGTATGACCGACCGAGCCCTCACCCCCACCCTGCCCCCGATCTTCGCCGACTGGTTCGCGCAGAAGGACTGGGCGCCGCATCGCCATCAGATGGAGATGCTGGCGGCGGCGCGGGCCGGACAGTCGGCGCTGCTGATCGCGCCCACCGGCGGCGGCAAGACCCTGGCCGGTTTCCTGCCGAGCCTGGTCGAGCTGGCGGAGGCGCCGCGCGACGGGCTGCACACGCTCTACATTTCGCCACTCAAAGCGCTGGCGGTCGACATTCACCGGAACCTGACCACGCCGATCGAGGAGCTGGCGCTGCCGGTCACCGCCGAGACCCGGACCGGCGACACGCCCGCCCACAAGCGCACCCGCCAGCGGCACACGCCCCCCAACATCCTGATGACCACCCCGGAGAGTCTGGCGCTGCTGCTGTCCTATGCGGATGCGGCACGGGTGTTCCGGTCGCTGCGCTGCGTGGTGATCGACGAGCTGCACGCGCTGGCCGGGACCAAGCGGGGCGAGCTGCTGGCGCTGGGCCTGGCGCGGCTGTCCCGGCTGGCTCCGGAGGCGCGCCGGGTCGGTCTGTCCGCCACCGTGGCCCATCCGAAGGCGCTTGAGGCGTATCTGTCACGTTCCGGGACATCCGGCTCCGAGGACGTTGCACTGGTGCGCGGCGGCGAGGCGGCCCGCGCGGAGGTCAAGATCCTGCTGCCGGACGGCACCCTGCCCTGGTCCGGCCATATGGGCCTCTACGCCATCGACCGAATCTACGGCGCCCTCAAGACAGCGAAAACCACGCTGGTCTTCGTGAACACCCGCGCCCAGGCCGAGCTGATCTTCCAGGCCCTGTGGAAGGCGAATGACGACAACCTGCCGATCGCCCTGCACCACGGCAGCCTGGCGGCGGAACAGCGCCGCAAGGTCGAGAACATGATGGCGCGCGGCGGGCTGCGGGCGGTTGTGGCGACCTCCTCGCTTGATCTGGGGATCGACTGGGCGGCGGTGGATCTGGTGATCCAGGTCGGCGCGCCGAAAGGCGCCTCCCGCCTGCTGCAGCGGATCGGCCGGGCCAATCACCGGCTCGACGCGCCCAGCCGGGCGCTGCTGGTGCCCGCCAACCGGTTCGAGGTGCTGGAATGCAAGGCCGCGATGGATGCGGTCAACGCCCTGGAGCTGGACGGGGACGCGCCGCGCCCCGGCGGGCTCGACGTGCTGGCCCAGCACGTGCTGGGCAGTGCGGTGGCCGGCGGCTTCAACCCGGATCAGCTCTATGCCGAGATCACCTCCGCCGCCCCCTATGCCGATGTCGATCGCGCCACCTTCGACGACGTGGTCGATTTCGTGCGCTCCGGCGGCTACGCGCTGAAAGCCTACGAGCGGTTCCAGCGCATCCGGCTGGACGAGAACGGGGTCTATCAGCTGGTCAACAGGCGGGTGGCCCAATCCTACCGGATGAATGTCGGCACCATCGTCGAGGCCACCACCCTGAAGGTCCGGCTGGGACGCGGCCGGGTCCTGGGCGAGATCGAGGAGTACTTCGTCCAGTGGCTCCGCCCGGGAGACACGTTCCTGTTCGCGGGCCGTCTTCTGGCCTATCAGGGCCTGCGGGAGCAGTTCGTCGAGGTCACCCTCGGCCCCGGGACCAGCAAGGAGCCGGCGGTCCCCGCCTATATGGGCGGCAAGCTGCCCCTGACCACGCAACTGGCGGACCGGGTGCGCGGCATGCTGCAGGACGACGGCATGTGGCCGACCCTGCCGGGGCCGGTCGAGGAGTGGCTTGAGATGCAGCGCTGGCGCTCGGTCCTGCCGCGCGCCGACAATCTGCTGGTCGAGACCTTTCCGCGGCGGGACCGGGAATACCTGGTCGCCTATACCTTCGAGGGCCGCAACGCCCACCAGACCCTCGGCATGCTGCTGACCAAGCGGATGGAGCGGCTGGGATACGGCCCGCTCGGCTTCGTCGCCACCGATTACGTGATCGCGGTCTGGTCGGTGAAGCCGGTCACCGACGTGGCGGCGCTGTTCGATCAGGACATGCTGGGCGACGATCTCGAGGAATGGATGGCGGAGTCGAGCCTGCTGAAGCGGACCTTCCGGAACGTGGCCGTGATCGCCGGGCTGATCGAACGAAAGCTGCCAGGCCATGAGAAGACCGGCCGGCAGGTCACCTTCAACTCCGATCTGATCTACGACGTGCTCCGCAAGCACCAGCCCGACCACATCCTGGTCCGCGCCACCCGTGAGGACGCCGCCCGCGGCCTGACCGACATCCACCGCCTCGGCGCCCTTCTGGTGCGGGTCCAGGGGAAGATCGACCACCGGGTGCTCGACCGGGTCTCCCCGCTGGCCGTGCCGGTCCTGCTCGAGGTCGGCAAGGAACAGGTCTCGGCCCAGGGCGCAATCGAAAGCCTGATGGACGATTTCGCCAGCGACCTGATCGAGGAGGCCACCGGCGGCGACATGCAGGGGCGCTTGCAGGTTTGAGGACGGGGTGCGCCCGTCTGCACGAGTTATCCAGCGGACATTTGACCGTCACCGTGTCCTTCGACGTTCGAGCGTCGCATTTGAACCGGCGGTTTCGGTAAAGGCGGTCGACAGGCTTGACCGGGGCGGCCGCCGCCGTAAGGTCGACGGATGAGCCAGCCCCCTTCCCTTTTCCTGAACGGCGCAGAACTGCTGCCGGACCCGAGCGGCGTCCTGGTCTGGCCCGGTCGTGCGACACTGGTGGTGGCGGATCTGCACTTCGAGAAAGGCTCGGGGTTCGCGCGCCGCGGCGTGATGCTGCCGCCGTTCGATACCTCGGCCACGCTCGACCGGTTGGAGCGGGTGGTCGCGCGGGTCCGACCGGACCGGATCATCGCGCTCGGTGACAGTTTTCACGATACCGCCGCGGCGGAGCGACTGGGAGCCTCCGATTCGGCTCGGATCCGGGCTTTGACGACCGGCGTGGACTGGCATTGGATCACCGGAAATCACGATCCGGCGCCTCCGCTCGACTGGGGCGGCGTGGCGCAGGCGGAACTGGTGGACGGCCCGCTGACCTTCCGGCACGAAGCCCGGCCCGACGCGCCCGACGGCGAAGTCTCCGGACACTATCACCCCAGCGCCCGACTGCGGCTGAAGGGACGCAGCGTCGGCGGCCGCTGTTTCGTGACGGACGGACGGCGCCTGGTCCTGCCCGCTTTCGGAACCTTTACCGGCGGCCTGGATGTCACCCGCCCCGATCTGCGTCGGCTGTTCGCCGAGACGTTCGACGTTTTCCTGATGGCCTCGGACCGCATCTGGAGGGTTCCAGCGACCAAGTTGTCTACCGCACCCGCGGTTTGATCCAATCCCGGTGCGCCCGCGTAACAGAGGCACCTGTCCGCCCGTAGAAGATTTGGAGTGCCTGTGTCCGACGCGCCGTCGATCGTTTGGTTCCGCCTCGACCTCCGACTGTCCGACAACCCGGCCCTGACCGCCGCCGCCCAGCGCGGACGCGCGATCATCCCGCTGTTCATCCTCGACGACGATGACGCCGAGGGCTGGGCATTCGGGGGGGCCTCGCGCTGGTGGCTGCATCAGTCGCTCGCCGCGCTGGACGCCGATCTCCGGGCCCGCCACGGCGGCCTGATTCTGCGCAGGGGCCCGGCCCAGGACATCCTCGACCAGGTGATCTCCGAGACAGGTGCCGACGCGGTTTTCTGGAACCGGCGATACGAGCCCTGGGCGATCGCCCGGGACGGCCGCATCAAGGAGCATCTCAAGGATCGCGATCTTACGGTCGAGAGCTGCAACGGCGCGCTCTTGAACGAGCCCTGGGAGATCAAGACCAACCAGGGTGGGCCGTATAAGGTCTTCACCCCCTATTGGAAGGCCGTGCGCGCGACGGGCGGAATTTCGGATCCTCTGCCGATACCGCAGCCGCTGTCCACGCTCAGCAGCCCGCCGGCCTCCGACGACCTGGAACGCTGGAACCTGCGGCCCACCCGACCGAACTGGGCCGCGGCATTCCCCGAGAGCTGGACGCCGGGTGCCGAGGGCGCCGCCGAACGGCTGGCCGATTTTCTGGACGATGACGTCTTCGCCTACAAGGACCAGCGGAACGCCCCCGGGAAGCCCGGCACCTCCCGCCTGTCGCCGCATCTGCATTTCGGCGAGATCTCACCCCGCCAGATCTGGCATGCCGCGATCGCCAAGAGCCTGTCCGAGACCGGCGAACCCATGGCGGACGGGGTGATGACCTTCCTCTCGGAGGTGGTCTGGCGCGAGTTCTCCTACAACCTGCTCTATCATTTCCCGCACCTGCCCACGGACCCCCTCAAGACAGAGTTCGCGGCGTTTCCCTGGATCGAGGACCCCGCGGCGCTGAAGGCCTGGCAGACCGGCATGACCGGCTATCCCATCGTCGATGCTGGCATGCGGGAGCTGTGGACGACGGGATGGATGCACAACCGGGTCCGGATGATCGCCGCATCCTTTCTGATCAAGGACCTGATGATCCACTGGTCGGAGGGGGAAGCCTGGTTCTGGGATACCCTGGTGGATGCCGACCTGGCCTCGAATGCGGCGAGCTGGCAGTGGGTCGCGGGCTGCGGTGCGGACGCCTCCCCCTATTTCCGGATCTTCAATCCGGTGCTGCAGGGCGGGAAATTCGATCCGGACGGAACATACGTCAGACAATGGGTTCCGGAACTGGCCGGTCTGCCCGATAAGGTGCTGCACACACCGTGGGAGGCCAGTCCGCTGGAGCTTCGGTCCGCGGGCATCACCCTCGGCCAGACCTACCCGGAGCGGATCGTGGACCATGGGTGGGCGCGCGACCGGGCCCTGGCCGCCTATAAAGCGCTCAAGGCAGCGTGAGGACATGCCATGAGCCATTGGCACCACCCCCGCACGGCCTATCTAGGTCGCGGGTCCAGAAAACGTTGACGTGACCGTGTTGGGAACTTGGACATGACTCTGAAAATTGCGGTTGTCGGCTCCGGCATCTCCGGACTGTCCAGCGCATATGTGCTGAACGGGCGGCATGACGTGACCCTCTTCGAGTCCGAGGATCGGCTCGGGGGCCACAGCAACACCGTCAATCTGGAGGTTGCCGGTCACCACATCCCGGTCGACACCGGGTTCATCGTGCTGAACGACCGGACCTATCCGAACCTTCTCGGCATGTTCCGGCATCTGGACGTGGCGATCGAGCCGAGCGACATGGGGTTCGCCGTCTCTATCGAGAAGGGACGGCTCGAGTATTCCGGCTCGACCAAGGGCATCCTGGCCCAGCCGTCCAATCTGCTGAGCCCGCGCTATTGGGCCATGCTGAAGGATCTGGTGCGGTTCTTCGGCTCCGCCCGCCGGCTGCTGGCACAGCCGGAGACCCATCAGCCGACCCTCGGCGCGTGGCTGGCGGCGGAGCGCTACAGCGACGGGTTCATTCACGATCACCTGCTGCCCATGGGCGCCGCGATCTGGTCCTGCCCGGTCGGGACCATGACCGCGTTCCCCGCCCGGTCGTTCATTCGGTTCTTCGACAATCACGGCCTGCTGGACTTCGGAACCCGGCCGATCTGGCGCACGGTCACCGGCGGCTCCCAGCGCTACGTGGCGAAACTGGCCGGAGCGCTTGAAGGCCGGATCAGGCTCTCGGCGCCGGTGGTCTCGATCCGGCGCAGCGCGGAGGGCGTCCTGCTGACGACCCGGTCGGGCGCGCCGGAACGGTTCGACGCGGTTGTCCTGGCCTGTCACGGCGATCAGGCGCACGGAATCCTGTCCGACAAGACGGACCAGGAAGATCGGATCCTCGGCAGTTTCAGCTACCAGGACAATGAGGCTATCCTGCACGGCGATGCGGCGCTGATGCCCAAGCGCAAGGCCGTCTGGTCGGCCTGGAACTACCTGGCGGAAGGCGCGCAGGGACCCGATCGGAAGGTCGCCGTGAGCTATTGGATGAACAAGCTTCAGAATTTGGACGAGGCCGTGCAGCTGTTCGTGAGTCTGAATCCGCTGCACCAGCCCCGCGAGGACCTTGTGTACCGGCGCTTCAGCTATGCCCATCCGGTGTTCGACACCGCCGCGATCGCGGCGCAGCGGGCCCTGCCGGACATTCAGGGTCGCGGCGGCGTCTGGTATTGCGGGAGCTATTGCGGTTGGGGGTTCCACGAGGATGGCCTGCGGTCGGGGATCGCGGTCGCCCGCGCGCTCGGCGCGGAAGTGCCCTGGCCCAGCGACGTTCCGGCGGCGCATTCCGGCGCGGCGGGTCCCGCGGCGGACCCGGCCCTCGCCGACGCGGCAGACTGATCCGATGTCCAGATCCGACACCCAGAGCGCAGACCTGCGATCCGGCCTATATCTCGGCAGCGTGATGCACGTCCGCTTCAAGCCGAAGCGCCACCAGTTCCGCTATCGGATCGCCTCGCTGCTCCTGGACCTGGATGAGCTGGATGAAATCCAGCAGCGGTTGCGGCTGTTCTCGGTCAATCGCCGCAATCTGTTTTCCTTCCACGAGCGTGATCACGGCGCGCGCGACGGCTCCCCGGTCAAACCGTGGGTCGAGCGCGGGTTCGCGGAAGCCGGACGGCCGATCGACGGGGGGCGGGTGCTGACCCTGTGCTTTCCGCGCACGCTTGGTTACGCCTTCAACCCGCTGACGATCTATTGGGGCTACCGGGCCGACGGGACCCTGGCGGGGGTGCTGTACGAGGTGAAGAACACGTTCGGCGACCAGCACGGCTACATCATCCCGGCACCGGACGGCCACCAGTCGGGCACGCCCCTGATTCAGGCCGCCGACAAGTGCTTTCACGTCTCGCCGTTCCTGCCGATCGAAGGGGAATATCGCTTTCGGCTGGGAGAGCCTCTTGCCGATCCGGAGGAGCGTCTGCGCGTGCTGATCAAGCTGGTCGGTCCGGACGGGGGCGATCGGATGATCGCGACCCATGTCGCCGAGCGTCGGCCGCTGTCCGACCGCGGGCTGCTCGCCACCCTGGTCAGTCATCCGCTGAACACGGCCAAGGTGATCGCGGCGATCCACATGGAAGCGATGCGACTTCTGATGAAAGGTGCGACATTCCACAAGCGCCCGGAGCCACCCGCCCAGCCGATTTCGGCCGGACGGGATATCGGCTCTGCGGTGACGGTATTGAAGCCGAACAAAGGCCCGATCTAAATCCAATGAAAGACGGTTCCATGGCGATTTCGATGACGCGCGAGACCGCGACCACCCAGATTCCCGATGGGGTGGACCGGTGGGCTCGGCTGGTATTCTCTGTCTTCAAGCGCCTGCAGCACGGCAAACTCACCGTGGTCCTGCCCGACGGACGGCCGGCGATCTTCGAGGGCACCGAGCCGGGGCCGGACGCCATCGTCCAGGTCCACGACATGTCCGCCTTCAAGCAGTTCGTGATGGGCGGCGATACCGGGTTTGCCGAAGCCTATATGGACGGCATCACCGACAGCCCGGACATGTCCAAGCTGGTGGAGCTGTTCGTGTTGAACAAACACGCCTTCGAGCACCACAAGATGGCCGAGCCATTCACCAAGATGGCGCGGCGGATCCTGCATTGGCTGAATGCGAACACCAAGCGCGGCAGCCGCCGGAACATCGCGGCCCATTACGATCTCGGAAATGCCTTCTACGAGCGCTGGCTGGACCCGAGCATGACCTATTCCTCGGCGGTGTTCAGCGGCACCCAGCAGGATCTGGAGGCGGCCCAGATCGAGAAGTACCGCCGGATCGCGGACGGCCTCGACCTGAAGCCGGGACAGAGGGTGCTGGAGATCGGGTGCGGATGGGGCGGGTTCGCCGCCTATGCGGCCAAGACCCATGACGTGGAGGTTCTCGGCGTCACCCTTTCCTCGGAACAACACGCCTATGCCATCGACCGCATGCGGCGCGAGGGCGTGAGCGACAAGGTCGAAATCCGGCTTCAGGACTATCGAGACGTGCGCGGCACATTCGACGCGATCGCCTCGATCGAGATGTTCGAGGCGGTCGGTCAGCGCTATTGGACGACCTTCTTCGATACGATCCGGGAGCGGCTGCGCGCGGGTGGCAAGGCCGGGTTGCAGATCATCACGATCATGGAAGACAGCTTCGAGGATTATCGGGATCATCCGGACTTCATCCAGAAATACATCTTCCCCGGCGGAATGCTGCCGACCCGCACACATTTGCGGGACCTCTCGACACGGGCCGGGATCAAGCTGGCGGCCGATGAGGGCTACGGGCAGGACTACGCCAGAACCCTGGCGGAATGGCGGGACCGGTTCTCCGAAGCCTGGCCGGAAATCGCGGCGCTCGGCTTCGATGACCGGTTCAAGCGGATGTGGAGCTATTACCTCGCCTATTGCGAAGGCGGCTTCCGGATCGGGAATATCGACGTACGCCAAGTCGTTCTGCAACGGCCATAAACATCGTGGCCCAGACATCTAACGGTCTCCCGCTCGGACGCCTGATCGCCTTCGGGATTCCGGGGGTCCCCCTGGCGGCCGCCGGCCTTCCCCTGTTCATCTTTCTGCCGACCTTCTATTCGTCCGAGCTGGGGGTCGGCCTGACGGCGGTCGGTGCGGCCCTGCTGGTCAGCCGGCTCTGGGATGTGGCCACCGACCCGGTGGTCGGCGCCCTGTCGGATCGAACCAAGTCCAGGTTCGGGCGGCGGAAACCCTGGATTCTTCTGGGCCTGCCCCTCCTGATGCTGTCGATTTGGATGCTGTTCCGACCCCCCGTGGCGGTCGACATCTGGTATCTGGCGGGCTGGAGTTTCGCGGTCTATCTGGCTTGGACGATGATCGCTCTACCGCATGGCGCATGGGGCGCCGAGATCTCCAACGACTACCACGAACGCTCGCGGATCTCGGCGGCACGGGAAGTCTGCGTCGTGCTCGGCACCGTGATCGCCGCCGCCATGCCGGCGATTCTCGGCGGCGGTGCCGGCGAAGCGCCCGAAGGCGACGTGCTCTCGGTTCTCGCGATCGCCCTGATGATCGCCCTGCCGGTCAGCGTCGGGGCGGCGCTGCTCTGGGTGCCCGACCGCCGGGTCTCCGACCAGAAGCCGACACCCTGGCGGGACGGTCTGAAGCTCCTGAAGGCCAACCTGCCGTTCCGCCGCCTGATCATCGCCTATCTGCTCAACGGAGTCGCGAACGGCTTGCCAGCCACCTTGTTTCTGCTGTTCGTCCAGCACGTTCTGGAGGCGAAGGCGCAGCAGGGATTGCTGCTGCTGGTGTATTTCTTCTGCGGCATCCTGTCGGTCCCGCTGTGGCTGTGGCTGTCGCGGCACTGGGGCAAGCATCGCACCTGGTGCATCGCGATGATCCTGAACTGCGTGTTCTTCGCGACGGTTCCCTTTCTGGGGGCTGGGGACGCCATACTGTTCCTGGGGATCTGCGTTCTGACCGGACTGTGTCTGGGGGCGGACCTGACCCTGCCCGCCTCGATCCAGGCGGATGTGGTGGATGTGGACACGGCGGAGGGGGGCGAGCGGCGCACCGGGCTGTACTTCGCGTTCTGGGGCATGGCGACCAAACTGGCGCTGGCCCTGGCGGTCGGTGTGGCCTTTCCGGCCCTGGATCTCGCGGGTTTCGACACAGGGGGCGGCAACACGCCCTGGGCCCTCCTCAGTCTGGCCCTGCTGTACGGAGGCGCCCCGATCCTGTTCAAACTCGGCGCCATCGGGCTGATGTGGAAATTTCCGCTGGATGAGAGCGTGCAGAGAGATCTACGGGACCGGATCGCGCGTATTGAGACCGACCAACCAACTCGGATGTGATCCATGATGCGCCGTTTTTCGTACGTATTTGTAATCCTGTCGATGCTGGGAGCTTGTGGTTCCATGGACATAGAAGATTTCGAGGGCACGACGCCCGAGCTGAAGCTTGAGGAGTATTTCCTCGGCAAGACCAAGGCATGGGGAATATTCGAAGACCGCTTCGGTAATCTGCGGCGGGAATTCACCGTCGATATCGAAGGGACTTGGGACGGCGAGACGCTGACTTTGGTCGAGGACTTCCTGTATTCCGACGGCGAGACCGACCAGCGCATCTGGAGGATCACCAAGACAGCGGAGAACACCTATGTCGGCGAAGCCGACGACATCATCGGAAAAGCGCAGGGTCGTGCGGTGGGCAAGGCCCTGAACTGGAACTACGATTTCATGCTGAAGATGAAGGACGGCGAACTGAAGGTCCGGTTCGACGACTGGTTCTACCTGCAGAGCAAGGACGTCCTGATCAACAAGGCGGACGTGACCAAGTTCGGCATCCAGCTCGGACGCGCCACAATCTTCTTCCAGCGGGTCTCCAGCCAGGCCGTGAAGGCTCCCGCGGCGGAGGACGGCGAATCATCTGCCGATGATCATGCCCGACAGTCACATCTGGGGCGCAGCCAGGAAGCGGCGTAACCGGCGCAGGACCCATCCCAGGACCGGGAGACGGTCGTAAAGCTGCGCCGCCGGGTCCCAGTGGTCCACATGTAAAGTCGCGCGGCCCGATCCGTCGAAATGGATTTCGCTCATTCCGGTGATCGTGAAACGCTCGGAACCGCCCTTGCGGCGCGCGCTCAGGGTCCAGCGGATATAACTCGCATCGCTCCCGGTCGCGCGGTCCGTCACCTCGAACACCGCATCGTCGAGTGTCTGGTACATATGCCGGAACACGGAGATGAACGCTGCGATGCCCTCGACATCGTTGAACGGGTCGACGAACCGGACATCCTCCGAGCAGACCTCCCTGAGAGTGTCCAATCTGTCCGGCGCAAGACCTTCGAACGCTGCGATATAGGCGTCCAGTCCGGCGGCGGGTTCGGCATCGGTCACAAGCCGGTGCCCTTGTGCACGAGCTTGAAATAGAGCCAGTCCGGCAACAACCCCAGGGCCTTGAGGATGTAGGCGAAGCGTTTCGGGAAGGTCACCTCGAAGGCGCTGCTTTTCATCCCGCGATACATGGCCTGCGCCGCATCCTCGACCTCCATCAGGAAGGGCATCGGAAACGGGTTCTTATCGGTCAGCGGGGTCCGTACGAACCCGGGGCAGACCACCTGGGTCTTCACCCCGATATGATCCAGATCGAACTTCAGGGATTCCGTCAGATTGATCAGCGCCGCCTTGGTCGCGCCGTAGCCCGACGCCTGGGGCAGCCCGCGATAGCCCGCGACGCTGGACACGACCACCAGATGACCGGCCTTCCGTTCCTTGAAGCCCGGTAGAACCGCCGCGATCCCGTTCACAACACCGCCGACGTTGATGTCCAGAAGCTTGCGGAAATCCTCGACCTTGAAGTCGTCCAGGGGCTGCGGGATGTGCGTTCCGGCCGCGAAGACCGCGCAGGCGATCGGCCCCACCTGCTCCTCGATCGCAGCCGCCGTCTCGGCACAGGCCGATTCGTCGGTCGCATCCACGGGGTAGGATTTGATCGCGCCGTCCGGGCCTTCGGCGGCCAGTTCGTCGAGCTGCTCCCCTCGCCGCGCCGACGCCGCCACGGTCCAGCCGTCCCGCGCCATCTCCAGGGCCAGGGCGCGGCCGATGCCGGAACTGGCCCCAACGATCCAAACGATTTTCGCCATCACATCCTCATTCGAGGGTTTCGAGAAAGTCATCGGCCTGCGCCTTCAAGGCCGCGCGCTTGGCGTCCTCGAACCGGTCCAGACTCTTGTAGATCAGCGCCATCCGCCGGTTGCCGCGCAGCCTGTCCTCGTGGCGCATCAGAAAATGCCAGTACAGCGCATTGAACGGGCACGCGTCCGGACCGGTCTGCTGCTTCACGTCGTAGCGGCACCCGCCGCAGTAGTCGGACATCCGGTCGATATATTTGCCGGACGCCGCATAGGGTTTCGAGCCGAGCAGCCCACCGTCCGCGTACAGGATCATCCCGTGGGTATTCGGCAGTTCCACCCATTCGAAGGCGTCGGCGTAGACCGCCAGATACCAGGCGTTCACCTCCTCCGGATCGGCCCCGATCAGCAGGGCGAACAGACCGGTGACCATCAGCCGCTGGATATGGTGCGCGTAGGCCTCGCGCTTGGTCTGACCGATCGCCTCGGCCAGACAGCGCATCTCCGTCTCACCCGTCCAGAAGAAACCTGGGAGCGGACGCTCCGCCTTCAAGGCGTTGGTCGCCGCATAATCCGGCATTTTCAGCCAGTAGATTCCGCGCACGTACTCGCGCCAGCCCAGAATCTGCCGGATGAAGCCCTCCACCGCGTTCAGCGGCGCCGATCCCTCCCGTCCGGCCCGCTCCACCCGTTCGATAACCCGGCGGGGATCCAGAAGTCCGACATTGAGATAGGGCGAGATGACGGCGTGGAACAGGAACGGCTCCCCCACCTTCATGGCGTCCTGATAATCCCCGAACAGCGGCAGGCGCTCCGTCACGAAGGCCTCGAACACGGCGTCCGCGTCCTCGGCGGTCACCGCAAAGCCGAACCCGTCCAGATCGCCGAAATGGCCGGAGAACCGCTCCGAGACCAGCTCCAGAACCTCCGTGGTGATCCGGTCCGGCGCGCAGCCCGGAGCGGGCGGCACCTCAAGGCCTTTCGGCGCTTTCTTGCGGTTCTCCTTGTCGAAGTTCCATTGCCCGCCCACCGGCTCTCCGCCGTCCATCAGGATCCCGGTGCGCTTGCGCATTTCGCGATAGAAGAACTCCATGACCAGCTGCTTGCGGCCATCGGCCCAGGACGCGAAGTCCTCGCGGCTGCAGAGAAACCGGTCGTCGGCTCGGACCTCCACCGGGCAACCCAGTTCCGCCTCCCATCCCGAGATCGCCCGTTCGACCCGATACTCGCCCGGTTCGGTCACCACGACGCGTTCCGGACAATGGCGTTCGACGGCGCGGACAAGTTCCCCGGTGAAGCTGCCTGCAGTGTCCGGATCGTCCAGTTTGACGTAGTCGACCGTCACCCCATCCCGTTCGAGCGCCTGCGCGAAATGGCGCATGGCGGACAGGATGAAGGCGATCTTCTTCGGGTGATGCGGGACATAGGTGGTCTCTTCCGAGACCTCCGCCATCAGCACGACATCGGCATCCCGATCGATGTCCCGCAGCGCCGACAGGCCGGCCGACAGCTGATCCCCAAAAACGAAGCGAAGACAGCCCACCGGATGTGTCAGAGGGAAGCGACGCGGGCGCCGGTCGAGAGCGGGCTGCCGAACAGGTCCTGGTCGGACGGCGCGCCGGCCATCTCGAAATACTCCATGAAGCCGCCTTTGATGGTGAAGCTCATCTTCCGCCAGCGCTCCTTGGAATCGTACCAGAAATCCAGATCGATATCGCCGCGCATGGCGTAACGATTGGCCTCGATGGTCCGATTGTCCTGAACCCCGATCCGCTCGATCCCCTTGTTGGCGATCGTGAACTCGAGGATCCGCCCCTTCTGGCTGTCCAGCATGCGGCTCTGCTGCATGAACTGTGGATGCCAATAGCTGGACGGGAGGATGTCTCCGGGTGCCGTCAGGTCGCCGGAGGGGCCCGAAACGGCCAGACCGTCTCCCAGCGCGCGCGCTTGGACGGCCTGTGCCTCACCGTCGTCATTGGTCACCGTGTCGAGCCGAACAAGGCGACCCCCATCCCAGACTTCGCGGCTCCGGTGCTCGTACCGGTAGACGGGAATGAAGGCGAGCTTGACCACAAGCTCGATGTAGACGTCGACCTGCAGGCGATTGCCCCGCGCCTGAAAGCGCTCCGCCACGAGTCCAATGGGGCTGCCGTCCCGCTGAACCTGGAACTTGAGAATGGGCGGCTGATACGCCGTCGCCAGCTCAACGCCAGCAAATGCCGGGGCAGTCGCCATCACGCCGGTTCCGGCAAGTCCCGCAAGCACAGAGCGTCGGGTCAGAGGAAGCATCGCGTCGATCCTTTTCGAGAAGCCCTAGTGTTCGAACCTTCGTACGTCATACGCGTTAGATGGTGCGTTTCATGCCGTCTGGCAAATGGCGACAGGCACCAGACGCAAAAAGGGCGCCCCGTCTCCGGAGCGCCCCGCCTGTCAGTGTCCGGAGATGTGCTTATCGAAAAGCTTCCGGAACCTCGACCCCGGCCTCGGCGTAATACTTCGCCGCGCCCGGATGCACCTGGGCCCCGAGGCTGGCGAGCATCTCGGTGGTGACGCCGCCCCACCAGGGGTTCGACTCCGCCATGGCGGCCTTGCGCTCCCAATAGGCCTTGGTCAGCTCGTAGGCCGCATCGTCGGTCATGTCGGTCGTGGTGTAGGCGATCACCGGCAGCGAGACCGTGGTGGTGTCCGTGTCGACGCCCGGATAGGTGCCTGCGGGGATGACGAGCATGTCGCCGCCCACAGTCTTCAGCTGCTCGGGGTTCAGACCCAAAAGTTTGATGGGAACCGACGCCGCCGCCTCGATCACGTTCGGCGCGGGAAACGAGCCGGCCGTGGCGAACCCGACCACCTGGTTGTTCTTGATCGCCGGCACCGCCGCGTTCAGCTCCACGTCGACCAGATCGACCTTGTCCGCGAGGCCCAGGGCTTCGAAGGTGGAGCGCGTCTTGCGCTCACCGAAACTGCCCTTGCCGCCCGGAATGAAGGTCTTGCCCGCCAGATCGGCGAAATCATTGACGCCGGCGTCCGCACGCACCACCCAGTGCATGGTCAGCTGCGGGATCGGAAACAGCCCGCGGATCTTGTCGTATCCGGTCTCCCCCTCGAACATCTTCTTGCCGCCCATCGCCAGCCTTATGAGCGACGGCGGCGAGGTGAACACGTAGTTGCCCGTGCGGCGGCTGGCCTCCTTGACGTTCTGGACCGAGCCCTGGCTCTCCTCCACCGTCAGGATCACCCCGCCGTCGGTCGCCGCCTTCACGCCCTCGGCCAACTGAACGGCCATGGCGTAGTAGGACGAGGTCGACTTGGCCGACTTGTACGTGATGCGGGTCTCGGCGGAGGCCGTGCCCGCCGCCAGAACGAGCGATGCCGCCGCCAGGGCCGCGAAAACTGTCTTGCGCATGATCTTTTCTCCCGTTTCGTCCGACTGCTGCGGACGCGATGGCGCAAGCTTGCGGACCCTGGCCGCTGCGTCAAGCCGGACGCTGACGATCCGACTGCCGCGTGTTAGCGTGGCCGCCATGACAACGATCCTCTTTACCCATCATGCCGGGCTGAACCACGACACCGGCCCGATGCACCCCGAACGCCCGGACCGGCTGCGTGCGGTCCTGAAGGCCCTCGAGGCGGAGGAGTTCTCGTCTCTGGAGCGCCGGGAGGCGCCGGAGGCGTCCGTCGGGCAGATCGCCCGCATTCACCCGGAATCCTATGTCGAGGACATTCTGGACGCGATCCCATCCAGCGGAACGCGCGGCCTGGACGGCGACACGATCGTCTCTCCGGGGTCCGGCGAGGCGGCATTGCGGGCCAGCGGAGCCGCCTGCGCGGCGGTGGATGCGGTGGTCGGAGGATCGGCCGCAAACGCCTTCTGCGCCACCCGGCCGCCGGGCCATCATGCCGAGCCCACCACCGCCATGGGCTTCTGCCTGTTCAACAACGTCGCGGTGGCCGCGCGCCATGCCCAAGCCGTCCACGGCCTGGAGCGGGTCGCGGTCATGGATTTCGACGTGCACCATGGCAACGGCACCCAGGCCGCCTTCTGGGACGAGCCGAGCCTGCTCTACACCTCGACCCATCAGATGCCGCTCTATCCCGGCACCGGTGCGGTCGGCGAGACCGGCGTTGCCAACAATATCGTGAACGCTCCGCTCGCCCCGCAATCGGATGGGGTGGCCTTCAGGGAGGCGATGACCGGACGGATTCTTCCGGCTCTGGAGGCTTTCGCGCCGGACCTTTTGATCGTCTCGGCCGGGTTCGACGCCCACTACCGCGATCCGCTCGCCTCCCTCAATTTCGATGAGGACGACTTCCATTGGGCGACCCGCGAGCTCATGGCCCTGGCCGACCGGGTCTGCGGCGGGCGGCTGGTCTCCTGTCTCGAGGGCGGCTACGACCTGCAGGGCCTCGCCGCCTCAGCCGCCGCCCATGTGCGCGCGCTGATGCAGCCGTCCTGACGGTGACGGACCCCGATCAGTAGAGCCGTGCCGACGATCCGAGGGTCAATGCATCGGAATACGGCAGCGTCGTCAGGAGTCCCCCGATTTCCGCGTCACTGGTGCCGTCCGGCAATTGCTGGGTCCACACCCGGAACCAGGTGAGCTCGTAGGTCCCGAACGAGGTGATCATGGCGACATCGGCCGCATCCCGTCCGCGCACCATCAGGATGCGGCCGATCCGAGGGCAGTTGTGGCGGGCGTCGAGGGTGTGCCAGGCGCCGCTCAGATAGACTTCGAACCAGGCGCAGAAATCATCAGGTCCCGACGGCGGCACCCCGATATCGCCGAGATAGCCGCTGGCATAGCGGGCCGGGATGTTCATGGCCCGGCACAGCGACACCGCAAGATGTGCGAAATCGCGGCACACGCCGGTCTTCTCCCGCAGGACGTCGTGCGCGGTCTTGGTCGGCCGACCGAAGCCGTAGCCGAAGGTCGTGTGGTTGTGCACGAAGTCGCAGATCGCCTGAACCCGCGGCCAGCCGGCCTGGAAATGGCCGAACATCTTCCACGCGAACTCGCCGAACTCATCTGCGTCGCAGTACCGGCTGGGGGTCAGAAATGTCAGCACCTCGTACGGGAGATCTTCGACCGCGTGCTGAACCGCCCACGGATACACCGCATCCGGCGCCCCATCGACCTCGGCAACGCAGTCCGACCAAAGGGTGAGACGGCCCGGAGGAGCAACGATCCGCGAGAACCGGTTCTGAAACCCGTCCAAATACTCGACGATCGGGACGGCCCGGTCGTTCCGTACAAAATCTTCTCCAATCAGCCGGCCTGAAAACTCGGGATGGCTGGAGAGCGCCAACAACATCGGAACTGGAACATTGCACTCAACGGATATTTCAAAACCGAAGCGGATTAACATATCAATTTCCTCGGTAAGCGCATAAATATTTCCAGACGAAAATAAAATCGCGCACCATCAAAATAATATCATTTTCACACTGTATGTGGTGCGGCGCCCGGGAAGATCCAATGCCAAAGACCCTTCGTGTCTTTCACCGCACCGAATATCGATATGATCGTGACGTCAGTTTCGGCCCGCACCGCCTTCTGCTGCGACCGCGCGGAGGGCATGACCTGCGGGTTCTGGATTCCTCGATTCTCGTGAGTCCGCGTGCCGCTTTGAATTGGCATTTCGACACCTTCGCGAACTCGGTCGCGCACGCAAATTTCCATGAGGACGCCTCAAAGCTGGTGATCGAAAGCAAGCTGCTGATCCGCCGCTATGCCTCGGCGCCGATCTCACCGCTCGACCCGATGTGCAACTCCGCCGACGCGACCACCGACGAGCCGGAGGATGACATGGTCCTGGCACCGTTCATGCAGCTCCAGAATCCGGAAGACATCGGAGATCTGCGCACCTGGCTGAGCGCCCATAACCGCAATCATCTCCCGAACAGCCTGGAGCTGTTGCGATCGCTCAGCGACGACATCCATCACGCATTCCGCTATTCGCGCCGGGACACCCTGGGCACGCATTCGGTGACCACCACGATCCGTCTGCGGCGCGGCACCTGCCGGGACTTCGCCTTCTTCTTCATGGAGGCCGCCCGCGTGCTCGGTTTCGCGGCCCGGTTCGTCACGGGGTATCTCTACGACCCGGTCGACGACGACGCATCGGGGGATGACGGAACGTCCGAAGGTCTCTCCGGTGGCGGCTCGACCCATGCCTGGGCCGATGCCTTCATTCCCGGCCTTGGATGGGTCGAATTCGACCCGACCAACCGGATCGTCGCCGGGATCGGGCTGATCCGGGTTGCCACCACGCGAACCCCGGCGCAGGCCTCTCCGATCCAAGGCACCTATATCGGCGGCGACGCGGTCTTCCTGGGGATGGACGTGGCGGTGAAAGTCACCAGCGCCGAGCCGGATGCGACCCATATCTAGGGGCCTGCCTCCACCGAATATCCCTATTGGCGGCTTGTTTCCGCCCCTCCGCTCCGCCTAAACTCCGGGCGTTGGAAAAGGGGAATGCCGCGTGACCACCGAGAGCCCATCACAGACCGCGCCCGATGTTGCGGGACTGAGCTTCGAGACCGCCCTGCAGGAGCTTGAGCAGATCGTCGACAAGCTCGAGCGCGGCCAGGGATCGCTGGACGATGCGATCGCCGCCTATGAGCGGGGCGCCAAGCTGAAGGCCCATTGCAAGGCGAAGCTGGACGAGGCCCGGCTGAAGGTGGAGAAGATCCGTCTCGACGAGGCGGGTCAGCCGACCGGCACCGCCGATCTGGATGCCTGATCCGCTCTCCCGCCCATCTTACCTCTCGGAGATCCACGAATGATCGATCTGCAGGCGGCGCTTTCCGAATGCGCGGGGACGGTCGAGAAGACCATGGACCTGCTGCTCGGCCAGCCCGACGACGTCGAGGCGCAGCTGTTCGAGGCGATGCGCTATGCGTGTTTCGCGGGCGGCAAGCGGCTGCGGCCGTTCCTGGTTCTGCAATCCTCGAGACTGTTCAAGGTCGACACCCGCTGCGCCGCCCGCGTCGCCGCCGCGATCGAGTTCATCCACACCTACTCCCTGATTCACGACGACCTGCCGGCGATGGACAATTCGGACCTGCGGCGCGGCCGTCCGAGCGTCCACAAGAAGTTCGACGAGGCGACGGCGATTCTGGCCGGCGACGCGCTCCAGGCGCTCGCTTTCGAGGTCCTGGTGCAGCCGGAGACCCATTCCGACCCCAATGTGCGCATCGAACTGGTGCGCGAATTGTCGCGTGCCGCCGGTGGCGAGGGCATGTGCGGCGGGCAGATGATAGACCTGCTCGCCGAGAAGATGACGAACCTGGACATCGGTGCCATCACCCGGCTGCAGCGGCTGAAGACCGGAGAGCTGTTCGCCTTCGCCGCCGTGTCCGGAGCGGTGCTCGGAAAGGGCTCCTATCGGTCGTATATGGCGCTCCACAACTACGCCCAGGAGTTCGGCCTGGCCTTCCAGATCGCCGACGACCTGCTGGACGCGGAGGGCACCGAAGCCCAGACCGGCAAGCCCGTGGGCCGGGACGCCGAGACCGGAAAGGCGACCTTCGTCTCGGTGCTGGGCGTCGAGCGGGCCCGGGCGCAGGCGCACATATTGGTCGACCAGGCCATTAGGGCTCTCGACGTTTTCGACGATTCGGCCGATCCTCTGCGAGCGGCTGCACGTTTCGTGATCGACAGATCGAAGTAAGGGGGAAACATGGCCAGCGAAAAGACGGGGGATTCACGTACTCCGCTGCTGGACACGGTGAAGGTACCGGCCGACCTGCGAGAGCTGAAGGCCTATGAACTGAGCCAGCTGTCCGACGAACTTCGCCGGGAGACCATCGACATCGTCTCGGAGACCGGCGGTCATCTGGGCGCCGGGCTGGGCGTGGTCGAGCTGACGGTCGCCCTGCACTACGTGTTCGACACGCCGGACGACAAGATCATCTGGGATGTGGGCCATCAGGCCTATCCGCACAAGATCCTGACGGGACGGCGCGACCGGATGCGCACCCTGCGGCAGGGCGGCGGGTTGAGCGGGTTCACCCGTCGCTCGGAGAGCGAATACGATCCTTTCGGCGCCGCCCATTCCTCGACCTCGATCTCCGCCGGACTCGGCATGGCGGTCGGACGGGACCTGCAGGGCCGCACCAACAACGTGATCTCGGTGATCGGCGACGGCTCGATGAGCGCGGGCATGGCCTATGAAGCCATGAACAACGCCGGCTCCAGCGACAGCCGCATGATCGTGATCCTGAACGACAACGACATGTCGATCGCGCCTGCGGTCGGCGCGCTCAGCACCTCCCTCAGCAAGATCGTCTCCTCCAGCTCCTACCGCTCGTTCCGGGACGTGGCCAAGCAGTTCGTCCGCCGCCTGCCCCGCCCCATGGAAGAGGCCGCCCGCAAGGCCGAGGAATACGCCCGCGGCTTCGTCGCTGGCGGCACCCTGTTCGAGGAGCTGGGCTTTCTCTATGTCGGGCCGGTCGACGGGCACAATCTGGACCACCTGCTGCCGATCCTGAGAAACCTTCGCGACCGTCCCCATGACGGCCCGGTCCTGCTGCACTGCGTGACCGAGAAGGGCCGGGGCCACCCGTTCCTCGAGGCCAATGTCGAGAAATACCACGCGGTCGCCAAGTTCGATCTGGTGACCGGAACCCAGGCCAAGCCGAAACCGAATGCGCCCAGCTATACCGGCGTGTTCGCCGACAGCCTGATCGGCGAGGCGCAGACCGACGACAAGATCGTCGCGATCACCGCCGCCATGCCGTCCGGCACCGGGCTCGACAAATTCGCCAAGGCCTTCCCGAGCCGCAGTTTCGACGTCGGCATCGCCGAGCAGCACGCGGTGACCTTCGCCGCAGGGCTGGCCTGCGAGGGGTTGAAGCCGTTCGCCGCGATCTACTCGACCTTCCTGCAACGGGGCTACGATCAGGTGGTCCACGACGTGGCGATCCAGAAACTGCCGGTTCGTCTGGCCATCGACCGGGCCGGTCTGGTCGGGGCCGATGGCGCGACCCATGCCGGATCCTTCGATCTGGCCTATCTGTGCTGTCTGCCGGGCATGGTGGTGATGGCGCCGTCGGACGAGGCCGAACTGGTCCGGATGGTGGCGACGGCGGTTGCAATCGATGACGGGCCCAGCGCGATCCGCTATCCGCGCGGCGAAGGCGTCGGCGTCGAGCTGCCGGCCCACGGCCTGCCACTCGAGATCGGCAAGGGCGCCATCCTGCAGGAGGGCAGCAAGATTGCGATCCTGTGCCTCGGCGGACGTATGCAGGAATGCCTGATGGCAGCCGAGACCCTGGCCGCCAAGGGCCTGTCCACCACCATCGCGGACGCCCGGTTCGCCAAGCCGATCGACGCGGAGATGGTGCGTGAGCTGGCGCGGAACCACGAGTTGCTGATCACCATCGAGGAAGGCTCGATCGGCGGCTTCGCGGCGCAGGTGATGACCCAGCTCGCCCATGACGGCTTGCTGGACAACGGGCTGAAATTCCGTCCCATGACCCTGCCGGACGTGTTCATGGAACACGACAAGCCCGAGATCCAGTATGCCCTGGCGGGCCTGGATGCGGCCGGGATCGTCAGGACCGCCCTCCAGGCCCTCGGTCACGCCGAGGCGGCGGGAGAGGCCGGAAAACGGGCCTGACTGATCCAGCCGGTCGGGCGGGTCAGGTCGGGCCGGGCGCGGTTTTCGGGCGGAACATCTCGAAGGTTTCCGTGACCGTCGCGTAATCGAAATAGCCGAGACGGGACACCGGCTGCCATTTCTCGGCCTTGGCGATGCCGTCGACGATCACCTCTTCGGAAACGTGAATGCCGATCACTCTTCCGAAGATCACGAAGTTCCGCTGCGGCTTCGCCCAGCACTCGATCTCCACCGTCTGCAGGTATTCGCATTCCATGGAGATCGGCGCCTTGGCCACCCGCAGCGGCTTGATCAGGTTGGACGGCGCGCCCTCGAGGCCGGCGTGCTGCATCTCGTCCTCGCCATGGGCCAGGGCGGCAGAGGTCTCGTTCATCTCGTCCTTCAGCGCGTGGGCGACGATGTTGACGGTGAACTCGCCGGTCTCCTCCACATTGCGCTGGCTGTCCTTCTTGCTGCCGTCGGGCTGCGAGCCGGAACCGAACACCACCACCGGCGGATTCGACGACATGGCGTTGAAGAAGCTGTAGGGCGCGAGGTTGGTGCGGCCCTGGCCGTCCATCGAGCCGATCCAGCCAATCGGGCGCGGCGAGATGAACGCCTTGAACGGGTCGTGCTTGAAACCCGCTTCCTTGTGGTCGCCCGGTTTGTAGAAGATCATCGCTCGACTCCCCCTGGTGCTGTAAACGTCCCTCAAATGGCGCACTCCTCCGGTCTTGGCAACAGACGGATCGGGAACGAGTGCGATGCGGCAGTTGGAGACATGGAATGCCTGCTTACTCAATCGACGGCGTGCGCCCGGTGGTGCACCCCACAGCGTTCGTGCATCCGACCGCCGTGCTGATCGGCGACGTGCACATCGGACCGGACTGCTATGTGGCACCTCTGGCCAGCCTGCGCGGCGACTACGGCACGATCCGCATGGAGCGGGGGTCGAACCTGCAGGATTGCTGCGTCATGCATTCCTTTCCTGAGCGCACCTGCCTGATCGGCGTGGACGGACATATCGGGCATGGCGCGGTGCTGCACGGCTGCACCATCGAACGGGGCGCGCTGGTCGGCATGAACGCGGTGGTGATGGACGATGCCGTGATCGGCGAGCAGGCGATCGTGGCGGCCATGGCCTTCGTCAAATCGGGCGCCGTGATTCCGCCGCGCACCCTGGCCGCCGGAATCCCGGCCAAGGTGCTGCGGGATCTGCGCGACGACGAGATGAAGTGGAAGCAGGAAGGCACCCTGTCCTATCAGCAGCTGACAAGACGCTGCTTCGCGTCCCTGACCGAGGTCACGCCGCTCTCTGAGCCGGAGGCCGACCGGAAGCCGCTGCCGGTCTTCGGCCGCGCGCCCAAGGGGCGTTAGAACCGCTCATGATCGCATTCAATCTGATCGGAATCGTGCTGCCGGTCTTCGCCTGCTCGGCCCTGGGCTATGTCTGGGCCAAGACCGGCCGGTCCTTCGACAGCGAAACGGTGACCTCCCTGGTGGTCTCGATCGGGACACCCTGTCTGGTGTTCGACACCCTGACCCGGCTCGACCTGACGATCCAGAGCTTCGGCGTGATGGCCGGGGCGACCGCGACGGCGATCGGGATCTTCGGAGCGATCGCGCTGATCTATCTCTGGGCGGCCAAGCTGGACCGACAGACCTATCTGCCGGCCTTGATGTTCCCGAACTGCGGCAATATGGGCCTGCCGGTCTGCCTGTTCGCCTTCGGCGAGAGCGGCCTGGCCCTCGCGATCTCCTATTTCGCCACCATGATCGTGCTTCAGTTCACCGTCGGCGTGGCGATCGCGGCCGGACGGGTGTCGTTCCGCATGGTCCTGACCAGCCCGATGGTCTACGCCGTGGCAGCCGCCCTGGTGATGATCACCTTCGATCTGAACCTACCCAAGCCGGTGGCCGAGACCATCCACCTGCTGGGCGGCTTCACCATCCCGATCATGCTGATGGCTTTGGGGGTGTCGCTCGCCAAACTGCGGATCTCGTCGATCGGCGACAGTCTGGCGGTCGGCGCCTCGCGTCTGGCCCTCGGGTTCGGGGTCGGCACGGCGGTGGCGTGGATGTTCGGGCTCGACCCGATGCAGGCCGGTGTCCTGATCGTCCAGTGCTCGATGCCGATCGCGGTGTTCAGCTACCTTTTCGCCCTGCGCTACGGCCGCTCGCCGGAAAGCCTGGCCGGCGCCGTGGTGCTGTCCACGCTGCTGGCCTTCGTGTTCCTGCCGGTGGTGCTCTATCTGGTGCTGCCGAACTGACGGTTCAGGCGAATTCCAGGGCCAGATAGGAATTCAGAATCCGCTCGATCTGCGCGCGCTCCAGGTCCCGGGCGATGATCACCAGCTTGGAGCGCCGGTCGTCGCTGGGCCAGGCATCCAGCTTGGCGGGCGGGTGGAACAGGTGCTGGACCGCGTGCACCACGACCGGCACATCCACTTCCGTCACGTTCAGAATGCCCTTCATCCGGAGCAGATTCAGCCCGTGGGTCTGGACCATCATGTCGAGCGCCGGTGCGATCTTGTTCCAGGCGAACGGCTCGTCATAGACAAGGCAGAAAGCGCGGATATGGTCGTCATGGCGATTCACGTCGTGGTGATGCGCGTGGTCGTGCCCATGCGCGTGATCATGATCGTGCCCGTGATCGTGCTCGCCGGGGCGGTGGTAGACATGCCCCTCGGTGTCCCGGTAGGCCTCCTCCTGAAGCCAGCGCTGCACATCGGTGGACTTGGTGCGCGGGTTGTAGAGCCCGGCATTGAACAGGGCCGCAGGTTCGACCTGCCCCTGGATCACCGGCAGGATCGGGGCCGCCGGGTTGATGGCCCGCAGGCGGGACTCGACCTCCGCCACCGCCTGCGCCGAGACCAGATCGGTCTTCGACAGAACGATGCGGTCGGCGACCGCCGCCTGCTTGACGCTCTCATACTGCTGGTCGAGCTGCCAGGGCGCGTTCACCACGTCGACCACGGCCACCACCCCATCCAGGGTGAAGCGGGTGACCAGAAATCCGTCCGACATCATGGTGTGCAGGATCGGCGCCGGGTCGGCGAGGCCGGTGGTTTCGATCACGATCCGGTCGAAGGGCGGGATCTCGCCCTTGGCCTGACGCTTGAAGAGGGATTTGAGCGTGTCCAGCAGGTCGTTGCGCACGGTGCAGCACAGACAGCCGGAACTCAGCAGGACCGCGTCCTCGTCGACCTGCTCGATCAGCGCGTCGTCGAGCCCGATCTCCCCGAACTCGTTCACGATCACCATCACCCGGTCCATCTCCGGGTGGTTCAGCAGTGCCTTCAGCAGCGTGGTTTTTCCGCTGCCGAGAAAGCCGGTCAGGATCGAGACCGGCATGCGGTCTGAGGGGGCGGGAACGCTTTCGGTCATGGTCTGCTCGTTACTCGTCGGTTGGTCAGGAGGCGGCAGGCGTGCAGTCCGGGCACACACCGGCCACCTCGATGGTAATGCGGTTGACGGCGAACCCGAGCGCGCGGGCGCTGTCCTTCAAACCCGCGTCCAGATGTCCGCCTTTCAGCTCATGGGCGCAGCCGCAGGTCTCGCAGATCAGGAAATAGCCGCGGTGGGGGCTTTCCGGATGGGTGCAGCCGACAAAGGAATTCAGGCTCTCGATCCGGTGCACGAGCCCGTGTTCCATGAGGAAATCGAGGGCGCGGTAGACCGTCGGCGGTGCCACCCTACCGGCGACACCGTCTTCGGCGCGCACCCGGGACAGCTTGTCGATCACCTCGTAGGCACCGATCGGCGCATGGCTCTCCCACACCAGTTCCAGCACCGCCCGCCGCAGATCCGTCAGCCGGGCGCCCCGCTGCGTGCAGACGGTCTCCGCCACCGACAGGGCGTCGGCGACGCAGCTGTCATGGTCGTGTTCGTGGTCCGGAAACGCGATGTCTGTCATGGGTCCAAACTCTGCTACGTCCACCCTGGTATATCGTATCGAAACACCCCGATGCCAGTTCAACGGCGTGGACCGCCGTGGCATCTGTGGACATGTCCGGAAAATCGGCGGTATGTCTCGCCTCCGTCCAGCCCCTTCGAGACCCGAGTTTCCCATGTCAGACCGCCCCTCCCTCTCCTTGCTGGACCGACTTGCCGTGGCCTGGGGGCTGGTCGGCGCGGGATATCACCTCTATCTGATCTTCGCCGGGCTTCTCCCCAATCTGATCACGCGGCCGCTCCACGTGCTGCTGGCGCTGCCGTGGATTTTTCTGTTCGCCCGGGCCTCGGGGCCGATCGAACGGGTGACCGGCTGGCTGGCGCTCGGCGTGGGCACCGTGGGCACCCTGTGGGTGGCGCTGGATCGGGACGCCCTGGTCGACCAGTACGGGGCGCTCGAGGGGCCGGTGCAGATCGGGCTGTCCATCGCCCTGATTCTGGTTGCACTGGAGATGGGCCGCCGCGCGGTGAAATGGATCCTGCCGGCCGTGGCGATATTCGCCCTCCTCTACGGGCTGTTCGGCAGCGCCCTTCCGGGCGAGTTCGGTCACCCCGGCCTCCCGATCGAGAGTTTTCTCGGCACATTGGTGATCTCGGAAGGCGGGCTCTGGGGGCCTCTGACCGGGATCTCCGTGGATGTGGTGGCGGTCTTCGTGCTGCTCGGCTCGATCGTGGGCGCGGGGGAAGCGGGCCGGGCGTTCATGGCGCTGGCGGCCTGGAGCGCCGGCGGGCTGCGGGCCGGCGCCGCCAAGGTCTCGGTCGTCGCCTCCGCCCTGTTCGGCTCGATCAGCGGGTCGGCCTCCGCCAATGTCGCCTCCACCGGCGCCTTCACCCTGCCGACCATGCGGAAGCTCGGCTATCCGCCCTCCCTTGCCGCCGCGGTCGAAGCGGTCGCCTCCACCGGCGGTCAGATCATGCCGCCGCTGATGGGCGCCGGTGCCTTCGTGATGGCGGAGCTTCTGGCGCGGCCCTATACGGACATCGTGACCGCGGCACTGCTGCCCGCGATCCTGTTCTTCCTGGCCGTCTGGGTCGGGATCGACCGGATGGCGCTCGGGGCCGGGCTCAAGCCGATCCCGGCGGCCGACCGGCCGAGCGGGCGGGAGGTGGCGCGGCTGTTTCCGTTCTTCGCCCTGCCCTTCGCGGTCCTGCTGCTGGTCCTGTTCGGCACCAGCCGGACCGCCCAGCAGGCCGCGGGGGCGGGCATCGCCGTCGCCCTGGCCCTGCTGCTGATCGACGACCGGCTGCGCCTCGATCTGCCCAGATTCGTCACCCGGGCCTGCGCCGCCACCACCGAGGCGGGACGGCAGACCGCCGCGATCGCCGCCATCATCATCTGCGCCGGACTGATCGTCGGCGTGCTGAACCAGACCGGGTTGGGGGTCAAGATCACCTCGGCCATCCTGGCGATCTCCGGCGGCCAGCTCTGGGCGGCCCTGCTGCTGACCGCCCTGGCCTGTCTGGTCCTGGGCATGGAGGTGCCGACCACGGCGGCCTATGTGATCTGCATCGCCGTCGCCGGACCCGCCCTGATCGAACTGGGCCTGCCGCCCCTGGTGGCCCACCTGTTCGTGTTCTGGTACGCGCTGCTCTCGACCATCACCCCGCCGGTCTGCGGGACCGTGTTCATCGCGGCCGGAATGGTCGACGCCCCCTGGCTGGCGACGGCGGGCCGGGCGCTGCGGCTCGGGATCGGGCTCTACCTCGTACCGATCGCCTTCGTCATTCAACCGGCGCTGATCGATCCGACCGGGGACACCCTTGCGGCAGGCATCGCATTCCTGCGGGTGGCGGTCTCCCTCTGGCTGATCGCCTTCGCGCTGGCCCAGGGCATAGGTGAGAACACGGTTGGCATACGCCATATCGGTGTCCGGACTCTGTCCGGCATATCCGGGCTCGCGCTGCTGCTGGTCCCCATCACCTGAGGATCCCCGACCTGGTCGCCCCCTGCATTCGCAATGGCCCTTTGGCCATCGGGGAATTGACAGACCGGACAGACGCTCCACCTGCTTTCCAGTATACGACGCGGAGACCGTCATGTCATGGCGATATCAGCGTTGTCGCCAACCAATCAGGCCAATGATATAACCTCGTCCGGTCGATCCCAAGCCCGTGGGCCGTCTCATTTAGGAGTGGTTAAAGATGCCGTTTCTTATTCGGGACCTGCAACGCCTTGGAGCGGTCGCGGTGGTCGGGCTCGCGGTTCTGGTGTGCGGATTGTCCGGACCGGCGCAGGCCCAGCGCGGTCCCGCCCAGGTGGTCACCGACACGGTCCGGGTCGAGCCCATGTTGCAGACCGTCGAGGTGCTGGGGCGGGTGGTGGCGCGCCAGTCCGGCATTCTCGCCACACGCATTGCCGAGCGGGTCGCGATCGTCGAGGTTCAGGTCGGCGATCGGGTCGAGCGCGATCAGATCCTGGTGCGCCTGTCCGACGACCGTATGGCCAGCGAACGCCGTCTGCGTCTGGCCGAACTGAACGCCGCTCAGGCGCGGGTCGACAGCCAGAAAGCGACCCTTGCCAAGTTCAAACAGGCCCTGCAGCGCCAGAACAGCCTGCGAGGCTCGACTGCGTTCCGGAAGGACCTGGCCCAGGATCTCCAGCGCGATGTGGACAGCAGCACCGCCGACCTCGCCGCCTCAATGGCGGATTTGGCGCGGGCGGACGCGCAGTTGGCCCTGGCCGAGATCGCCCTGGAAGACACTGTCATCCGGGCTCCCTTCCCCGGCGTGGTCACGGTCCGCCATGCGGTGGAAGGCAGCTACATCCGGATCGGCGATCCGCTGGTCACGCTGCTGAACGATGTGGAACTGGAGATCGAGGCCGATGTGCCGACCACCCGGACCGACGGTCTTCAGGCGGGCGGCATGGTGGACGCCCACCTCCAGCCAGGCGGGCATGTGCCGGCCGTCGTTCGCGCGGTGGTGCCCGAGGAGAACCCGCGGACCCGGACCCGGGCGGTCCGCTTCGTGCCGCAATTACAAGATACCGGCGTCAAGCTGATCAGCAATCAGTCGGTCTCGGTGCACGTTCCGGTCGGCGAGAAACGCGATGTCCTGACCGTTCAGAAGGACGCGATTACCGTGCAGGGCAGCCGCAACGTGGCCTTCGTCGTCAAAGACGGCAAAGTCGAGGCCCGGACCATCATCCTTGGTGAGTCCGTCGGCCAGCGCTTTGAGGTGATCGAAGGTCTGGCGGACGGGGACGAGGTTGTGGTCCGCGGCAATGAGCGACTGCGGGACGGCGACGCCGTGACAACCGGTGCGGACCAGACCAGCCAGGCGCCTGCGGCAAGCAAGGGCTGAGGGGCCAGACATGGACATCATCCGCGTCTCCATCGAACGGCCGATCGCGGTCATCGCCGCCGTTCTGATGGTGGTTATGTTCGGTGTCGTGGCCTTGGAAAACATTCCGATCCAGTTGGCCCCGGACGTGAACAATCCGGTGATGACGGTCCGGACCAATTGGGCCGGCGCGGCCCCCGCCGAGGTCGAGCGGGAGATCGTCAACCGCCAGGAAACCGAGTTCCGGGGCCTGGAGGGGCTCGCGAAGATGACCGGGTCGGCGGAGACCGGCCGTGGCACGATCGAGCTCGAGTTCCAGGTCGGAACCGACATGGACAAGGCGCTCACCCTGGTCGCGAACCGCCTGGATCGTGTGGGCAACTACCCCCTCGAGGTGGACGAGCCGACACTGGACACCGCCGGGGCCGATGACAATCCAATCGCCTGGATGACCCTCCGGCGTCTGGAGGGCAATACCCGCGGCATCCATACCTATGGCGACTTCGCAGAGGACGTCATCAAGGATCGGATCGAACGGGTCGAGGGCGTGACCCGGGTCGACGTCTATGGTGGATCGGAACGGGAGATGCAGGTCATCGTCCAGCCCGAACGTCTTGCCTTCTACCGTCTGACCGTACCGGACGTCGTCTCCGCCCTGAGGGCTGCCAATGCGTCGATCTCGGCGGGCGCGGTCGACGAGGGCAAGCGCCGCTACACGGTACGAACGGAGGGGGATTTCGAGACCCTGCAGTCGGTGCGGGATGTGGTCCTCCGCTCGAACAGCGACGACGCTACAGGGCGCCTGGCACGGGTGACCGTCGGCGACGTCGCGGAGGTTCAGTTCGATTTCAAGGAGCCGGTCGCCAGAATCCGGCACATGGGCAAACCGGCGATCGCGATGCCGGTACGGCGCGAGACCGGCGCCAACGTGATCGAGACCATGGAAGGCGTGCGCGCGGCGATCGACGAGATCAATCGCGAGCATCTGCCGAACGAGGGCCTTTACCTCACCCAGGTCTATGACGAGACGATCTACATCAACTCGGCGATCAGCCTCGTTCAGCAGAACATATGGGTGGGTGGCCTGCTGGCGGCCAGCGTCCTCATGCTGTTCCTGAGGAACTGGCGGCCGACGGCCGTGGTCAGCTTGGCCATCCCCGTTTCGGTGATCGGATCGTTCGTGGCGATGGCGGCCCTGGGCCGGTCGATCAACGTGATTTCACTGGCCGGTCTGGCCTTTGCGGTCGGCATGGTGGTGGATGCGGCGATCGTCGTACTGGAGAATATATTCCGGCTGCGGCAGCAGGGTCTCTCCGCCCCCGAAGCCGCCTACAAGGGCGCGGCGCAGGTCTGGGGTGCGGTTCTGGTCTCGGCCCTGACTACCGTGATGGTGTTCATCCCGATCCTGGTGATGGAACTGGAGGTCGGACAGCTGTTCCGGGATATCGCCGTCGCGATCTCGGTCTCCGTTCTGCTGTCGCTCCTGGTGTCGGTAACGGTGATCCCCGCGCTTGCCAGCCGGCTCCTGAAAGGCAAGATCGGTGACGGCACCGAACGGCGCATGCCGGTGATCGATAATTTGGCAGGGCGGTTCCACGCAGGCGTGATGGGCATTACGCGTTCGGCGGTTCGGTCGCGGCTTTTTGCGCTGGTGATGGTCGGCTGTCTGACCGTGGCAAGCGCTGGAATCACGGCGGTCTTCCTGCCCAAGCTCGACTACCTGCCGGACGGAAACAGCAACCTGATCTTCGGGTTCCTGCTGCCGCCGCCGGGCTACAATCTGGACACCATGGCCACGATCGCAGGCGGCATGGAGGAGAAGGTCAGCCCGCTTTGGCGAGAGGACGGCAGCGAGGCCGAGACGGCAGACGGTACCCCGACCATCCGACACTTCTTCTTCGCCGCCTTCCGCGCCAACGCCATTGCGGGCGCTGCCGCCGTGGACGGAAGCCGGGCGCGTGAACTTGTGAGCGTCATGTCGAAGGCCGCCAGAGGCGAGCCGGGTACCTTCAGCGTGTTCAACCAACGCTCCCTCTTCGGTCGCGGCGTCGGCGGCAGCAGGTCGATCGATCTCGACATCTCCGGCGGCAATCTCGAGCAGATCACCCAGATCTCCCAACGCGCCTTCGGCATGATCCGGGGCAGTCTTGACGACATCCAGATCCGCCCGCGCCCGGGCCTTGATCTCGGTGCGCCCGAAGTGCGGCTGATGCCGGACCGGATCAAACTGGCGGACAATGGCGTGACCGCCACCGACCTCGGCGTCACCGTGGACGCGTTCAACGACGGCCTGCGGGTGTCGGAGATCACCGTCGACGGCAAAAGGATCGACCTGACCCTCAAAGGACCGTTCCAAAAGGTCAGTGAGACCCAGGGTATCGGCAGCCTGCCGGTCGTGACCAGCGACGGCATGATCCTGCCGGCCAGCTCCCTGGCCGATGTCATCGTCACCTCCGGGCCGACCGAGATCCGGCGGCGCGAGAGCGTCCGCACGATCACCCTGGAAGTCTCGATCAAGGGGGACATGCCGCTTGAGGAGGGCATGATCATCATGCAGGAAAAGGTGATCGACCCGATCAAGGCCTCCGGTCTGCCGCCGGGTGTCGAGCTGCGGCTGTCCGGCACCGCCGACAAACTGACGGAAACCTGGGGCGTGATGCAGCTCGATCTGCTGATGGCGCTGGCGATCGTCTATCTGGTGATGGCGATCCTGTTCGAGAGCTTCTTCTATCCCCTGATCATCGTGTTCTCCGTCCCTTTGGCGACGGCGGGCGGAATGCTGGGATTGGGCCTTCTGAACACCTACGTCTCGCAGAATCTCGACATGCTCACGCTGCTCGGCTTCGTCATCCTCATCGGGATCGTGGTGAACAATGCCATTCTGCTGGTTCACCAGACCCTCTATCACCTGCGCGAAGAAAACCTGCCGCCCGGGGACGCGATCCTGGAAGCGACCAGCAACCGGATCCGGCCGATCTTCATGTCGACCCTGACCAGCGTCCTGGGCATGCTGCCTCTGGTGGTCTTTCCCGGGGCCGGCTCGGAGCTCTACCGCGGGCTGGGCTCGGTGGTGATCGGTGGACTGTCGTTGTCAGCGGTTCTCACGCTTGGATTGATTCCTCCACTTCTGTCGCTATTCATGGTGGCAATCGAAGGGGCCGGAAAATCGAAGAAACCCGAGCCTGCGGCCCCAGCCTCACCCAACGCACCCGCAGAATAAGCACGTCACCGGGCGCGGGCCGGGAATGGCCCCGAAGTTGCTTCTGTCGGATTTGCCATGAAACGTGGTGTTGATACTGTCCGAAGAAGATATGGTAACCTCTTCGCTGTATCGGTGGGGTACCGTGCTGACTCGGTATGGTCTAGGCGCTAGGGGCACTGCATGACGCCGCAGGAATTGGTTAGTATTCTTCAAGAGCATGAAGCTTGGATCAAACAAGGCCGCGGTGGACGCCGGGCGAATTTGGCGCGTCAGAATCTGTCCGGTTTTTCACTTGAGGGCGCCAAGCTCCGAGGTGCCAAGTTTTCCGGCGCCGATTTGACCCGTGCCATTCTGGTGCGCTGCGACCTCAGCCAAGCCGACTTCTTTTGCGCCCAGCTCGACGGAATAGACGCGAAATCCGCAAATTTCGAGGGCGCAGACCTGCGCGGAGCCAGCATTCGGAACGTGAATCTGAACGGTGCGAATCTGAAGGGGGCGGATTTCCGAGGTGGAACTCTGATGTTCGGGACCGACGAAGGCGACCGAAAGCCCCAGTCCCTGAATGAACGCGGAGCGGATCTCGCGAATTCCTCAATGGCGAACGCCAATCTGTCCGGCGCGAACATGTCAGGCGCCAATCTGTCCGGGGTGAACCTGCGAAATGCCAATCTGGACGGCGCGGACCTGTCCGGCTGCATTCTGAGCGAAACCGACCTTTCAGGTGCCAACCTTCAGGACGCGAACCTGAAGGGCGCCGTCTTGGACAACACCGTCTTCAAACATGCCAATCTTTCGGGCGCGAACACCGACGGCTGCGATATGTCGGCCGCGAACCTGACCGGCGCCAACATGGTCCGCAACGAGGATGCCCTGCCGTCGAACGTGCGCGACAGGCTCAACGATCATTACGTCTGGATCCGCGAGGACGGACGGCTCGGCCAAAGGGCGATCCTGGTCGACCAGGATTTGAGCTTCATCGAGTTGGAGGGCGTGAACCTTTCCGGCGCAGATGTGCACGGCTCGAACCTCACGGGCGCCAATATGTCCGGGACCTTGATGGTGATGTCCGATCTGGCGAAATGCGTGCTCGAAGGAACCAATTTCCGGGGCGCCACACTGGACGGCTCGAACCTCTCGAACGCCAATTTGGAGAACGCGGACCTGACGAAAGCCCAGATCGGTCCGGTGGACCTGAAGGACAGCAAAGGGCAACCCACCGGTCGGCTGTGGCCTGCGAACCTCACCGGCGCACGGCTCGTCAATGCCAACCTGACCGGCGCCAACCTTCGGCAAGCCAATCTCTCCCACTGCGATCTGACCGGGGCCAATCTGACGGGCGCCGATATCACCAACGCCAATCTGACCGATGCCCTGGTCGATATCGAGCAGTTGGATAAGGCGATCAGCGCCGAAACCGCATCGGCCTAGCGACCGGACCACGAGAGCCTAACGAAAATGGGACCGGGGAATCCTTGCCGACACCCCCACAGCAAACTAGTCTTACTTCTGCGCGATCATGCAACACAGGAGACCGTCATGCGTCATCTAGCAATCGCTTGCGTACTGGGCCTCGGCTTGGCCGCTCTTGCAACCACGGCACAGGCCTGCGGTTACAAGACACAATCGGTTTCGATCGAGACCCCCACAAAGACCGTACAGCTCCCGCAGACCAAGGCTCCGTCTGCCGGCGGCTAAGCTGCGGGATTGGCATTCGATCCGGTGAGCCCCCTGCGGTTCACCGGATTTTTTTTGCGGGTTTCTCTTCGGGACCGGTCAGGATAACTCTGAAATCAGCAGGTGTTTTAAGTCCAGTTTACATTCAACCTTTTATTCGGGAACCCAGATGGCGAGAATGTGTTGATTCCATTTTGAAAGGGCCCGTTAAGCATGCTCACAGAAGTTTTGTGTATAAAGGTACTTTTAACATTTTTCCTATAGCGGTATGAGTGAGATAGACGCTGGAGCGGTTGGTTTGGCACCGACGGCCTCTTAGACGTAAAAGGCGGCCCTGCCTCCGAGGGTGACGAGGACATACCGTATTTCATGACGGCGAAAGACGACGAGACCCCTCTTCCCGACGCTGATGGCGGAATGCTGGAGGCGATCAGCGCGCAGCTGAACCGCCTGTCCGAGCGAGTCTGCGACGATATAAGTAAACATCGGAACTCTTCGGATTCCGGGGGGTTCCTGCTCTACTACTTGACGGACCGAAACGGCGAACCGCTCAAATCGACGCAAATGGACGGAGTTGCCGCCACGAAAATCGACATTGAGGCCTGCGCCGGATTTTCCAATCTTCTGGAACAGTGCAAGTCGCAATCAGCTTCCCTGCGGATCGACGAGCATTTTTATTCCGATGATCCCCAACCGACAACGATCTACCGCGTGATCGTCGACGGATGGGCCGAGTGAGTGATCCTGGTATGACCATGAGTCCGAATGAAATCCTGGCAATCATCTCGGGCCATGAGCGGTGGCTGCAACGCGGCGGCGGCGGTCAGAGGGCCAACCTTCAAGGCTGCAATCTGTCCGAATTCAATCTCACTCAGGCCAACCTCCGGTCAGCCAAGCTTTCCGGCGCTTATATGGCGCGGATCATTCTGGTCGGTGCCGATCTCAGTCAGGCGGACATGTTCTGCGCGAATCTCGACGGCGCCGACCTCAGCCGCGCCCTTCTGATCCGGAGCGACCTGCGAGGCGCCTTCATGCGCGGTGCCAATCTGGGCGGCGCCAACCTCAAGGAAGCGGACCTCCGGGGCGGCGCCCTGATTTCAGGAAATCCCGCCGCACCGGCGACCATCGTTCGATCGAATATGGGACAGTCCGATCTGGACGAGGCGGAAATCGACGGCGCCAATCTGTCCGGCACCGATCTCTCCCATTCCAGTATGGTCGGAGCGACCCTTGAGAAGACCCTGCTCTGTGGTGCCAATCTGTCGGGTGTAAACCTTGAGGGCGCGAATCTGACCGGTGCCGATCTGTCCGGCGCAAATCTCTCGGATGCCCGGATCATTGGCGCCAACCTGGCGGGTGCAAATCTCTCGGGCGCATTGATCCAACGGACCCAATTGCAGAACACCGACCTGCACGGTGCCATTCTCGAGAATGTCGACCTTTCGACTGCGGATCTTGCTGGCGCCAATCTCTCCGGGCACGGCCGGCGCCTGTCCCGATCCATGAGGGATATTCTGGCCGAGCATGCCATCTGGATTCGCGAGCAAGGGCGCGGCGGTGCGAGGGCCCAGCTGGCCCGTGCGGACCTCTCAAACATCGACGTCTCGGATGTCAGTCTCGCGGGTGCGGATCTGCGTCAGGCAATCCTTGCGGGGGCCGTGATGCGACGGACCAACCTGGTGATGTCGGATCTTTCGGGAGCGAACCTGCAGGGGGCCGACCTGCGTGACGCGGAGCTGGACGGCATCAACCTGCAGGGCGCGGACATGACCGACGCGCGGATCGCCGGTGCCAGCATGATGCCGGTCGAAATCAAGGACCACCGCGGACAGCCCACGGGGCGCTTGTGGCCTGCGAATCTGGCGGGCGCCATATTGAAGAATGTCGACCTGACGGGAACGAAGCTGGAAGGCGCAAATCTCAAGGGTGCCGATTTCGAGGGTGCGCGGACAACCCGCGCGCATCTACGAGATGCGGATATCGACGGAGCCAAACTGACCGACCAGCAACTCAAACAACTGGCGTCACGCCCGGAGTGAGCGCGCGGATAGGCCCCCGAAAGGGCCCTCGTCTCTCTACCAGCCGTTGACACGATCCCAGAACGTCACCACAGGCTGCCGGTCCCCCATCTCGGTCCCATCGACCACCGCATATCGCTCATAGGCGGCCGCGGTCATGCAGGCATGGTTCGGCAAGATCCGGACCCGCTCGCCTACCGGCAAGACCTCGAGCGGTACAGTCCCCAGACCATCGATCAAACCCAATCGACCGTGTTCCTGATGGACAGATTGAACGACCAGGTTTGGAAACGGCGCGCCTCTCACGTCGGTCACCAATCCGAACGCCAGATCCAGGGCCTGACTGCCGGTCGATCGATCTTTCGACAGCGCCAGGCCGCCGGCATCGATATGCGCGGTGCCACTTTCCGGTCGATGGTTCATGACGGTCGACAAGACGCTGAGCGCGATGTCACCCAGGGCGCAGCAGCCGACCCCCGACTGGAACAGATCCATGAACATGTACACGCCAGGTCGTATTTCTGTCACGCCGTCGAGCTTCCGGGCAAAGAGAGCGCCTGGGGTTGAGCCCACGCTGACCTCCGGGCACCCGAACCCAGCTTCACGCAGAATAGTGGCGGCGTCGACAGCGACCGACCGCTCGGTTTCGGCAATGTCGGCGATCGCCTCCCGATCCGAACAGCCGTAGGTATGTCCGGCATGCGCGAGGACGCCACGGACCTCCGCACCGCCGGCGGCAAGGCCGCGTGCGACGGCCAACAGACGATCCTGGCCACCGGCGACCGGCTCTGGAACACCTCCACGGTGCTCGCCGACATCCACCTCAATCATCACCGGGACGGTAACGCCCGCACGCCGACCGGCTTCCGCGATCCTTTCGGCCACCTCCGGCATGTCGGTCGTCACGGCCAGTGACACACCCTGCCCCAGCAGGGCGACCACCTCGTCCAGCCGTTGCGGGACCAACCCGACGGCCAGCACGATGTCCCGCAGCCCGTGTTCGGCGAAATAGCGAGCCTCCTTCATTGTCGAAACCGTGATACAGGCCGGGCGACCGGCCAAGGCGAGCTTCGCCACGTCGATCGATTTGGCGGTCTTCATGTGGGGTCGCAACCGGACACCCAGAGCGTCCGCGCGCTCTTTCATGCGGTCCAGGTTCTTTTGAAGCTTGACCCGGTCCAACACCAGGTGCGGGGTAGGCAAGTCGGACAAATTCATGCACGTCACCATTCGTGAATCAGTCTGGAGGTCCGGTCACCACCGGCTCGGGATCGCAATGCTTGACCGTCGGAACCCGGATGGCAAGTTATGCGTTACACCCTCAATCAAGCTAACAAAACCGGGAAGTCCCATGCGGGTCCTTTTCATCGTCGATGACCACGTTTCAAAAGACCCGAACGGCGAAGTCACAGCCGACCTCGCCAGCACACGCATCCGGCTTGTTCTGGCGATGAAAGCCCTGCATCGCTTCGGACAGGACGCCAAGATCGTTGCGAACACGACACCGGGCCGTGTGCTCGAGAGCCGGCATTTCCTGGACGCAGAGACAATCGTCATCGGAAAGGTTTTTCAGGACTATACCGCAGTCGCCGAGCAGGCGAAGGCGCTGGGTAAGGTCCTGATCCTCGACATTACCGACGACCCGATGCAGTTCGAGCTGTTCCAGCACATTCGGCAATTGGCACCGCTCGCGGACGGAGTGATCGTCCCGACCGCCCAAATGGGAGAGGCTGCGCGTCCGTGGCTCTCGAAAGGGGCCATCGCGGTTCGCGTCGGGGATCCGATTGAAGCCGAGTTTTATCCTCCATCTGCGCGTTTCAGACATGCGCCGGAGCGACTGGAACTGGTCTGGTACGGCAATCCGACCAACGCCGCCTTCCTGAAACCGCATCTGCAGCCGCTGGAGAACTTGGCTGAACGCGTCCCAATGCGGATTACGATGGTATCGAGAGCCCTCGAAGTCTTCGAAGGGATACTGGACCGATATTCCGAGACTCTCGCTGGTCCGCTCGTGGCGAATTTCGTCGAATGGAGCACCACCAGCCAACAGAGAGCGATCGCCAATGCCGATCTGGTGCTTATTCCAGGTGAGCCGCGAGGGCAGTCGGCCCACAAGAGCCCCAACCGCTTGATCTCCGCGATTGCGGGCGGTCGTCTGGCTGTCGCCTCGCCCCTTCCCGCCTATCAAACCCTAAGAGCACATGCACTGGTCATCGAGAACCTGACCCTTGGCGTTTCCGCCGCATTGGCCCTCCCGGCGAGCCGCATCGAAAGCCGATTGGCGGCCGGTCAGGAGGTCATCAAGCGCCAGTTCTCGCCGGATCTCATAGGAGAAAAATGGGTCCAGACCTTGGCTACTCTTACCCGGCAGGTCCGCATGGCCAATGCCCAAGCGCAAGCTTAGAACCGAATGCGACAGCCCCGCTCTACTCGACCGCGTCGTCGTTCGTATCCCGCTCATGACGGCCCCGACGCCCTCCCCGGCGCCGCCCCGCCGCCACTGCCGGACGCCCCCCCGGTCGCGGTGACGCCGCCATAAGCATGTGCCGAACCGTGTCCGGATCGGCACCGGATAGGGCGGACACCAGGGCCTCAATCTCGACCTCGTGAATACCGAGCGCCCCCAAGCCGCCAGGCGTTTCCTGGGCCGCCGCGAGAACGCCTGCGCCCAGGCGATGTCCAGAGCGCACTGCCACCGCCACCGACACCCGCCTCAGAAGACCGACATGGGCTTCGATCGGCCCGGCACCGCACGCCGCGAGGTAAACCAGCAGATCTTCACGATCGAGCGTCGTGCCGGACTCCATCCGCACCACCGTCTCTGCAGCATGGGTTGGACACTCGGCCAGGATATGACGCGCCGCCCGCTCGGATTGCCGCCATTGATCGTCCTCAATCGCCGCAGTCAGGCTGGCATCGATGATGACGTGTTCGGGCCGCAGTAGCGGATGCCGGACCACACAGGCGCGGGACAGATCGTCCGCAAGGACCGTCGCCCCGGCGCAGTAGGCGGCGGCCAGCGGCGTCGTCGGGACCGCGAGCCAGTGCGGGATCGTGGAGTCATCGACCGCGAGCCAGCCTTCGGTTTCGGAATCCGATGTCCGGTCCTCGACGAACTCGACGAAGGGTCGGCGTTGTCCGACCATCAGAACGGTGGCTTTGGCGACTTCCATCGCAACCGCCCCTCCGAGCGCAATCACCCCATCGCATTCATCGAGGTGGTAGGCGGCCACTGCCTCGCCCACGGCAAGCGTGTCGGCGGAGCGGGCCCGGTCGCAGGGTCGAACCGACAGGCCCCCCGCTTCCAGGGCATGAATCAGTGGCAGCAATATATCGATTTCCGAAATCGGCCGGCCCCCGAGGACCATCGGGCGCGTGATGCCACGGACTTCACACCAGCGGGCAAGCTCCTCGATCACCTCGACCCGGCGCACAACCGACGGCCCGCCCCAGATTGTGGGGCCGTCGAGGAAACCGTCCGGCAAACTCTTCATCACACCGCAATCCCCACCGAACGTAAAGGAACGATCAAAACCCGAAGTCCAGGCGGTGCGCTCTCGGAGTGGCCCGCAGATTTCACAGACTTGTTAATCCCTTGGAAACACACTGCGTGATAGATAAGAAATACATTCAATTGGGAGATCATCATGGCTATCGGCGGAATTCAAGGCGCACAACAAGCGGCAGCTCTCTCCGGGCTGCGCGGCGTGAATGCCCAGACCCGGAACTTCGGGGAAGGCATCTCGCAGACTCTACAAGCGTCCGAGCAGGTTGCCGGGAGCTCTGCCGCGCAGTCGAACCTGAGTTCCAGCGGTGCCAACAGTGTGCCGTCACAATCGAACACGACCCAGGTCGCCCCCGCCGCCTCCAGCGACGGCAGCCGCGGCACGCAGTTGGATATTCTCGCCTGACCCAACCGACCTTCGGCCGGAGCGCGTCTCAGCGCGGCATCGGCGCATAACAAACCCGCCTCTCCCGATCCTGGATCGGGAGAGGCGGGTTTTTTGTAGATCGGCTAGGTCAATCGGAAACACCAGCGCGGCGTTTCCGACCTCCCACTGCTTATTTCTCTTCCGGCAAGGCGGTTGCGACCGACTTCACCATCTCGGTGATGCGCTTCCGCAGGCTGGGGTTCTTGATCGAGTAGTAGGCCCGCACCAGTTCCAGGGTCTCGCGACGCGCCATCGGATCGGCCGGGTTCTCCTCGTACTCATCCAGCTTGCCGCCCGCCTTCATCCGACGCGGCGAGTGCGCCATGGTGTCGTCACTCATATCGTCGAAGAAGAAACTGACCGGCACGTCCAAGATCTGCGCAATGTCCCACAGGCGCGACGAGCTGATGCGGTTCGAACCGCGCTCATACTTTTGGACCTGCTGGAACGTGATGTTCAGCGCCTCTCCCAGTTGCTCCTGGCTCATCCCGAGCAGCGTCCGGCGGAGCCGAACCCGTCGACCGACATGAACGTCGATCGGGTTGTTGTTGGTGATCTGGTAGTTCGGATCGTCCTTGCGCTTGTCGGCAGCTTTTGAAGCCATAGCGGCATTTTCCTTCTTTGAACTTCTCAACGAGCGATGGACGCGCCGTCGATGAACCATTGCACGCCCGCGACTATATTCCATCGTGGGTCAGTGGAAAAGCAAAACTACTCTCTTTTTTGGTCCATATGAATCGAGTTTTGCCATTTTCTGATCATTTAACTCTCAAATTTGTTGCTGAAAAACACGATACGAGAGTTAGACAATCCATGGATGACGCGTTTATATCTAAAATTTTATCTATGCAAGCGGGATTTGGTAACGGATTCGCAAAAATATTCCCGTCAGACGTGCGGATGACGCGGCGAATCCTTCGCTTTAAGCGCGAACGCCCTGATAACGCTAATGTATCCGGGAAACCAATAAGACCCGTTGTGAGCCAAAATGTCGCACTTATTCAGACGGTAAAATGACGCGAGACGATACCACGGCAGATGTGGCCGCGCATGGTGGAGTGCATGCAGATTGTTTGAGAGAAACAGCAAGCCCAATACGCCGTTGTCTTCAACGATCGCGGTTCTTTGCAACGGATCGCGCGCCGGCCGGTGTTCGACAAAGGACCGGAGCAGCATGAGCGATGTCGCCGGCCAAACGATTCCGAAAAAATACACCTCGAGGGAAACCCCAGACACGGCAACCACCGCCAGCACGGCTGCGACCTGCAGCGAAAATACGGTGCCGGCGCGGATCCGCATGAGTCGATCATCGCACTTCGTCTCGAGCAAGGCTCGAACCCCGCCCTGCAGACTTCGTAAAATGACGAATCCCGGGCCAAGAACCAGTCGCCCGGGCAATGTGTTCATTACCGTCAGGACGGCGCGTCCGACCGGGCCGATGGCACGCCAAACCGCGTCGCTCACGTAGAAGCTCTCCGGATCCTCGAGCGGATCCGTCAACAGGTCATCCCGATGGTGCGCCAAATGACTGGCACGGTAGCTGGCAAAGGGTAGCCACAGCAGAAGCGGAGGGCCCGCGATCAGACGGTTCAGAACGCGCGACGACGTGGGATGACCATGGATCACCTCATGTTGGAGCGACGCATGCCAGGCGACCGAAAGAACTGCAATCGGGACCCAGACCCAGATCGGCCAGTCTCCCAGTGCGCCGGATGCCAGCACAAGAGACAGGGCCCAGAGCCCGTAGCACCCCCCGGCCACCGCCACGGTCGGCCACTCCACCCAGAAGTCGGATCGGGTTGAGGCCGGATCTTCCAAGGTCGGCCAAGGCGTAGCGACCTGAGGTGAAGGGAAGGCGTTTGTCGGATGCTTTCTCATCCGGCGACGGTAGGTTCAGCACCGATGGTGCCTCTTTATGTGTTTAGATATCTAAAAGATACATTATTTACGAAATATAAACAGATGTAGTATAAACACAACATGGAGCATTCAAATGTCGATAAGCGGGAGACCACGCGCCTGTTTCGGGAGCGTCTGACACAGGCCCTGGATCGCTCCGCGCTCAGCCGCTCAGAGGTGGCGCGGCGGATCGGGGTCGACCGGTCGACCTTGTCTCAGATTCTGGCGACCGACGCGGTACGCCTGCCGCGCGCCGATACGGCGGCAGCGCTCGCCAGCACGCTTCAGGTCAGTCTCGACTGGTTGATGGGGCTCAGCGCGGAGGAGCGGTTCGGCGCGGACATCCTGGAGCAGAGCCTGGAGATCAGTCCCACAGGTCGGGCACCCGAGGACATCAACCTCGAACGCTGGCACGCCGAAGCAACCGGATTCAAGATCCGCTATGTGCCAACCACTCTCCCGGATCAGATCAAACTGCCGGAAGTGATCGCCTTCGAATTTCGGGACAACGCGCCGCCGAGGATCGATCAGGCCAGGGTCCGATCCGAGGAGCGCCTCAACTACTCCCGTCAGCCGGAGACGGACATCGAGGTCTGCACGTCACTGCAGTCGGTCGAGGGATTCGCGCAGGGCCAGGGGATCTGGAGCGGCCTGCCCTTGGAGGTTCGGATCAGACAGATTGAACATGCGGCCTATCTGGCCGATGAAATGTATCCGTCGTTTCGCTGGTATCTGTTCGATGCGGTGGGCGACTATGCGGCACCGGTGACGATATTCGGCTCGAAACGTGCCGCACTTTACGTCGGTGACATGTACTTGGTGTTCAACACCACAGAGCATATCCGCGTCCTGAGCAGACGGTTCGACAACCTGATCCGGCACGCGACCGTACAGGCCCACATGATCTCTCAGAAACTCTACGAGATCGCCGAAGGCCTGAAGACACCGGGCAAGCCGACTGGAAAGGGATAAGGGCGATGCAGACGTCGCTGCCCATGTACGATCTGCCGGAATTGCGGGCGGCCACGGATGATTGGTGGGCAACACTCGCACGCGGCCTGACCAAGGCCGGTCTGTCGGAGGTTCCCGGACGGCTGACCCGAAACACGGACCGGGAGCTGGTTTGGCGCTCCCCCGATCTCATCCTGACCCAAACCTGCGGATATCCTTTGACCCACGAGTTTGCAGACGTGCTCACGGCCCTGGCCGCTCCGGACTACCGCGCGCCGGGATGCGGCGGCGGTCGATACCGGAGCGCGTTTGTGGTGCGCGCCGAGGATCCCTCTCCAGGCCTGGAGACCTTTAGAGGGCGTAGAGTGGCGGCCAACAGCACCGATTCACAGTCCGGCTGCAACTGCCTGCGGGCGGCGGTGGCCCCTTTGGCCGACGCCGGCCGTTTCTTCTCCGAGGTGATTTGGACCGGCGGGCATCGGCAGAGCCTGGCGGCGGTCGCCGAGGGTCAGGCCGATATCGCCGCACTCGACGGCGTGACCTTCGCCCTCATCGGCCAAGTCGCCCCGGCCGAGGTCGCGCCGGTCCGGGTCCTGGACTGGAGCGCGGAGGCACCCGCCCTTCCCTACGTGACACGGGCTTCCGCCGACCGGACGCTGGTCCGACGCCTTCAGGACGGGCTGGTCCATGCGGTCGCCGATCCCGAAGGCGCCGCAGCACGCATCGAGCTTCGGATCGGGGGCCTGAAACCCGTCGTGGACGCTGACTACCGACCCATCATCACCATGCGTGAGACGGCGGAGCGTGCGGGATACCCGACCCTCGCTTGACTCGATCTCAACCTCGGACGACCCTCCCTTAATCAGAACATTTGGGGAACAAGCTCATGCATAAGAGTCGCTTGGGTGTATTGGTCATCGACTGCAAGACCGACGACCCTGCCGAAGCCGCGAGGTTCTGGAGTGCGGCGCTCGGCTATCCGATTTCGGATCACCAGCCGGACGATCACTATGTCGCACTCGAAAGCCCTGACGGCGAAATGCGCGCGCTGGTCCAGAAAGTCGACCACGAGAGCCGGATACATCTGGACGTGGAGACCGACGACAAGGAGGCGGAAGCCCGCCGTCTCGAAGCGATCGGGGCCAAACGGGTGGCGGAGCTCAAAGGGTGGATCGTGATGGAGGCCCCGTCCGGACACCGGTTCTGCCTGGTCGGCCCGCAACGCTCCGATTTTGGAGAGAAGGCCCGGTCCTGGGACTGACCCGTCTCAAACAGCCGTCAGCATCCGCCGCGCCAGGGTCATCAGTTCGGCATCGGTCGCCATGACCCCATTGGCCTCGACCATCGGTCGGTTTTCCGCTGCCATGGCAATATCGACCAGACGCTCGGCATCGGCCTCGCCGAGGCCGTCGTCGGCCAGTGACACGGGAAGGCCGACCGCCCGCACCATCGCCTCAAACCGCGCCGCTCCAGCCTGCGCCAGGGCAAGATCGTCGACGCAGAGGCGCGGATCAATCCCCAGGGCCATGGCGACCGGAACGTAGAGACCCGGGCGCGCATCCTGCGCCTCGCAAATCGCCCACGGCATGGCGACCCGCATGGCCAACGAGACCGCCCGACCATGATGCACATGTGCCATCGTCCCCAAGGCGTGTCCGAACGCGTGGGCAATGCCGGTGCCGCACGCGTCGATCGCACCCCCCGCTAAAGCGGATCCAAGCGCCATGGTCCCGCGCGCATTGAGATCTCCCGGTGTCATCACGACGCGTTCCAGATTGCCCGCCACCAGCCGGATCGCCTGCAACGCCATGCCCTCGACCACCGGCGTAGCCCGTTTGTGCGTGCAGGCCTCAATCGCATGCACCAGCGCGTCGAGCCCGGTCGCCGCCGTCAGACCTGCCGGCAGGCCCTGGCTCGCCATCGGATCCAGGATGGACAGATCCGCCTTCAGGGTCGGCCCCCAGGCCCAGACCTTGCGCCCCTGATTGATGCCGTAGACGCAGGTCCGGGTCATCTCGGCGCCCGTGCCCGACGTGGTTGGTATGAGAATTTTCTTGATCGGGCTCAGCGGCAGCGGGCGGCCCAGGGTCGCGTAAGCCGATGCGGGTGCATCCGCGACAGCGACGCAGGCCGCCAGTTTCGCCACGTCCAAGGGAGATCCACCTCCGAGGCCGATGATGAGACCGGCGTCCATACTCCGGGCCGCCTGTGCCGCGGCATCGACGCTTTCCGCCGAGGGATCGCTTTCCACATCACAAAAAATTTCGATCGTATGCCCGGCGTTCCGGAGACGTTCGGCCATCGCGATCGGCATGCCGGTCGCCATCAGGCCGGCATCGGTGATCATCAGGATGGAGGCCAACTCCCCGACCAGATCGACGACATCGGCATGCAGACCGGCAAGCCGGTCAATGCCGTAGCTCATGGACGGGCTTGGATCGTGCGTAAAAGGTGCGAGCATGGCCTTGGGTCCTGTCGTCGTGGGTCGCGCCACTATGCAGCTATAGGCTTTAATTTCGCGTGTCTGAGCGGCATCGGGATGTCGCTATCAGATTTATTGACCGAAGACTGGGCGGAAAGCCGTCTTCAGACGCCAACGCCGCACCTAAAGAACGGTTCCCTCGGTATCGGTGATGGCCTTGTAGCGCCTCATCAGCGCCTGGGTGAACGGCCCAGGCATCGGCGCCCCCTTTGTGCCTATCGGCTTGCCGTCAATGGATTTGATCGGGACCAGCTCCCCGACAGTGCCGCAGATGAAGGCCTCGTCCGCAGTGATGAAATCGTAGAGCGACAGGTCGTCCTCACGGGGAATCAGGTCGAGCTCCGGCGCAAGATCCAGGAGGATGCCACGGGTGATCCCGACCACGATGTAGGTCGGCTTCGGCGTCATCAGCTCCCCGTTCTTGACCGCGAACATGGTGGTGGAGTTGGTCTCCGCCACGAAGCCGCGATCGTCCAGCATGACCGCCTCGTCGGCGCCCTGACGGTTGGCCTCGATATTTGCCATGATCTGGTTCAGCTGGTTCACGTGATGGATCTTGGCGTCCATCACATTGGGCGAGGCCCGCCGGATGCTCGAGGTGATCAGCGTGATCCCGGATTTGTCGAAGATCGGCGGCTTCACATCGACGAAGGCCACGATCGAGGCGGGCCCCACATTGAGCTTCGGATTCATGCCGGTCACCCGCTTCCGCCCGCGCGTGACCTGGAGGCGCATGTGCAGATCAGTGCGCTGCTCATTGGCGCGGAAGGTATCGAGCACGATCTGCGACATGCCCACCTCGTCAACGCCCGGGTCGATGTCGAGCATCTTGAGGGCCTCGAACATCCGCTTGATATGGTCCTCGAGGCGAAACACGCGTCCATCATAGAGTCGAATGCCTTCGTAGGCCCCGTCGCCGTGACAGAACCCGCTGTCGTAAATCGAAATCACCGCCTTTGATTTCCGCACCAGCGCGCCGTTGACGTATACGATGGTATCGATATCCGCCGGCTCCATGAGGGCCTCCCCTGTGACATGATGCGCGAGGGTAGTGCATTTTCTGCGTGAGTTGCATCACCCGCTCTGCCACACAGAACCCATGACCAGATTTGAGGACCTGCCCGCAAGTCCGCCGCTCGATCCGGAGGACTTGAAAACCGCTGACACGATCATCGTGTTCGACACCGAGTACACGGCCTGGGACGGCTCGCTCGGGCGCGGCTGGTCGGGTCCGGGCGAGTTTCGGGAGATCGTGCAGATCGGCGCCGTGCGTCTCGACACCGGAGCCTTCGAGGAGCGCGACGCATTGGACGTCATCGTGCGTCCCGTTCTGAATCCGGCGCTGTCGGAGTATTTCACGACCCTGACCGGGCTGACCGATGACCGGATCCAAGCCGAGGGTGTGACGCTCCCCGAGGGTGTCGACCGGTTCCTCGATTTCATCGGAGAAACAAGACTGGTGCTGGCAAATGGGAATGATCTGCGGGTGATCGAGTGGAACTGCCGCCTGCTGGACATGGGCTGCGCGCTACCGGCGGAGCGGTTTCGCAACATCCGCCCGGTTTTACAGGGCCGTCTGTTCGGCACCGACCCTAACTTCAGCAGCCACAGCCTCGCAGAAGCGGCCGGCGAGCCCGTCACGGAACGTGCCCATGACGGTCTCGCCGACGCCAGGTCCATTGCCGCCGCCTTCCGGGCGTTGCGCCGGAAGGGACAGCTCTAGAGCCGGGTCTGCCGACACTCGGCCGTCCGGTCTCAGGCCTTCGTGCCTTCCAGAACCCGCGTCATGCCGGGGATCAGGTCGTATTCCTTGATGTCGACGAACCCGGCCTCTTCCATCCGCTCCCGAATGAAACCCGGCGTCATCCCGAAGCCGTCCAGCGTGTAGACCATGTGCTGGAGCTGCCAGAGCGCCGCCAACGGCGGGCCACTATGATCGTCTTCGACCATGAAATCGTGCACCACGATCCTGCCGCCCGGCCGGGTGACACGGAACGCATCCGAGCACAGTTTCGGAATCGCATCGCCGGGCACGCCCGAGAACAGATAGCTCATCAGAACCACGTCCTGGTCGACCGGCCAGTTCGCGTTGGTCCCGTCGCCCGGCATGAAACCGACCCGGTCCTGCAGACCCTCCTCGGCCACGAAGGCCTGCCCCACCTTGATCACGTTTGGAAAATCCAGAACGGTCGCCGTCAGGTTCGGATAGCGCTTGGCGAACATGATCGAGAACGCCCCCGATCCGCCGCCGACATCCAGCAGCTTGATGGCCTCGTCCCCGAGATCCAGACGCTTGGCCAGTACGGCCCCCGGGCCGAGCGAGCCGGAATGCTGCGACCGGCTGAACAGCTCCGCATGATCCGGATCCGCCATCCAGTCCGCATAGGTCTCGAATTCGATCCCCTCGGTCTTGCCGATCAGGACCTTGTCCAGATTCTGCATGAACGGGTACATCTGCCGATCGATCTGGAAGCGCAGGTAGTCGCCGAAATACTGAGCGCTTTCCCGTACCAGATAGGCCTGGCTGGCCTCGGAATTGGCGAACCGCGTCCCGTCCTTCTGCAGCAGGGCGACGGCGACCAGCGAAGTCACCAACGTCTCCATGCGATGTTCCGGCACGTCGCAGGCCTCCGCGAGATCCTCAATGGATTTCGACTCCCCGTCCAGCGCGCCGAACACATCAACATGCAGCGCAGCAAACAGGGCTTTGGATGCCATGAACCCAAAGGCCAGGAACGAAATGTCTTCAGCGGATTCAATTCGTTTCACACGATACTCCCTAAGTAAGTCCTTGCAGCAGCGGACATTGATGATGCTGCAGTGCGAAACTACCTTACCCGAGCACAGGCGATTTAATGTTACATTTTTATGTCAATTTGCTTTTTTGCGACACCTAAACCGTCGCTTACAGAACATATACTCCCCATTTCCCGTTCTGAAACATGCCGGGGCGGGGTCTCATGCCGACCGGATACCCGTCTCAGCGGTTGGCCGCCCAGACCTGCCTGTAGAGCTCAACAATCTCCGCTTGGGCCGGCACGCGCGGGTTATTGGCGTGGCTTCCGGATGCGATGCACTGCGCCGCCATGGTCTCCATGACGCCCGACCATTTGGCTTCGTCGATCCCGTAGCCGGGCGGACTGGGGACCTCAAGGTCCTCGTTGACCTGAAACAGCCAGTCGAGCAGTTTACCGGCTGCCGCTTCGTCGCCGTCGCCGGTCTCCGCCGCACCGATCAGCCGTCCGACCGCAGCATATCGATCCAGCGCAGAGTCGAGTGAGAATCGGGTAACCGTCGGCAGCAGCATGGCATTCGACAGCCCGTGCGGCACATGGAAATGCGCACCGATCGGCCGGCTCATGCCATGAACCAGCGCCACCGAGGCGTTCGAGAACGCAATGCCCGCCTGGGTGGCCGCCAGCATCATCTGCTCCCGCGCCTCACGGTTGTCCGGCTCGAAACAGGCGGTCCGGAGATTGTCCGCGATTCGGCCCATTGCGGCGATCGCCATGCTGTCGGAGAAAGGATTTCGCTTCTGGCTGACGAAGGCTTCGAGCGCATGCGTGAAGCTGTCGATTCCGGTATCGGCCGTCAACCGGAACGGCTTCTTCATGGTCAGCTCGAAGTCGACGATCGCCCCATCGGCTTGCCCGCCGAGACACATGACCAGCATCTTCTCGTCGGTCTCGACATCCGTAATGACGGTGCCGCGGGTCACTTCGGACCCGGTTCCGGCCGTGGTCGGAATGCAGAGCAGAGGGACCGCCGCAGTGTCGACGCCGTTCGGCACCTTGTGGTCCCGCATGCGTCCGCCATGGGCCGCCAAGATGTTGATTGCCTTAGCCGTATCCATTGGCGAGCCGCCGCCGAACCCAATCAGCCCGTCATAGCCCCCCTGCTTGAAGACCTCGACCCCGGCCTCGACCACGGTGGTCGTGGGATCCGGCACGGTATCGGCGAAAACCCCATGGGGGATGCCGGCTTCCGCCAAGGGTCCGGTCAGTGCGTCGATCATCCCGGAGGACACCATGAAGGGATCGGTCACGACCAGCGGGTTGCCGATGCCGAGCTTCGACAACGCTTCCGGTGCGCGTCCGATGGCGCCGCCGCCGATCAACATGACTCGAGGCCCAAATATGGTCGCAGACATATGCTATCCTCTCAGTGCAGAATACTTTTCGCCGCTGCTCGGAACGCATGCGGTGCCTATTTGTCGCAGACTTCCCCGGGACGATACGCGCCGGTTTCGTGCCGCCGCAAGCCCATCGCGAAAAGAGGGGTCTTTGGAAATGGTTCGGCCACGCACGACCGAGGAGGTTGAATGATTCTCCTGCAAGACATTGTCCTGTATCTCGTCGCCGCCGTTGTCGTCGTACCCTTGGTGCAACGTCTCGGGCAGGGGTCGATCCTGGGGTATCTTGCGGCCGGGTTGCTGATCGGACCGTCCGTCCTGGGCCTGGTCGGCGAGGTCGACGGCGTCTTGCACTTCGCCGAGATGGGCGTGGTTCTTCTGTTGTTCATCATCGGCCTGGAACTGCAACCCAGACTGCTCTGGTCGCTGCGGCGTCCGATCCTGGTACTCGGCAGTGCGCAAGTCGGGATTTCGGCGCTTCTGATCGGCGCCGTGGTCTACTACGTCGGATATTCGCTACAGACCGCCGCCTTGGTCGGACTGGTGCTTGCGCTCTCGTCTACCGCCTTCGCGGTTCAGACCATGGCGGAACGGGGAGAACTGGCAACCCGCTACGGACGATCCGCCTTCTCCATCCTGCTGTTCCAGGATCTGGCGGTGATCCCGCTGCTGGCGATCATCCCATCTCTCAGCCCTGAGCTCCCTTATGGGGAAACGGTGGAGCAAGCCG
>JANSYC010000150.1 GCA_024742605.1 Alphaproteobacteria bacterium | reverse complement strand
GCATGTCGCGAAGATTGGCGGAGCTGCCTTCCATGCATGGGGCGATGACGATCTGCTGACTATGCTCCACCGGCTGCTCGACAATGAGGAAGCAGAAGGCGAGGCGGCGTTCGAACTCGGCCTCGCGCATCTGGCGCGCGCGTTCGATGGCAGAGATGTAGTAACAGTCCTTGCCGGCTTGGACACGGCGAGGCTGCTTTTCGAACGGGCGTGCGAGGCCGATGATGATAGGTCGGACGCGCGCGCCTATCGGTCGGCGATTGATCTCGTTCTTGGCTTTGCGGCGAACCGAAATGCCGCTGATATGCAAGATACGTTGGCTGATCTGGTCACCGCGGCGCGGGATCGTGCCGCAGTGCTGCGCACTGGCTGCGTGACGCCATGGCTCGCGCCCCGTCAGGACGTGGATGTTGAATGGTTCGAACTCGCGCGCACGGTCCAGCGTGCGGCCAACGATCTTTCCCGTCCGAGCTGGATCAATGCCGCCACGACCATTGATCGCATCTTCGCCGTCTATGACGCAAGTTGCACAATCGCGCACGGCGACGGCCTGCGGTTCGTGCTGCGCCCCCGGGTCGAGGCTTCATTCCTACGCGAACGCGGCCTCGCCGCCCATCTCGACGATCTACTCAGCGACGGCCAATGGCCCGATGTACAGCGAATGATCGCGCAGAATCTCCGCACCAGATTGGATGAGGCTTACCGCGCCGGTGCCGGACCGGGAAAAGCTGGGGAGAATGAGCAATATCCGCTGCTCGCGCGCATTCTCCCTGAGGGCACCTCGACCGAGCAGATTCCCTCCGATATGGCACGATCTCTCGAGGCCGGGCTCGCCAGCCGTGTCGCGCATGACCGCGAGCTTGCCAACCCGGTCCTGCAACGTGTGCTGGCGTCGCTGCGTGATCAGTTGTCCGCCAGCAGCGAGTATACAGGCGAGGTCCAGCAGGCGTTCGACGCCGTCCTCCAACAGATATTGATTTTCTGTAGTGACCGGCAAAATGCTGGGAGACGCGATCTCGGTTCGCGAGGTGCCTATCTGCGCGCTCACGATCCGAGCGAGGCCGACCTCCAGTCAGACCTCCGCGACTTCCTTAAGGGCAATCTGGTGGGCGCCGAGGTCCTGTCCGAGGTGAGCGGTATAGCGACCGGAAGGACAGATCTCTACATCAGCCTAGGCGGCCCGTCTTTCGTTATCGAACTCAAAAAGCATGAGGGCGCGTTCTCACCTGACGCTGCCAATCGCTATCGGGCGCAGGCAATCAGTTATCAGGCGGCCAATGTCCGGATCGGATTTCTCGGTGCGCTCGAACTTGTTGATCGGCCTGGGCCGGTGCCAAGCATCGAGGAATGTCTATGGCACAGTGCCTATGTTCCTGAAGGCGGCTCGCTCGCCCGACACCTTATCGTCTTCAGGGTTCCCGGCCGCCTGAAATCCCCGTCTGCGCTCCGCTAGAGCGCCTAAATCCCAAGATGGCGACAGTTAGTCCCTGATGATCTTCGATAGTGCGTGCGCCTCGAACCGCTCTCCGAACGTCTGCATCACGCGCCTCCATCCCTGTATCGAATTGAGGGTGAGCGCATAGGGCTGCCCATCAACCAAGATATCCTGACCGTGAGCAATTTTGTTTCTGACCTGATTGATGGTCTTCAGCTTCTTCTTCAACGCTGTGGTTGACTGTCCTTGCCAAGACAGGCCGTTGAACACGTCGTTTATGCCGAGACGCCTGAATAGAGCGATGATATTTTCATCGCTTGGGTTTCCCCATCTCGACCACGTCTTGGCGTAGTCCTTCCGCTCATCTTCGGTCAGCTGCCGGCCGAACGCCTTCTCGGAACATGCAAGGAACACATCGCCGGCGTAGGCCTGCAACGTGGAGGTCAGCATCACGACGCAAGCTCGGTTCAATGCACGCCCCTCGTGATTTCCGTCTTCGAGCCTCCTTGGGGCTCCCCTCCCACCGCCGTGAAGGTTTCTTCTGGCAGCAATAAGTTCATCGACAAGTCCAAGTTCTAAAGGCAAATCCGCTTCCTCCCTGCAATAATATCGAAACAGAAGCGCACAATGCCGCTCCGAAGCAAGCCCCTTTGATTAGCCCAGTGAAACTTAGGCAATCTCGTCCTTGAACAACCCTAAGCGTCGATCTTTTTTCCGATCATCGTGTCACGCGTATCCCCATCACCATCAAATCGTCTCAACGTCAGCAGCACCCGTAGCGCGTGAGGCGTGAGGCGTGAGGATCCGACGATCAGCGCCCGCGCCGTTCGTCTATGATCCGATCAATCTCAGCTTCAACTTGGCCCGCCGTCTCCTGCATGATGTCGCGAAGTGTTTCCGTTTCCTTCATGAAGTTCACGTAGCTAGACAGAGCTGAATGGGGGTTTCTACTGGAGCGGACCTTCTTGGCTCTGGACTCCCAGGACGCAACAGGATCGGAGCGAACCTTCATGGGGAAGTGAGCTTCCATCCATTTTTCCAAGTCTGCCATATTATTTACGCTCGTCGGCCTGACATGTTTTTTGATGAACGCTCGGCCTTCATCCGAGAAGATCGCCCTCCAAGCCTGGGCGCTGATGATCGACTGGTCGCGATTTACCTTTGAATCGTTGTATGGTCCATCAGCAGCCGTTTGCACGCAGTAATCAAACATCTCGATGATCTCATCGAGATAGTCGGCAATCGAGGCGATCATGGCAACATGGTCGAAGTCCAACCGATTTCGGATATCGCTACACCCCCGATTGAAATCCTTACCGTTCGGTATGAGCCTGCCGGTCTTTGACGAGGTCGAGATGTATTTTCGAGCCCTGTCCGGGACACTTGTTTTTGATCCGTGTGACCAGTGGCTGACGCGATAATCGGCGAGGATCCGACAAACCACATCCAGGTAGAATGCAGACAGGCTAGGCAGAACCTGCTCGTGATGTAGGCCAGCGTGGTGAAGCTGGTTGCGGAACCCGTGGAGACTAAGGACCGTCGCCTTGTCTTCAGTCGAGATCATCCCCTCCGTGTGGGCGAACTTGACCTTCCGATCGAAGTGCTGGCCCTGCGCTGCCAGCAGCTCATCCTTGTGCGGATAGGCGTCCCACTTTCGATCCCAAACCTTCAGCTCACCAAGTTTGTCGCGAGCGAAGCGATGAAGGGTCAGCTCAAGGGCATTGTCCGTCATCATCAGGCTGAAGCGAGCGTTGTGAACGTCTCCCTTTGAGATGTGCTCTAGAGCAACGTCCAGTTGCTCCAGAACGCCCGCGATGAATTTGACCACCTCAGTCCCCCTTGATGATAGGCTTGCGGGGTGTCTATAGCTTGGCTTTCACCGTATCAACGCGCCTGTGGACTTTGAAGTGCGCCTCAAGCTAGCAAGGGGTTCCACGGTTATCCGGCGTCACTACCATCGCATTTCCGCACCACAGTCAGACCGCTTCCTGCCCGCAGATCGGTCGTGGGGTAATGTCGCGCGCCTGCAAACGGCGGCTTCGTCCCGCATCACTACCAGCCCCCCGCGTGTTTTGCGACGTCGTTCCTCGAAGGGCGGCTTTGGAGGATGCAGCAATGCAGCATCCCCGGAAGCTGAGTGGCGGCAAAGGGCCGACAACGTAGGGTGTACTGCTTCAGTCCAGATCGACGCCGCCCAAGCGCGGCGCATGGACATGCGTTCGGATCAGGAACGCAGCGACCGCGCCGGCGATGGCACCGAAGAGGTGCGCTTCCCACGACACGCCGGGTTGGCCCGGAAGAACGCCCCAGAGGATGGAGCCATAAAGCGCACCGACCACCAGTGCAGCGCTCAAAGTGATCAGTGAGCGATCCACGAGGCCCCGCACGACGAGGAAGCCGAACCAGCCAAAGACAAGTCCCGACGCACCAATATGGATGGCCGAGCCGCCGAATAGCCATACAAGACCGCCGCCGAAGCCGATCACCACGGCGTTCACGGCCAGCAACGCCCGCGTGGTCGTGGCCACCAGAAGCCCACCCATAACCAAAAGCGGCGGCGTATTGGCCATCAGGTGCGCGAAGCTTCCATGCAGGAGGGGCATGGCGATGATGCCATCCAACCCACCGAAGTACCGCGGGATCAGCCCGAACGCCGGGTTCAGGCCGTAGCCGGTGATCCAATTGATGACCTGGACCGCCCATAGCAGGGCGACAAAGGCGGCAAGCGCCACAGCGCGCCGTAAAAAAGCGCGCATGTGATCCCAGTTCATCATGGCGGCGATAGTAGACGTCTCCGCAAGCCCTTCAACGGCTTTCGCGCGTTGCACAGGGTGCCACTTCCGGGAAAGGGAGTTTGAGGCGGCCAACCTTGGTACGGCTCAAGAGATTGGCTTCGATCTTACACAGTGTTCCCTGGCCGCAGCGGCATGATTTCACGCTCGGGGCGCTTCAGGGCTTCGGCGTATTTGCGGGCATTGTCGTCAATCGTGCCGTGCCAAAGCTTCGAGACGAACGCGCGGGCGTCTTGGACTGTCATGTCTTTCAGCGAAGAGGACAGCGCCATGAAAAGCTCATCCTCGCTAATCGCAGCGGCGTTATGCATGGCGTCCGCGTAAAATGACGGGTCGTTGAGAACCTGCTCGTTCAGCGGCATCCGCGCGAAGTTCTCTTCCGGGATCGCCATGAAGATCGTGTCCTGCAGGTCGGTCAGATACGCACGCCGCGATGTGGACACCGGCTTTCCCGCCGCCT
>JANSYC010000049.1 GCA_024742605.1 Alphaproteobacteria bacterium | reverse complement strand
GGTGTGCAGGTGCTCGGCGCCCACGAGGCGGACTGGCAGGTCGCCGGCATGGCGGCATGGGTCGGCAGCGCCTAACCCTCAACCTTGCCCTACACCCTCGGCCTTGCTATACGCCCGAGCCAACTCATATCCACTTCTGCGCTGCCCGCGACGCCGTTTCGGCTGGGCCGTTCTTTAGATCCGCGCAAAACGCTTCAAGGGAGCCGTCATGGCCGAATTCACCGACTACAAGGTCGCCGATATCAGTCTCGCCAAGTGGGGCCGTCAGGAGATCAATATCGCCGAGACCGAGATGCCCGGTCTGGTTGCGATCCGCGAGGAATACGGCCCGTCGAAGCCGCTTGCCGGCGCGCGGATCACCGGCTGCCTGCACATGACCATTCAGACCGCCGTGCTGATCGAGACGCTGAAGGTCCTGGGTGCCGACATCCGCTGGTCGTCCTGCAACATCTTCTCGACCCAGGATCATGCCGCCGCCGCCATCGCGGCCGCCGGCATCCCGGTCTTCGCCTGGAAGGGTGAGACCGAGGAAGAGTACGAGTGGTGCATCCACCAGACCATCAAGGGCCCGGACGGCTGGACCCCGAACCTGCTGCTCGACGACGGCGGCGACCTGACCGTCATCATGCACGAGCAGTATCCGGAGCTGATGGGAGACGTGAAGGGCGTGTCGGAGGAGACCACCACCGGTGTCCACCGCCTTTACGAGATGGCCAAGAAGGGCAAGCTGATGGTTCCGGCCATCAACGTGAACGACAGCGTGACCAAGTCGAAATTCGACAACCTCTACGGTTGCCGCGAGTCCCTTTCAGACGGCATCCGTCGGGCGACCGACGTGATGTTCTCCGGCAAGGTTGCGGTCGTGGCCGGCTATGGCGATGTCGGCAAGGGCTCAGCCCAGTCGCTGCGGAATTCCGGCGCCCGGGTCATGGTGACCGAAGTCGATCCGATCTGCGCGCTGCAGGCCGCGATGGAAGGCTTCCAGGTCGTCACCATGGATGAGGCAGCCCCTGTCGCCGACATCTTTGTGACGGCCACCGGCAACAAGGACATCCTCACCATCGACCACATGCGGGCGATGAAGGACCGGGCGATCGTGTGCAATATCGGCCACTTCGACAATGAAATTCAGGTCGACGCCCTTCGGAACATGAAGTGGGACAACGTCAAGCCGCAGGTCGACGAGATCGAGTTCCCCGACGGCAAGCGGATCCTGCTGCTGGCCGAGGGCCGGCTGGTCAATCTGGGGTGCGCCACCGGTCATCCCAGCTTCGTGATGAGCGCTTCGTTCTCCAACCAGGTGCTGGCGCAGATCGAGCTCTGGAAGAACCACGCCAACTATGACAAGCAGGTCTACGTCCTGCCGAAGAAGCTGGACGAGCGGGTGGCCGAACTGCACCTGAAGAAGATCAACGCCAACCTGTCGAAGCTCTCTACGGAGCAGGCCGAGTACATCGGCGTGACCCCCGAGGGGCCGTTCAAGCAGGAAGCCTACCGGTACTAGGTTTTACCGGACAGAAATCGGACGGCCTCGTCGAACGGGGCGGGCCGTCCGGTATGATATCCCTGGACCATCCCGACGCCGAGCGCGCGGAGATTGTCCAGGGTGTCCTGGTCCTCGATCCCTTCCGCCACCGTCTCCAGACAGAAGCTGCGCGCCAGATCGACGATGGTCCGGATGACCGCCCGGCTCTGCGCGGAGCCCGCGACCCCGGTGACGAAGGATCGGTCGATCTTCAGCACGTCGAACGGCAGTCCGTGCAGATAGCTCAGGGATGAGTAGCCGGTGCCGAAATCATCGATGCTCAACGAAACTCCTAATCCTTTCAGATCATTGAGCCGCCCGCCCGCCAATTCCAGGGCGCCGGTGGCCTCCGATTCCGTCAGCTCCAGCTTGATCCGATCGGGCCGCACGCCAGTCCGCTCCAGGGCGCGCCCGATACGGTCCAGGAGCTTGTTGTCGGACAGCTGCCGAGCCGACAGGTTCACACTCATGAACAGCCCGACCCCCTTCCCACCCTGCGCCGCCGTGGGGTCGAAACGAATCAGGTCGCGGCAGGCGGTCTTGAGGATCTGATTTCCCAGAGGCACGATCAGGCCGGTGGCCTCGGCGACCGGAATGAACCTGCCCGGTGGAATGAGGCCGCGCTTTGGGTGCGACCAGCGGGCCAGGGCCTCGAAGCCGACCAGTGCACCGGTTTCCATTTGGAAGATCGGCTGGTAGTGCGGCGCGAGCTCGACCCCGTGCTCGATCGCGGCCCGCAGTTCGACCTCAAGCTCTCCGAAGGCGATCTCCTCCGCCCGCATCCTGTCGTCGAACATCATGACCCGAGGTGCCGCCGGCAGGCCGGCACGCAGGGTCGCAACCTGCGCGTCCTGGATCACCGAGAGCAGCGGCATCTTCTCCGGGGTCCAGATCGCCAGGCCGGTCCGGGCGGTCTGGACGACGCTGCGTCCCTCGATGACCACCGGTGCGACCAGGGCCGCCAGCAGGGCCTCGGCGATGGGTCTGAGATCGTCCAGGGCCGACACCCCCGGCAGAAGGACCGCGAACTCGCTCTCTCCGATACGGGCAACGACCGCGGTCCGGGTCAACCGCTCGCGCATCCGCCCCAGAACCTCTTCGATCAGCCGGTCCGTGAACGGCTTTCCGAGAACGGCAACCCGCTTCCGGAAGTCGTCGAGTTCCAGAACGACCAAGCCGTGGGGCGTTCCGGCCCCTTTCAGTGTCTCGGTCAGGCCGACCATGTTGGGCAGCCCGGTCAGCCCGTCCCGGTAGGCCAGATTGCTGATCTCGATCTGATTGTCTTCGAGCTCGATCGAGGCGTCCCGTTCCCGCAGGAGCAGCCGTCGTCCGCGGGAGACCGAGACCGCCAGTATCCCGGTGACCATGACGATCGCGATGATCTTGTCGATCTCCGCACCCCACAGAATGCGCGGCGAGGTCATGTAGACCACGTAGTCCCGGGTGGTCGCGCCGAGCAGATCGTAGGTCCCGGTTGCCGCATACGTGGCCAGCAGCAGCCAGCCGATCACCGCCAGCCCGCCCGCCAGAAGCACATAGAACACTTCCAGCCGTAGGGCCCGCAGGGCGATGAAGATGAACACGTAAAGCAGCGTCGGCGCCTTCAGGTAGAACGCAGGCGGCTGGTTGTACTGAAGATGAAAGCTCCAGATCAGAGCAAACAGCAGCGCCATATCGATCAGGATAGACAGCGAGATCAGCCAGCCGGGCAGGGAGCGCCGATAAGCCTGGATCTGCTTGAAGATCGTAAAAAGGGTGTAGAAAGCGAGCGCCACCGGCACCGGGTGGAACCCGGCGTGGCTGGCATCAAGCGCCGGAGGGCTGGCGAAATAGAGGGCGGCGAAAACCGCGATGATGGCCAGTTGGATCCACCCGACCAGACGTTCGCTGCGGTCCTGGAAACTGCCCAGCGCCTCGGCGAACCTCATCGCATGATCCGCGCTCCGGTCGACCGTCATGCCGCTCCCCGTCCCCGCGCGACCGCTCCCGGGGTCGGGGAACCGATGGCGCCGCTCCAAGAGATGCTCATGCGCGCGCGGAACGCGAATCACGAGCGGTCACGAGTGGATGATGGTCCGCTGCCGGCGCCGGATCCGTCGGTAGACCGCTAGACGTCCAGGTTTGCCACTTTCAGGGCGTTGGTCTGAATGAAGTCGCGGCGGGGTTCGACCACGTCGCCCATCAGGGTCGAGAAGATCTCCTGGGCTTCATCGGCATGGGCGACCTTGACCTGAAGCAGGGTGCGGGCCTCGGGGTCCAGCGTGGTCTCCCAGAGCTGGCCAGGGTTCATTTCGCCCAGCCCCTTGTAGCGGTTGACCGCCAAGCCCTTACGCCCGGTTGCGTAGACCGCTTCGATCAGACCGACCGGCCCCCGCACGGTCCGATCGCCGTCCTTGCCCGTCAGGGTCGCCGGCTGATCGAACAGCCCCTGGAGGTCCAGTGCTCGTTCATGCACCGCACGGGCCTCGGGAGACCGCAGGAAGCCGCCGTCCATCCGATAGGTCTCGGTCACACCGCGCAGGGTCCTTCGAATGACGATCGCCGGCCCGGTTTCGGTCTCTTCGTAGCCGCCGTCCCAGCCGCGCTCGTGCAATTCGGCCATGTCGTTCATTCGGGCCGCCAGAGCAACGGCGATGGGTTGTGCCACCTCCGGATCGGTCAGAACGTCCGGGTTCAACCCGCCGGTGACCGCAGCCTGCTCGACCAGGTCCGCATTGCCGAGACGCCGCGCCAGAGGATCGGTCAGGTTCTTGATCTGCCGCGAGTTCTCGGACCGGTCCGCCAGATCGATTCCGGCGATCTGGGTGCCGTCACCGAGGGTGAGGACGCTGCCCTTGGTCCCCTCGTCGATCAGGAATTTCTCGAGCGCACGGTCGTCCTTGAGATAGGTCTCCTCGTTGCCGCGTTTCACACGATAGAGCGGCGGCTGGGCGATGTAGAGATAGCCGCGCTCGATCAGTTCCGGCATCTGGCGGAAGAAGAAGGTCAGCAACAGGGTCCGGATGTGGGAGCCGTCGACATCGGCGTCCGTCATGATGATGATGCGGTGGTACCGCAGCTTGTCGATCGCGAACTCCTCCGGCCCGATGCTGGTGCCCAAAGCCGCGATCAGGGTCCCGATCTCCTGGCTGGCCAGCATCTTGTCGAAGCGCGCCCGCTCCACGTTCAGGATCTTGCCGCGCAATGGCAGGATCGCCTGGGACTTCCGGTTGCGCCCCTGTTTGGCGGAACCGCCGGCGCTGTCGCCCTCGACCAGGAACAGCTCGGCCTTCGACGGATCACGTTCCTGACAGTCTGCCAGCTTGCCGGGCAGGTTGGCGATGTCGAGCACGCCCTTGCGGCGGGTCAGCTCCCGCGCCTTGCGGGCAGCCTCGCGGGCGGCCGCCGCCTCATAGGCCTTGGCGACAACCTTCTTGGCCTCGTTCGGATGCTCGTCGAACCATTGGTCCAGCTTCTCGCCGACAACATTCTCGACCACCGGCTTCACCTCGGACGAGACCAGCTTGTCCTTGGTCTGTGAGGAGAACTTCGGATCCGGCACCTTGACGGAGAGGATACAGGTCAGCCCTTCCCGCGCGTCGTCGCCGCTGAGGGAGACCTTCTCCTTCTTGGCGATCCCGGAGCTCTGGGCATAGCTGTTGATCTGCCGCGTCAGGGCCGCGCGGAAGCCCGCCAGATGCGTGCCGCCATCCTTTTGCGGGATGTTGTTTGTGAAGCACAGCATGGTTTCATGATAGCTGTCGGTCCACTCCATCGCGACCTCGACCACGATGTCGTCCCGCTCGCCCTTCATCTCCAGGGTCGGATGCACCGGATGGCGCGACCGGTCGAGATAGTTCACGAAGGCCACCAGGCCGCCCTCGTAGTAGAGATCGACATTCTTCGGCTCGGCGGAGCGTTCGTCGGTCAGGATGATGTGGACGCCGGAATTCAGGAAGGCCAGCTCCCGCAGCCGATGCTCCAGCGTCGCGAAATCGAACTCCACCATGGTGAAGGTCTCTTGAGACGGCTTGAAGGTGATCTCGGTCCCGGTCTTCTCGCCGGCATCGCCGATAACCTCCAGATCGCCCTCCGGCACCCCGTGCCGGAACCGCATGAAGTGGTCCTTACCGGCGCGCAGAATCCGCAGATCCAGGGTCTCGGAGAGCGCGTTCACGACCGACACGCCCACACCGTGGAGACCGCCGGAGACCTTGTAGGAATTCTGGTCGAACTTTCCACCGGCATGCAGCTGGGTCATGATGACCTGGGCGGCGGACACGCCTTCCTCGGTGTGAATGTCGACCGGGATGCCGCGGCCGTTGTCGGTCACGGTCACCGAGCCGTCCGGGTTCAGGATCACGTGCACCGCGTCGCACCAACCCGCCAGGGCCTCGTCGATCGCGTTGTCGACCACCTCGTACACCATGTGGTGCAGGCCGGAGCCGTCATCGGTGTCGCCGATGTACATCCCCGGTCGCTTGCGCACCGCGTCGAGCCCGCGCAGGACCTTGATGGAATCCGCGCCGTACTCGTTCTGGTTCCGCTCGTTCAGGTTTCCGGTTTCGCCTTTCACGGCGTCATCATCGGACATGGTCTTCGGTCTCCAACCCGTGTTCGGCCATCAGGATGCGACGCATCCGTCAGCCACGTCGAAAAGATGGGCCCGGTGTGCGATCGGTTGAAAAACCGACCGGTCCGTGCCCGTAAGCCAGGCTTGTCCGCCCAAATCCAGGACGGCCTCGAAAAGGGCCGCCCGTCGGCGTTCGTCCAGATGGGCCGCCACCTCGTCCAGCAGCAGAATGGGGGCCGCGCCCTCGTCCACCGCCTGCAGCCGCGCATGGGCCAGCACGATGGCGATCAGCAGCGCCTTCTGCTCGCCGGTCGAGCAGAGCCCGGCCGGCATCGATTTCGGGATATGGGTGACCGACAGCTCGGTCCGATGCGGTCCCTCAGCCTCGCCGCCGGCTCGCCGGGTGGCCGCAAGAGAGCCCCGGATGCGGTCCTCGACCTCGAGGGCCGGCCGGTTCTCGAGCCAGCGATCCGCCTCGCCATCCAGCGCCAGGGCGGCTGCCGGAAACGGTTCGGCCATCTGTCCGCAGATTCGGTTCAAGCGGGCGACCATTCCGGCGCGGGCCGCCAGCACGGCCACGCCGGTCCCCGCCAGGGTCTCCTCCAGGGCCTCGAACCAGGCCGCTTCCCGCCGCCCGTCCTTGATCAGCCGGTTGCGCTCCCGCCAGGCGTGTTCATACCCGCTGACCCGACCGGCATGCTCCGGATCGAAGGCGAATACCAGCCGGTCCAGGAACCGGCGGCGGCCGGAGGCGCCCTCGACGAACAGCCGGTCCATCGCCGGTGTCAGCCAGGAAATCGTCAGATGATCCGCCAGCGTCTGCTGGCTGCGGGCCGGGGCACCGTCGATCCGGACGATGCGCCGCTCGCCCTCGGCCTGCGGATCCCGGCCGGTGCCGATGCGGGCGTCGTCCATCTTGCCGGAGATCTCGGCCGAAACCGCCCAGCTGGTCGTTGGATCAGTACCGCCCGCACGATCGATCTCGGACAGCTTCGCGCGCCGCAGCCCGCGACCGGGAATGAGAAACGACACCGCCTCGAGCAGATTGGTCTTGCCGGCCCCGTTCGACCCGGTCAGCACGACCGCCTCGCCCTCGGGAGACAGCGACGCGCGTCCGTAGTTCCGAAAATCCGTCAGGCTCAGCCGCCGGACCGCAAGTCGGCGTGCACCGGATACCGGACGCGCGACCGGTGCCGGCTCCGGGGTTCTGGAGCCTTCGGGGGACAGAATGAGGGGTTGTGCGGTCACGCCGAACGTCAGACCCGCATCGGCATCAGGACGTAGAGCGCACTTTCGTCGCCCTCATCCGTGACGATGGTCGGTGACGCGGCATCGGCCATGGTGAACACGGCCTTGTTGCCATCATCGATCTGATCCGCGATGTCGATGAGGTAGCGGGAATTAAACCCGATCTCGATCGCACCCGCACTGTATTCGACATCCAGCTCCTCGGTCGCCTGACCGCTGTCCGGACTGTTCGCCGAAAGCGTCAGCGTGCCGTCGCCCATCGACATTTTGACCGAGCGGGATTTCTCCGTCGAAATGGTGGCAACCCGGTCGACCGCCTGCTTGAACTCGCGGCAGGTCACCAGCAGCTTCTTGTCGTTGGACTGCGGGATCACCCGCTCGTAATCCGGGAACGTGCCGTCGATCAGCTTCGTGGTCAGCACGGTATCCTCGAAGGAGAACCGCAGCTTGTTCTCGCTCAGGCCGATATGGACATCCCCATCGGTCTCGTCGATCAGCTTGCGGATCTCGTTGACCGCCTTGCGCGGCACGATCACCGACGGCATGCCCGCGGCCCCGTCCGGCAACGGCATCTGCACCCGCGCCAACCGATGGCCGTCGGTGGCGACCGCCCGCAGCACGGGCATGTCGTTCTCGGTCGTCTCATGCAGGTAGATGCCGTTCAGGTAATACCGCGTCTCCTCGGTGGAGATGGCGAACCGAGTCCGGTCGATCAGCGTCTTGGCGTCGGCGGCGGAGAGCACGAAGTTGGTCGGCAGCTCGTCGCCCGTCAGACTCGGGAAATCCTCGACCGCCAGAGTCGGCAGCGAAAAGTTCGACCGGGCCGCCCGGATGGTCATCCGGCCGCTGTCCGGCACCACCGCCAGTTCGATCTCGGAGCCGTCCTGCAGCTTGCGGATGATCTCATACAACGTGTGCGCCGGAACCGTGACCGACCCCGGCTCGCTGACCGAGCAGCCGACGCTCTCGACCACGTCCATGTCCATGTCGGTCGCATTGAGACCCAGACGGCCATCCGCGGCCCGCAAAAGCACGTTCGCGAGGATCGGAATGGTGTTCCGACGTTCGACGACGCTCTGCACATGGGCCAACGGCTTGAGAAGAGCGGCGCGGTCTATGGTGATCTTCATGGAATGACTGCCTAGGCTCGAATGGGTCGACACGATCGAAGAGCTCGATCAAACGGGTTTGGTCTGCGCATTCGCGTCACCTCTCCGACTGGAGACACACCCTCCACAACGCCTGAGATCTGACACAACCGCCGCCCATCGGGGCGGCGGATCATGGCGCCTGAACCCGGTGCCCTCCGAAACCTTCCAAAGGGATCGAAAAACACCGAATCGTTAGCTGCTTTTTATAGCATGAAACACAGGGCGCGTGAGGATTTTTAAGTCTCCGGCCCGATCCGCCGATCGGGGGTTCCGGGCCCGCCCCGTCAGCTCTCGAGCATCCGCCGGAGCATGTCCACGTCCTCGTCGAAATGCCGGTCCGCGGCGCGAAGCTCGTCGACCTTTTTCACCGCATGCATCACGGTCGTATGGTCCCGGCCACCGAACTTCCGGCCGATGTCCGGCAGGGAGCGTTGGGTCAGTTGCTTCGAGAGATACATGGCGATCTGCCGGGGACGCGCCACCGCCCGGGACCGGCGGGCGGAGTGCATCTCGGCAACCCGAATGTTGAAATGGGCCGCCACCCGCTTCTGAATTTCCTCGATCGTGACCCGCTTATCGTTGGCCTTGAGCAAATCCTTGAGCGACTCCGCCGTCGACTCGAGTGTGATCTCACGGCCGACCAGTTGGGCATGCGCGGAAATTCGGATCAGCGCGCCCTCAAGCTCCCGCACATTCGAGGTGATCTTGTGGGCCAGGAATTCCAGCACCTTCGGCGGAATCGGAACCGCCAGGTCCTCGGCCTTGGACTGCAGGATCCCTAGCCTGAGCTCGTAATCGGTCGGGTGAATGTCGGCGACCAGCCCCCAGCCGAGCCGGGACTTCAGACGGTCTTCCATCCCATCCAGATCGTTTGGCGACTTGTCCGCCGAGATCACCACCTGCCGGTTCTGATCCACCAACGCGTTGAAGGTGTGGAAGAACTCGTCCTGGGTGCTGTCCTTGCCACTGATGAACTGCACGTCGTCGATCATCAGCACGTCAACGGACCGGAAAAGCTCCTTGAACGCCACCGTGTCCTTGAACCTCAAAGCCCGGATGAACTGGTACATGAACTTTTCGGCCGAGAGATACAGCACGCGGCGCTGCGGATGCCGTTCGCGGATATGCCACGCAATGGCATGCATCAGATGGGTCTTGCCCAGCCCGACACCGCCGTAGAGAAACAACGGATTGAACGGCACGGTCTCGCTCTCCGCGACCCGGCGGGCCGCAGCAAAGGCCAGTTCATTCGGCGTTCCGGTGATGAAATTGTCGAAGGTGAAACGGTGGTCCAGCGGGGCCGACAGACCTCTCAGGCTTTCACCTGCGAGCCCCGAGGACACCGTCGGCGTCGACATCACATGACCGGAGGACAGATTGGTATCCAAAATGAAATTCTCTGTCTCCGGTCCTTCTACTGGCCCCGGACCCGCAGCCTCGGGCTCGTCCTGCAGTTCGACCGCATCGCCGGACTGGCCGAGCACCACGTGAACGGTCGTAACCCCCGGCGCCTCGCCCGCCCAGAGTGCGCGCAGCCGGTCCGCAAACTGCGCGCTCACCCGATCCCGTATGAACTTTGTCCCGACCGACAGAACCACCGCGTCCCCGTCCCGGCGGACGAGGGTCAATGTGCGCAGCCAAGCCCGAAAGGTCTGGGCGCCGCATTCTTCCCGCAGACGGGCCCGCACCCGCGCCCATTGACGCTGAAGCTCGTCGGCATGGGGCGCATTGGTCTCCGCCATACGTCTGGAGATGGGTGAACGACCGTGGCCCTCATCCTCGGGCTCCATAGACGCACTCCGTCCATCAACCATGGTCGAGGGCCCTCACGCAACGAACATCAAAGCCAGCCACGGCATAACCTTCACAGCCTTGCGTTCGCACGCGCTCGTCCTTCCGCGTCTTGATGATCGGTGTCACGTCACTGCCCCTTTTTATCATTCGGGCGACATGCGCACCCGAAGCGCCCGCCCGTTCGCGTTCAACCCCGATACACGATCAAGGTCATCCGTCGGCCTCGAACTCCCCCGAGTCCCTCCGCAGCCTGCTATACAATCCGAAGCCAGCCGAATACATCAGTATTCCGAGAGCCTTTGTTTATTGAATACACAAACAAACCCCCGCCTCTCCTGTATCACGGCGCATTCCAAATATTTACTCCACGAGCGCGCACTTTTTGTGTTTATTTATTTGTAATTCAGAGTAACGGCTTCTCGCGTCACGATCGGTACGTTACCCGCGCACCCCTGCGGACGCAACCGACTCCTTGGTCATGTGACAGAAATTTTTCCAGGTTCTCTGCCGATTCGCTGCTTGACAACGAAAGACGGAAATCGGCTCAGAGGCTTGACGAAGTCTGTTGAGACGGAATCTGGGATTGTCTCGCAAATGAAATAAATCAAATTTATTCGTTTGAAATTAAAGGATTAACCTGCAACACAAAATCTTAACCATTTTGAAAGAACGGCTTTGCGATGGGAAAGCCGAGGCTGGAATATGACTGACGGCCGCCGCCCGGCGCCGGCACGGCGACGCAACCAGGCGGCGCGATGACGGCAAAATAGAACCGCATACGTTAGAGATTCAAGAATACGAAAAAGCCACCGATAGCGGTGGCTTCGACGAATGATTACTGTATTCGGATTGCGCTGTGACCGAACGCGAACGCGCCGGTTCGTAGGCGACTCCGGACGCCTATCAGGCGGCGACGTTGAGCGCCTTAACCCGTGCATTCAGGCGAGAGATCTTGCGAGAGGCCGTGTTCTTGTGGATCACGCCCTTGATCACGCCGCGCTGGATTTCCGGCTGGGCCTCCTTGAAAGCGACAGAAGCCGCGTCCTTGTCACCCGCCAGCAGCGCCTTCTCGACCCGCTTGACGAAAGTCCGGATCCGCATCATGCGCGCGTGATTGATGATCTCGCGCCGGCCGTTGCGGCGGATACGTTTCTCAGCAGATTTATGGTTGGCCATAGTTTTTCTCGGTCCGTCTATCTGGTCCGCCTCGTCCGGTCGCAACCGTTGGAGCACGTCCGCAATTTCAAAGAGCGCGGTTTATACAGGCGCGCGCTGGTGTCGTCAACGACGGGTTTCATTGATTTGAAACCCGTCTCTGCGCCGCACGGTCAGCGGTTCTTGAAGTCAGGCTGGCGCTTCTCGACAAACGCGGCCATACCCTCTTTCTGATCCTCGGTGGCGAACGTCGAATGGAACAGACGCCGCTCGAACCGAATGCCTTCCGCCAAGGTGGTCTCGTAGGCGCGATTCACCGCTTCCTTGGCCATGATCGTGATCGGTTGGGACATATCGCCGATCCGCTCGGCCACCTTCATGGTCTCGTCCATAAGTTCGGCCGCAGGCACCACCCGACTGACGAGGCCTGAGCGCTCAGCCTCGGCCGCGTCCATCATCCGACCGGTCAGGCACATATCCATGGCCTTCGACTTGCCAACGAAGCGGGTCAGCCGCTGCGTGCCGCCCGACCCCGGGATCGTCCCGATGGTGATTTCCGGCTGGCCGAATTTTGCGGTATCGGCCGCAATGATGAAGTCGCACATCATCGCCAGCTCGCAACCGCCGCCAAGCGCGTAACCCGCAACTGCCGCGATCACCGGCTTGCGCACCCGGGTCAGATGCTCCCAATCCCGGGTGATGAAATCCTCGAGATAAACGTCCATGTACCCTTTGGACTGCATTTCCTTGATATCGGCTCCAGCCGCGAAGGCTTTCTCGCTGCCGGTGATCACGATACAGCCGACAGCCTCGTCCTGGTCGAGGTCCTTCAGGGCCGCCGCCAATTCGTTCATCAGGACCGAGGAGAGCGCGTTCAGCGCCTTCGGGCGGTTGAGTGTCACGACACCGACCGCTCCGGTACGTTCGACCTGGATTGTCTCGTAAGCCATAAAGTGCTCCTTCGTTTGATCCCGAAACATGTCGGGACGAGCCGTCATTTCGCAACCGGTCGCGTCTGACGGCGACGGACGGCATTGTCTCAAAGCTCTCCAGTCATCCGGGCGACAGCGAAAAACGGACCACGAGTTCGGGTCCGACCGCAACCGCCTCCAGAATCAATTCCTCTCCCTCCCGCGTCCAGCGCGCCATATCTACGGAACGCGCGCCCGCGGTCCAGCCGAGTTGCGGCATGGTTGACGCATAGAAGCTCACTACGGCCGAAAAATCCATCGCACCGGGTCCTGCGTCTTCCGCGAACGCGACGACGATCCGTCCGGTGCCGGTGTCGAAGGCGACGCTCGGCGCCGGAACGTTCTCCAGTCCGGGCATCAACGGCAGGTCCTCGATCCCGTCAACAAACTGTTCGGCAGCCTGCGGGCCGGTGGCGGACACCAGCCAGACAATCGCCAACGCGGACACGCCCGCCCGGATTCGTCTCCACGGACCTGCAGCCCGCGCATGAGGCGGCGGAAAGTTCATCGGCGCGCTTCTACCCTATCGCTGACATTTGGGACAATAGAAAGTCGACCGGCCAGCCTGGACGATCCGCTGCACGCTCCCAGGGCAGCCCTTGTGGGCGCAGTTCTCCCCCTCCCGGTCGTAGACTTGGAACGCGTGCTGGAAATAGCCGAGTTCGCCCGACACCTGGCGGTGGTCGCGGAGGCTGGACCCTCCGGCCACGATGGCGTCGGCCAGCACCGCCTTGATCGCGGCGCACAACCGGTCGGCCCGGGCACCCCAAACGTTCATGGCCATCCGTTTCGGCGAAATCCTCGAGCGGAACAGCGCTTCGCTGACATATATGTTGCCGAGCCCGGCCACCACCCGCTGATCCAAGAGAGCCGCCTTGATCGGCGTGCGTTTGCCCGCCAACGCGTCCGACAGGCTGGCCCCGGAGAACGCGTTGCCGAGCGGTTCGGGTCCGATGCCGGACAGCAATCTGTGATTCTCCACATCCCCGGTCGGCCACAAATCCATGGAACCGAACCGCCGCGCGTCATTGAACCGCACCCAGCACCCGTCATCGGTCCGCACGATCACATGGTCGTGGGGCTCACGTGCAGGCTCGGCGCCATCCGAAAGCAGCATACGGCCGGACATGCCGAGATGGATCAGCCAGCTTTGGGCATCGTCCAGGTCGATCAGGATGTACTTGGCGCGCCGCCGCAGCCCGACCACCCGGCGACCCTGCAGGCGCCTGGCGAAATCGGTCGGCAACGGCCAGCGGAGGTCCGGTCGGCGCGCTTCCGCATGGGCGAGCACGCGGCCGTCCATGCGGCCCTCGAGCCCTCGCATTACCGTTTCAACTTCGGGGAGTTCTGGCATAAGGCGGGACGGTATATCCTGTTCGACGACGCGCCAAGCGACTTCCCACCCGGAGCGCCCCTTGATTGCACCTTCGATATGGGCCAAGCAGACACTCATGAACCAAGATACTCCGCAGTCCCCCGCCCCAGACGCAAAGAATGTGGATCCGAAGATCCGGGACGGGATGACCGATTTCGGTTACGCCGCCGTTCCGATCGATCAGAAGCAGGAAAAGGTCGGAGAGGTGTTCGCCTCGGTCGCCCGCAGCTACGATCTGATGAACGATCTGATGAGCCTCGGGGTCCATCGGATATGGAAAGCGGCGCTGATGGACTGGCTGGCGCCACGGGGCTCCCAGACGCTGCTGGACGTGGCCGGCGGCACCGGAGACGTCGCCGGGCTCTGGCGCAAGCGCGGCGGCGGCGACGTGACGATCTGCGACATCAATCCGGACATGCTTGCCGTCGGCGCCGACCGGCTTGAGAAGGCGGGCGGCGATGACGGAATCACCTTCGTCGAGGGCAATGCCGAGACCCTGCCGTTTCCCGACAATTCCTTCGACCGCGTCACCATCGCGTTCGGGCTCCGGAATGTGACCCGGATCGACACGGCCCTCGCCGACATGCGGCGCGTCCTGCGGCCCGGCGGCCGGTTCATGTGCCTCGAATTCTCCCGTCCGACCCAGCCCTGGCTCGACCCGATTTACGACGCCTATTCTTTCAAGATCCTGCCGAAGGTCGGCCAGATCGTGGCCAAGGACGGCGAGGCCTATCAGTACCTGGTCGAGAGCATCCGGAAGTTCCCCGATCAGGCGGAACTCGCCCGGCGCATGGAGAAGAGCGGCTTCGAACGGGTCACCTGCCGCAACCTCTCCGCCGGCATCGCCGCCATCCATTCCGGCTGGCGGCTCTAGAGATGATCCGTTCGTTCAGGAACCTCCTCCGCCTCTGCCGACTGGCCTGGCTATTGGCCCGGCACGGGGTCCTGGAGCCGCTGGAACGACGGGCCGAAGCGCCGACGATCTCGACCCTGGCGCGGTTCATGCGGCGGCTGCAGAACCCCGCCGTCACCGGGCGCTGGGGCGAACGATTGGCGGCCGCACTGGTCGAGCTGGGACCGAGCTTCATCAAGCTGGGCCAGTCGCTGGCCACACGCGCGGATCTGATCGGAGATCAGGCGGCCCACGACCTTTCCGCTTTGCAGGACAGACTGCAGCCGTTTCCGGCGGACCAGGCCCGTGAGATCCTCGAAGCCGAACTCGACCGCCCGCTCGACGAGCTGTTCGCCCGGTTCGACCCCACCCCGGTGGCCGCGGCCTCGATCGCTCAGGTTCATCGCGCCCGGACGCCCGAGGGCTTGGATGTCGCGGTCAAGATCCTGCGCCCCGATATCGAAGAACGCTTCGCCCGCGACCTCGATCTGTTCGAGTGGATCGCCGACACCATGGAGAGGGCAGCCCCCTGGACCGAGCGGTTCCGGCCGGTCGAGACCGTCCGCCTGTTCCGCCAGACCGTCGAGGTCGAGATGGACCTGCGGTTCGAAGCCGCGGCGGCGGCCGAGCTGGCCGAGAATTTCATGGGTGACCCGGGCTTCAGGATCTCGGAGGTCGACTGGAGCCGCACAACAGGGCGGGTCATGACCAGCGCCTGGATCGAGGGCTGCCGGATCGACAACCGCGAAAAGCTGGCGGAATACGGGCTCGATCCGACGGCCCTGCTCGCGGAATCGGCGGCCGTATTCTTCAACCAGGTTTTCCGCGACGGGTTCTTCCACGCCGATATGCATCCCGGGAATATGCTGGTCGAGCCGAGCGGCGTCCTCGTCCCCGTCGACTTCGGGATCATGGGCCGGCTGGACCTGCCGACACGCTTCTACCTCGCCGACATGCTGACCGGATTCCTGAACGGCAATTGGCGGTCGGTGGCGGAGATCCATTTCCGCATGGGCTTTCTGCCCCCGCACCAGTCGGTCGATCTGTTCACCCAGGCCTGTCGGTCGATCGGCGAGCCGCTGCTGGACAAGCCCCTGCACGAGGTTTCCGTCGCCCGCCTGCTGGGTCAGGTTCTGCGGATCGCTCAGACCTTCGAGATGCGCGCCCAGCCGCAGCTTCTTCTACTCCATAAAACCATGGTTGTGGCAGAAGGGGTCGGACGGCAGCTGAATCCGAACGTCAACATGTGGACCCTCGCCCGCCCGCTGATCGAACAATGGATGATCGAGAATCGTGGCCCCGAAGCCATCGCCGCCCGCGCCGGTGTCGATCTCCTGGAGGGCCTCAGCCGCCTGCCGGCGCTGGTGCGCGGAGCCGACACGGTGCTCACGCAATTGCGCGAGGGTGGGGTCAAGCTGCACCCGGATGTGGTCTCCCAGCTCGGCCGAAATCGCGGCGGATCCGGATCCGCCGTCACAGTTGTTCTCGCCCTGGCGGTAGGGCTCCTGATCGGGTTGGTTCTGGGCTAGCGCGAGGATGAAGTCCGGGGGCGCGCCTCAGCCCATATAGGGGCAGGCTCCCGAGTGAGCGCTGCATTCGCACGGCATGACCGGTGCGACGGGGAACCGGTCGGACGGATCGACCTTGACCGAGTACCCGAAAACAGCGTCCGCCGGACCACCGTCATAGGAGACCGGAATCAAGACTTTTTCGAACCGGCTCTCCGACGGAACCGGGTCGAACGGGCTCGCGAAGACGTGCTCCTTAAAATGGCTGACCAGACTGATGTTCTCGTCGAGCACCCGATCGAACTGGCGGATCATCCCGGGAGCGGCATCGCCCCAGACCGCCATGGTCTCACCGGTAAAGTCGCGTCCGGTCTTCAGCGCCAGTTTGGATCCGAACAGCTTGTACCGATAGCTCTTGGATCCGGCATCCCAAACAGCGATCGAAATCGATCCAAGCCAGGGTTTCAGCGCCTCCGGCTGGATCCTGGAGCGGGGCACCACGTCGCCGTGTTCGTCGGCAAGCGAGCGCAGGAACCTCCAAAAGCTCAGGGTCTCCGCCCTCAGCAGACGCAGGCCCAAGTTATCTCCGTGAGTTGGTTTTTGAGATGCCATGCTCTCGCAGTAGTACGTGAGACAAGTTGACGCAAGTCCCAGTTGGAGCCACGGCCCCCGGCGCACCCGAATGGCGAGGTTGCGCTGTCCGCCGCCTGCGTCCCGCTCTCGATCACAGGAGCAGCCGATACCGGTTGGTCTCCGGATCATAGCTCCGGCCTTCGATGTCCGCCGACGGTACGCCCTGGAGCACCCGCGCCATATCGTCGATGACCTTCTCCGTATCGTTATAATAGGAGTGCTCCGTGATTCCCGACACCACGTTGGTGCAGTCGACCAACGAGACCTTGCCCGGAATGGACCGCGGCAGACGCGGACCGTCGTCACCGAGCCGGTCCGGATTGCCCTTGGTCTTGTCCGAAATCGCCATCGCCCGGTCGTTGTTGTTGAAGTACACGCTCACCCGCTTGGCCAGACCCGGGAGAGATTTCAGCTTGTGCTCATGCTCAAAGGCGTCGTCGTCCTCATCGGCAGCCATCAGAAAAATCTGATCGAACAGCCGGGGCGGCCGGCCCGGCGACTGGCGGACGATCTCCTGCAGGGCGTGCCGCATCACATAATTCCCCATGGAATGCGCCACCAGGTGAAGGCGCTGCTCGCAGGCCTCTTCCGGCGTGGAGCCTCTCAGAAAATCCGACAGCTTGAGAAAGGCCCGTGCGAAGGCGGGGCCGGACGCGGCCGCGTCCTGTCGGTCGCTCGCATAGGCGACATAGGGCATCATCGAGCCGTCCGAAGGCCAGGAGAACAGCACCACGTTGATGCCCTTACCCTGGTGCAGACCTCCGAAATTCCGCTTCAACTGGGCCGCCGCCAGCGCCGCTTCGCGAAAGCTGACATTGTAGCCGTGAACGTAGACGATCGTGTCGACGGAATTCCTGGCCATCCTTTCCCGAATATCCGCGAACACCTCCCGGCTGCCGAGCTTGGAGCCGGGGCCATCCTTCTGTTTGCGGGCCGCATCCTTCCTCAATCGCTCCTTGGCGACCTGGACGCGGATCGTCTCGCCCTCCACCTCGAGGGCTCCGAATCTCAACGCTCCCAGGCCGTCATCGTTAAAAACCTGTCCGAAATCGGTTGGCGCCTTCTTCGGGACCGGGTTGCGGTTTGTCGCGAAATACAGGGTGTCCACGACGGACCTCTCGCGCAATCTAAGAACCATTATTCAATTTTTACGGGCTTTTCATAGCACGGAAGCCAGTTTGAGAACAAAGCAAAACGAACGGCCCTGGCCCGAAGGCCCCCTCCACCCATCGTCCGGTCCTCTCTTCGGCCCATGTCGTCTGGCGAAGGCGATGCAAGCGCTTTACACTCGGTCGGGCCGAGCGCGAGTCCGGATCACCAACCACCGAAAGCGCCATGCTGAAGGATCGACATATCCTGCTGATCGTGGGAGGCGGCATCGCCGCCTACAAGAGTCTGGATCTGGTCCGCCGCCTGCGGGAGCGCGGCGCCACAGTACGGGGCGTGCTGACCGCCGGGGGAGCCCAGTTCGTCACGCCCCTCGCCCTGTCGGCCCTGACCGAGGCGAAGGTGCATCAGGAGCTGTTCGACCTCACCGACGAGGCCGAGATGGGACATATCCAACTGTCGCGCTCCGCCGATCTGATCGTCGTGGCTCCGGCCACTGCCGATCTGATGGCGAAGATGACCGCAGGAATGTGCGGCGATCTGGCCTCCACCCTGCTCCTGGCGACCGACACCCCGGTGCTGATCGCGCCCGCCATGAACGTCCGGATGTGGGAGCATCCGGCCACCCAGGCCAATCTCTCGACCCTCGTGACGCGGGGTATCCGGGTGATCGGCCCGAATGAGGGCAACATGGCCTGCGGTGAGTTCGGCCCCGGCCGGATGTCCGAACCGCTGGAGATCGTCGCCGCGATCGATCAGGTGCTGGGCACGCCCTCGGGACCGCTCGCCGGCAAGCGCGCGATCGTCACCTCCGGGCCGACCCACGAACCGATCGATCCGGTGCGTTACATCGCCAACCGCTCCTCCGGCAAGCAGGGGCACGCGATCGCCGCCGCTCTCGCGGAGGCAGGCGCGGCGGTCACGCTGGTCTCGGGCCCGACACAGGAACCGAACCCGGCCGGCGTGACGGTCGTCCCGATCCAGACGGCCCGGGAGATGCTGGCCGCCTGTCAATCGGCGCTGCCGGCCGACATCGTGGTCTGCGCCGCCGCTGTCGCCGACTGGCGGGTCGCGAGCGAGGGCACGCAAAAGCTCAAGAAGGACGGCGGCGGCCCACCCAGTCTGGTGATGGCAGAAAATCCGGACATCCTCGCCACACTCGCGCAGCCGGGCGCCGCTCGGCCGGATCTGGTGATCGGATTTGCCGCAGAGACCGAGAACGTGCTCGAGCACGCCGCCGCCAAACGGATCCGAAAAAGCTGTGACTGGGTTCTCGCCAACGATGTTTCGGCGACGACCGGCACCTTCGGCGGGGACAAGAACACGGTGCACGTGGTCACCGCGGAGGGTGTGACGGCGTGGCCCGCCATGTCGAAGCGAGACCTCGGCAAACGGCTGGCGCGGCAGATCGCCGAAGTTCTGGCGCAGGGTGAATGACGAAACCGGACGACACGGCGGCGGCACACAAGGGCGCCGCTCTCTCCAGCGCATCCGGAGCGTCCGATAACCCGGCACCTCATGGCGTTCCCGCCGAGAAGCTCCAGGCGCTCCAAACCCTGCTGAACGCCCACCGGCTTGAGGACGTGGTCAAACTGGGCGGCGTTCTGTTGCAGTCCCATCCGGCATCCGGCGCCCTTCTCACGGTCATCGCCATCGCACGGGCGCAGTGGGGCCAGACCGATCAGGCGATCGACCTGCTCGGATCCGCGGTTCGGGTCGACCCGAAATGTCTCGACGCGCATATGAGCCTGGGGACAATTCTCCTGAGCTCGGGTCGCCCAGAAGAGGCGCTACAGGCGTTCCAGGGCCTGCTTCGGATCGCGCCGGCCGACCCGTCAGCCCATGCGGCTCTCGGCGATATTCTTCGGGAGACCGGACGAATTCCGGACGCCATCCGGCACTACCGGTGCAGTCTGGAACAGCATCCGCAACAGCCGGGACTCCTCAACAATCTGGGGACCTGTCTGCAGCATCTCGGGCGGCTGGACGCGGCGATCGCGTCATACGAGTCGGCACTCATGCTGCGGCCGGCGGACAGCATCGCGCGCAACAACAAGGCGATCTGTCTCAACCTGCAGAACCGGTCGAACGAGGCGGTCGCGTGCTACCGGGCAACCCTGTGCCTCACCCCCGGCTCCGCCGAGACCCTGAACAATCTGGGCATCTGCCTGAAGGATCTCGAACGCCACGGCCCGGCGCTGGTCAGTCTGACCCGAGCCCTTGCCTGCAATCCGCGGCTCTTGGACGCGCACGTCAATATCTGTGAGATCCACGAGATCTCGAACCGGACCGAGGCCCTCCGGGATGCCTTGCAAACGGCGGAAGCACGCGGGTTCTTCGACCAGCCGGACATCCAGTACTATCGCGCCCTGATCCATTTTCGGGACAAGGACCACGGACGCGCCGCCGATCTGATCCGCCGCATCCCGGAAGGCAGCATCGCGAAGTACCGTCTGAACTCCTTCTACAGCGTCAAAGGGAAGATCCTGGACAAGGCGGGCGCCTTCGACGCCGCGTTTGACGCCTTCGCGGAGATGAACGCGCGGCTGAAGACCGGTGAGGCCTTTGCGAAGATCGACACGGACTCCTATCTCGCGGGCCTCCGGTGCCTCAACGACCAGCTTGCGACCAGCGGCGCGTTTGACCGTCCCGACCGGGACCGTCCGCTGCCTTCCGCACCCAGCGCCCCGTCCTTCCTGGTCGGGTTTCCGCGGTCTGGGACCACGCTGCTGGAAACGATCCTGTTCAGCCATTCGCGAGTCGCCATCCTGGACGAGAAACCGGCGGTGGAGCGCAGCCGCGCGTCCCTCGGCGGCGCCGGCGATCTGGCAGCCCTCGGCAACCTCTCCGACGGCACCCTGGCGCGTCTGAGGGCGGTCTATTTCCAGGAGGCCCGCCGATACCTGCCGCAAACCGGTCCGGACACGCGTCTGATCGACAAATTGCCGTTGAACAGCCTGGAAGCCCCCTTCATCCACCGGCTCTTCCCCAGCGCCGGGTTCATCCTGGCCGTCCGCCACCCGCTCGACTGCATCCTCAGCTGCTTCATGCAGAATTTCGGCCTCAACCCGGCCATGGCGAACATGTTGGACCTGGCGCGGATCGTCGATTTCTATTGTCTGACGATGGACATCTGGACCCGTTCGCAACGCCGCTTCGATCTCCGGGTCCACATGCTGCGATATGAGGACCTGGTGGTGGACATGCCGGGAGAGATCCGGAAACTGCTCACCTTCCTGGACCTGGAATGGGAGGATACGGTGCATGACTACCAGTCCACCGCCCTGAACCGTGGTGTGATCAACACACCGAGCTACAGCCAGGTGATCCAACCGCTCTATCGGGACGCCTCCTACCGGTGGAAGCACTACGCCCGGCATTTGGAGCCCTATATCGAGCAGGTTCAACCCTGGATCAGCCATTTCGGATACCAAGACACATGACGGTTTCAGTCGCGATCACCCGCCTGCCCCATGGCGCTGACCTGCCGTTGCCGGCCTATCAGTCCGATGGGGCCGCGGGCCTGGATCTGATGGCGGCGCTGTCCGCACCGGTCGATCTGCCGGCCGGCGCGCGGTGTCTGATCCCGACCGGCATCGCGATCGCTCTTCCACTGGGGTACGAAGCGCAGATCCGGCCGCGCTCGGGCCTCGCGTTCAAGTTCGGAATCTCGATCGTCAACGCACCCGGTACGATAGACGCCGACTATCGCGGCGAAGTTTCGGTCCTGCTCGTCAACCTAGGGGACCAGCCGTTCCGGATCTCCCATGGCGACCGGATCGCGCAGATGGTCGTGGCGCCGGTCACCCGCATCGCGTGGGACGCGGTGCCGAGCTTGGACGAGACCGAGCGCGGATCCGGCGGGTACGGCTCGACCGGCACCGGCGCAAACGGATGAGGCGATGATGCGCGAGCTGACGGAAAACGAGTTCCACCGCTACGCCCGGCACCTGATCCTCGACGAGGTCGGGGAGGCGGGTCAGGAAAAGCTGCTGGAGGCCCGTGTGGTGCTGCTGGGCGCCGGTGGTCTGGGCGCCCCGGTTTCCCTCTATCTGGCCGCCGCCGGGGTAGGGACGTTGGTCCTGGTCGATGACGACGTGGTGGATCTGACCAATCTGCAGCGGCAGATCGTCCACGCGACCGACGCGGTCGGCCGTCCGAAGGTCGACAGCGCTGCCGAGACCCTTGCCCGGGTCAATCCCGGCGTGGTGGTCGAGCGGCGGGAACAGCGCCTGACCCGGGAAAACGCCGCCGAGATGCTTGCCGGTGCCTCGGTTGTCGTCGATGGCTCCGACAATTTCGAGACCCGGTTCGCGCTCAACGACGCCTGCCGGGCCGCGGGGGTTCCCCTGGTCTCCGGCGCGCTGTCCCGGTTCGAGGGACAGCTCACGACCATCCTGCCGGGAGCGGACCAACCCTGCTACCGCTGTCTCTTCCCCGATATCCCCGATCCGGCCCTTACCCCGCGCTGCGAGGAGGCCGGCATCCTGGGTGCGGTCGCCGGGGTGATCGGGACCCTGCAAGGGGTCGAGGTGCTCAAGGTCATTCTCGGCCTCGGAGAACCGATGGCCGGCCGGTTGATGCTGTACGACGCGCTCGCGGGCGCCATGGACGAGATCCGATACGGGGTCCGGCCCGGCTGCACCGGCCCGCACACTTAGCGAACCGGACCGGAAAACGGGTGTTGCGCAGATCGGGATCCGACGGCATAGTGCGCGCCCTGCCGACCGGACGCCCTGCGCGTCCAAACATGCCCCGTGCCCTCGTGGCGGAACCGGTAGACGCGACAGACTCAAAATCTGTTTCCCGCAAGGGAGTGTCCGTTCGAGTCGGACCGAGGGCACCATTCTTTTCAATATGTTAGAGCTTGTTTCGGGCACCTGATCGGATCACGGATCAGATCGGATTTTTCCGTCGTCTGCCCGCGCGCTGCCGGGGTGTGGGACGTCCCGCGCCACTCCCTGGGGTTGCAAGCTGGGCGTGCGCAACCACGTACCGCCTCAAGATCGGAGTTCTTCTTGATCGCGCCGCACGGTGCAAATCTCATGTGAAACAATGCCATAGGGCCGTAGGAGAGTATGACATGGCGCAAGCCGATACGTCTAAACGCAGCGACGCTTCAATCGACGACCAACTGGCGCAGCTCCGCGACGACCTGAAGATTCTGACCAACTCCGTTACCCAGCTTGCATCAGACAGGGCAGCGGAAACCGGTGAGGAGATTCGCGGCAGGGTTCGCGAAGGTGCCGATCGCGTCCGCGACGGGGCGGAACGCGCGCGCGCTCAAGGTCAACAGGCTGCCGAGCGTACCGTAGCGACCGTCGAAGAGAATCCGGTCACCTCAATGCTTGTGGCTTTCGGGGTGGGCTTGGCCGTCGGCATGTGGTCGCGACGCTAAGATGTCGAGCGCAAACGGCAAGGGGCTTGCTGCCAATCTCCTCAAGGCTGCATCCGAATCCCTGCTGACGGAGGCACGGGACTCCGTTTCCCGGTGCCTCCGGAGCGCAGTTCTAGCTGTTCTTGCGGCGGTTTTCGGCCTTATCGCCTACGGACTCGGAGTTACGGCGGCAATTCTCGAAACGGCAAACCATGTCGGGTTGATCGGTGCGATCGGGATCTGGGCGGCGGTAACCGCCCTATTCGCGGCCGCCCTTGCCCTGGCCAGTTCTGCGACCGGGCGCCGACCGGCCGTTCGGCAGCCGACCATCGCCGTGGCTCCGGCCGCAGCGGACAGGCCCACCGAACCCGGGCGCCCGGATACGTCAAAATACGAAGGTGATCCGACCTACGAGCTGGGCCGACAGATCGGCGCGTCGATCCCGACCCTGCCGCTTCTGGGCGTGGCTGCGATCATCGGCCTGCTGGTCGGGCGGCGCAACTAGGCTCGCTTAGGCTCTGGACAGCGCGCGAGACCGGAGGCCGCTGACCGCAATCACCGTGAGAGGCACCGCGACGATTGCGCCGATCGCCCCCCAGAGCCATGCGCCGAACAGCACCGCCAAGAGCACCAGCACAGGTGAAGTGTAGAACCTGCGCCCAACCAGAGTCGGCATGATCAGATTCGCCTCGACCAGATTGACGCCGAGGATTACCGCCGGTGCCACCAGGGCCAGCTCGAACGTCGGATAGGTCACCAGGGCGACCACGAACGACAGCCCGAAGATCACCGCGGGGCCGATGAACGGCACGAAATTGGCGAGCGCCATGGCGCCGCCCCAGCTGGCAGGCTCGGGCATCCCGATCAGATGGAACAAAGCCCCGGTTATCAGGCCCAAGCTGAGATTGATCGCGCAGATCGTCAGGAAATAGTGCGCGACGTTCTGGCGGGCGGCTCGACAGAAGCGCGCCACCCGAAAGCGTGCGGGGGAATGGACGAACATTCCGGTAATCAGACGCACAATGGCCTGTCGCTCGTGCAGAAAGAAGAACGCCAGCACCAGGATGACCAGGGTCTGCGCCAGGGCCGCAGGGGCTTCCGACAGAACGCCAGAGAGAAACCCTGGATCCTGCTGCACAACCACCGTTTCAGATTGGCCCGTCTTGTCGGCGCCGATCCCGGTGCTGGCGGCCTCGGTCACCTTCTGGGTCGCCTCGGTCACGTCTTCGATCAGGGAGGTGATCCGCAACAGCTTGAATTCGGCCTGACTGATCAGGCTGGGAATTCTTTCCTGCCATTTGTCCGTCGCCGGCAGAAGCAACCATAGCGCCATGAAGATCAGCCCCAGAGTGGCCGCCAGCGGAAGTGCCGCCGCCAGGCTCTTCGGCAGACGCAGGCAGCGCTCGAGGAAGCGGGCCAGGGGATTGAGAATGGTCGCCAGAACGGCGGCCGCGACCACCGGAATCAGGATCGGCGCCGCATTGTCGGCCAGCCAGATCGCCGCGACACCAACCAGGATCCACAAGGCAATATCCGGTCGGGTGCCCAAGGCGCTGACGGTGGCGCGCCAGGCCGATACGTTCGGAGCCCGTTGGCCTGATTCCCGGGAGGTTTGCGGGACATCACCCTGATCGTTGGGTGTCGGCTGATCGTTCACGTCCGGACTCCGCCCAGCTAAACTCGAACTCCCCCGCGCGCGAGCTTCGGCTTTGGCCACGGGCAATGCAAGGTCCGTGCGAGAAATTTCTCCAGGCCTGCAGCCAGAGGTCATTGCCCCGGACCATGGCCTCAGGGGGCCGCCCCCGGCCGTCTAGGCACCAATTCGCCAAACCACGGTCCGACGCAGGTCGCTGTCCTCCAGATCGCGCGGCACCGGGACCCGGAATTCGGTCACTTTTTCCAGGCCCGATTTGGGCAGGTAGGTTCGTCCGGGATCGCCGATCAGAACCTCAATGCCGGTTGCCGCGTGCCCGCGCAGGAATGGGATCGTCAGATCGGCCATCGGCTTCTCGTAACAGACATCTCCCCCCAGGATCAGGTCATAGGGGCCCCGTTCGCCAGGGCCCGGCGGCGGGTCGCTCAGAACGTCCCGGTCCAGAATGTCGAGCCGGTGCGAGACCCCGTTGGCCTCGGCGTTGAGGCGGATGGCCCGGAGGGCGAACGCGTCGATCTCGTTCGCGACCACCCGTTCGGCCCCGGCCAGCGCGCAGGCGATCGCCACCAGCCCGCTGCCGGACGCGAAGTCCAGCACCCGCTTGCCGCGCACCACATCCGGCGCGTCGAGCACATATCGGGCAAGCGCCTGCCCACCGGCCCAGGCAAAGGCCCAGAACGGCGGCGGAAGGCCCCTGTCTTCCAGCTCATCCTCGGTCAGTTGCCAGAGTTCCAAGGCCGCGTCCGCCAGATGCAGCGTGACCTCGGGGACGAGGGATGTTGATTTCAACACGGTGTTGGCGCGGATAAAGGCGACGGGGTCGGGGCTGATCCGGCTCACCTGCGGGTCAACACGGTCATCCCAGCGCAAACGCAAGGGCGACCAGGAGACCGGCGTCGCGGTTGGACTTAAATACGGCCAGGCAGAGCTCCGGCGTGTCGATATCGACCGCCCGGATCTGCCAGACGAAATGACCGGCGACCAGAACGAGCCCCGCATAGACCGGCCAGGCCAGGCCCGCCAACCACGCGGACAGCACCAGGAGGCCCAGGGTTGTGCCGTAGAAGGCGGCCAGCGCCGGTTTGGTCTTCTCCGCCAGGAACAGGGCCGAGGATCGGACTCCGACGATGGCGTCGTCCTCCTTGTCCTGATGGGCGTAGATCGTGTCGTAGCCGAGCGTCCAGAAGAACCCGGCCGCGTAAGCCACCACGGCCGGCCACGCCACGCTGTCGGCGACCGCCGCATAGCCCATCAGAGCGCCCCAGTTGAAGGTCAGGCCCAGCACCGCCTGCGGCCAGTCCGTGACCCGCTTGGCCAGCGGATAGCTGAACACCAGACCGAGCACCAAGACCCCGAGCAGGAAACAGGTCCAATTTAGCTGCAGCAGCACGAGCAGCCCGATCAGCATCTGGGCGGCTGTGAACACGAGCGCCGCCTTGACCGAGACGGCTCCGCTGGCGATCGGGCGGTCGGCGGTCCGCGCCACCTTGGCGTCCAGCTTGCGGTCCCAGAGATCGTTCACGGTACAGCCCGCTCCGCGCATCGCGAGAGCGCCGATGCCGAACAACACGACAAAGCCGAGCATCTCCATACTGGCGGTCAGACTGGCCGGCGCACCGACCGCCTGCCAGCCCAGCGCCAAGCCCCACAGGCAGGGGCCGTAGAGCAGCCAGGTCCCGATCGGACGATCCAGCCGCGCCAGCCGGGCATAGGGCCGCCAGCCGGCGGGCAGCCGACGGTCGACCCAATTGCCCGTTCGTATATCGCTTGCCGAGGTCATATCCCCTTGTACGGGATCGCCCCCCTGCTTCACAAGCCGGCACCCTTCCGGTCGCGCCGGTGCGGCGCCGGCCCCGCCGCTCAGTTCAGCCGCTCAGTTCTGCTGCTCAGTTCCGGGGTGTCACGATCCGCTGATTGTACTCGAGCTGCTCCGGAGTCAGCTGGAGTCCGCCGAGGATCTGCAGAGCGGCGAAATTCCCGTCGGGCGGACGGGGAACGAACACGTCCAGAACCTCGATTGTGCCGACGCGACGTTTGTTGCCCTCGAACGGCAGGGACAGGTCGTATACCTGCTTGGCGGTGATGTTGCCCACACCCTGCTCGACAGCGACGAAATACGAGATCTTCGCGACCCGGTCCCGGTCCGCGGGGCCCCGCTCGGCCACGATCCGCACCCCGACCTCAAGTTCAACCCCGGCATCGCCGTAATCGCAGGTCAGCTGAATGCCAGTGATCTGGGTGCTGTATTGAACCTCGGTCAGATCCTGACCACCGCCCGGTGTGAAGGTCGTTCCGGCTCCCAGAGGCTTGGGAACGGCTGCCGGAGGACAGGGCGGCGGCGGCTCGTTGAGCCCGCAGGCCGACAGGCCGATCAGGGCGACAAGAACCAGGGCCACGCTTCGACGGGCGCGAGAACGGAAATCGGAATGGGTCACACGGAGCTCTTTGCTGGCAGCGGATCGGAAATCTTACGGTCTTAAAGTGCGTTGTGACTGCCGTCGCACATGGGGCTGTCGCCGGTCGCCTTGCAGCCGCAGAAAAACACGGTGCCGGCTTCCTCCGGCTTGAACCGCACCGGCGTGAGGCCGGTGCCCGCGTGCTTGCCATCACAGAACGGCTGATTCTCGCTGCGGCCGCAGGAGCACCAGAAGTACGCTTTCCCCGCTTCGACCACCATCTCGAACGGCTCTTTTTGCGCGCAAACGGGCTCAGCCATGGGGCACCTGTTCCTGTAATTGACGTTCGGTCCCGAAGATAGCCCGCGTGGACCGGACACGCAATTGAGGCGGCGGGCCGCTCTCCGGTATCGGCACGGATTGACCCGGTGGCGATTTCGCGAGACAACCGGACCATTATGACCGACACGAAATCACCCACCTCGCTGACCATCGTGCTGGCCGCCCCGCGCGGATTCTGTGCCGGTGTCGACCGCGCCATCCAGATCGTCGAGGGCGCCCTCGATAAATGGGGCGCGCCGGTCTATGTCCGGCATGAGATCGTGCACAACCGCCATGTGGTCGAAAGCCTGGAGGCCAAGGGCGCGGTCTTCGTCGAGGAACTGGACGAGTGTCCGACCGATCGGCCGGTGGTGTTTTCGGCCCACGGGGTTCCCAAATCGGTTCCGGCCGAGGCATCCCGGCGCAACATGATCTACGTGGACGCGACCTGCCCGCTGGTCAGCAAGGTTCACCTGGAAGCCGACCGGCTGCACAAGAAGGACCACCACATCCTTCTGATCGGCCATGCAGGGCACCCGGAGGTGATCGGCACCATGGGCCAGCTGCCGGACGGTGCGATCAGTCTGATTGAGGACGAATCCCAGGCCGAAGCATTTGCGCCACCGCCCGGCACGCCGCTGGCCTTCGTCACCCAGACCACACTCTCGGTGGATGACACGGCAAAGATCGTCGAGGTGCTGCGCCGCCGGTTCCCGGAGATCGCCGCCCCGAAGAAGGAAGACATCTGCTACGCCACCACCAACCGCCAGGATGCGGTCAAGGCGATCGCCGGTCGGGTTGACGCGATGGTGGTTCTCGGGGCTCCGAACTCGTCCAACTCCAAGCGCCTGGTCGAGGTGGCGAAGACCAGCGGCTGTGCCGACGCGCGTCTGATTCAGCGGGCGCACGAACTGGACGATGCCTGGCTGGACGGGATCAGCCGGCTTGGGATCACCGCCGGCGCCTCCGCCCCGGAGGTCCTGGTCGAAGAAGTGATCGCCGCCTGTTCCGCCCGCCGCACGGTGCTGGTCGAGGAAGTGGAGGTCACCCGCGAGGATGTGCACTTCAAGCTTCCGCGCGAACTGGTCGCCTGAACCCGAACGGACGCATTTGCATGGCGGTCTATACCCCGGTCACCGACGAGGATCTGGCCAGTTTTCTGACCGGCTACGACATCGGATCGCTCACCTCCTTCTCCGGCATCGCAGAGGGGGTCGAGAACTCCAATTTCCTGGTGCGCACAACCGGGGGCACCTACATTCTCACCCTGTACGAGAAACGGGTGAACCCGGACGAGCTGCCGTTCTTCATCAACCTGATGACCCATCTGGCAAGCCGGGGGCTGAGCTGTCCGCAGCCGGTCGCGGCCCGCGACGGCGCCATGCTCCGGGAGCTGAACGGGCGCCCGGCCGCCATCGTGACCTTTCTCGAGGGTGTCTGGCGTCGTCGGATTCATCCGGCCTGCTGTCACGCCCTCGGCGCCGCGATGGCGGAACTGCATCTGGCCGGACTCGGTTTCGGCATGCGGCGCGAGAACAACCTGTCGGTCTCGGCTTGGCGGCCGCTGCTCGAATCCTGCGACATGCGATCGGAGCCGATCTATCACGGGCTCTACAACGGGTTGAAGGTCGAAGTCGGCTATCTGGAAGACAATTGGCCGGTAGACCTGCCGACCGGTGTGATCCACGCCGACCTGTTTCCGGACAATGTTTTCTTCCTGGGCGATCATGTCAGCGGGCTGATCGACTTCTATTTCGCCTGCACCGACACCCTGGTCTACGATCTGGCGATCTGCCTGAACGCCTGGTGCTTCGAGACCGACGGCAGCTTCAACGTCACCAAGGCACAGCAGCTGATCGCCGGTTATCAGACCCGGCGGGCGCTGAGCGTGGAGGAGCGGCATGCCCTTCCCGTCCTGGCGCGCGGCTCGGCCCTCAGATTCATGCTGACCCGGCTCTACGACTGGCTGAACCATCCGGAAGGTGCGCTCGTGAAGCCGAAGGACCCGATGGAATACCTGCAGAAACTCCGGTTCCACCAGACCGTCGTCCACCCGTCCGCCTATGGGCTTTAGCGCGGCATGACCGAACGGGTCGAGATCTACACCGACGGGGCGTGCAGCGGGAATCCCGGGCCGGGGGGCTGGGGGGCGATTCTGCGCTGGAAGGGCCACGAACGGGAGCTGTCTGGCGCCGAGCCGGACACCACCAATAACCGCATGGAACTGATGGCGGCGATCTCGTCGCTGGAGAGTCTGAAGCGCCCGATGGTTGTCGACGTCCATACCGACAGCACCTATGTGCGCGACGGCATCATGAAATGGCTCAAGTCCTGGAAAGCCCGGGACTGGCGGACGGCGGACAAGAAACCGGTCAAGAACCGGGACCTCTGGGAACGCCTGGATGCCGCCACCCAACGGCACGAAATCGTCTGGCATTGGGTCAAGGGGCACGCCGGCCATCCGGAAAACGAACGCGCCGACGAGCTGGCCCGGATGGCGATCAAGGATCTGCGGGACGGGCTCTAATACGTCCCCGCCATCCGTGCCTTCTCCACCAGCAAAGCCGCCACCGTATCGATGGTCGGGGTTTCCACGCCCGCCTCCCGGGCGAAATCCTGGACCACGCGCACGATGCCGTCGATCTCCATCGGCCGGCCCAGTTCCCAGTCCTGCAGCATCGAGGATTTGTGATCGGAGCGTTTGTTCGGGTCGCTGTTGGCCGCCCAGTCCACCGGCACATCGAGGCCGTGGGTGGCCGCCACCGCCTGTCCCTC
>JANSYC010000167.1 GCA_024742605.1 Alphaproteobacteria bacterium | reverse complement strand
TCCACAGCATGATCGAGAACACCATGCCCAGGGTCTGCGCCCAGTCCGGACGCGCTGTGTAGTGCAGGTGGTGCGGGCCGGCCCAGATGTAGAGGAAGATCAGCGACCAGAAATGGACGATCGAAAGCCGGTATGAGTAGACGGGGCGGTTGGCCTGCTTGGGCACGAAATAGTACATCATACCCAGGAAGCCCGCGGTCAGGAAAAAGCCCACCGCGTTATGGCCGTACCACCACTGGGTCAGCGCATCCTGCACGCCGGCGAAGGCCGAATAGCTCTTGGAACCCGCGAACGACACCGGAACGGCCAGCCCGTTCACCACGTGCAGCATCGCGACCGTCACGATGAAGGCGAGATAGAACCAGTTCGCCACGTAGATATGCGGTTCCTTGCGCTTGATCAGCGTGCCCAGGAACACCACCAGATAGGCGACCCAGACCACGGTCAGCCACAGATCGACGTACCATTCCGGCTCGGCGTATTCCTTCGACTGGGTCCCGCCCAGCAGATAGCCGGTCGCCGCCAGGACGATGAACAGCTGGTAGCCCCAGAATACGAACCACGAGAGGTCCCCGCCGAACAGCCGGGCCCGGCAGGTCCGCTGTACGACATAGAAGCTCGTACAGAGCAACGCATTGCCGCCGAAAGCGAAGATCACCGCCGAGGTATGGAGCGGTCGCACCCGACCGAAATTGAACCACGGTTCAATATTGAGATCCGGCCAGGCCAGCTGACTGGCCGCCACCACGCCCACCAGAAACCCGACGGTGCCCCAGAAGACGGTCGCGATCACGCCGTAGCGGATCGGTCCGTCCATATAGCGCTCCTCCGTTTCACCGTCAGCCGGTTCCGCCCGGCCGATCAGCAGGAAGGCCGCTGCAACGCAGACGGCGAAGATAAGGGTCATGTGGATCCGAAACATCGAATCCACCGCTGCGCCCGCGCCCAGAAGGGCGAGTACGGCTGCAACGGACAGGGCAGCGATTTGAAGGAGCTTCGTCATAACAGGGGGTCTCCGAACGTGGGATCGGCTCGGAGGGACCATGATCGCAGTGCAGCGGCGCGTCGTTGATCTGTATCAATACGCAGACCGCTTTATTTCCAATAGCTTTTTCCGGTAACTCGGAATCGGAAACCCCGCCCCGGCGGACGCCGGAACGGGGTCGGGTTTCGCACGCGCGAAGCACGTCTCTCGATCTCAGGCGCTGCGGTAGAGCTTGGTCATGACGAACTCCTTGTGACCCAGCGCCTCTGCGGCGACATGCCGGCCGTTGGCGGTGCGGACGATCATCTCGATCAGGCTGTCGCCCGCCTGGTCGATCGTCTGTGAGCCCTTCAGCACGCCCGAGACGTCCACGTCCACATGCTCGCTCATGGTGCGGACCGTGCGCGGGTTCCCGGTGATCTTGATCACCGGCACGATCGGATTGCCGATCACATTGCCCTGGCCGGTCGGGAAGGTGTGGATCACGTAGCCGCCCGCCGCCATCAGGGTCACGCACTCAGCGGCTGCCGAGGACGTATCCATATAGTAAAGCCCCGGCCCCCGGGCCGGTTCCTCGGCCGGCTCCAGCACGTCGATATAGGTCGAGGTCCGGCCGATCTTCTCCAGATTGCCCAGCGCCTTCTCCTCGATCGTCGTCAGCCCGCCCAGGATATTTCCCTTGGTCGGCTGGCTGTCCGAAAGGTCGGAAGTCTTATGCGCCTCGATCACATCGTCCTGATAGGCCTGGAAGGTCTTCAGGAACTTGTCCCGCACCTCGTTGTTGGCGGCCCGGTCGGCGCAGATATGCTCGGCCCCGGTGATCTCCGAGGTCTCCCCGAAACAGCCGTACAGCCCGTGCGGCAGCAGCTTGTCGTACATATTGCCGACAGTCGGGCAGCTCGACAGACCGGTGGTGGTATCGCTCTCGCCGCATTTGGTCGAGACCCACAGCTCGGACAGCCCGCACTCCTCCTTCTGAAGCTCGGTCGCCCAGTGCACGTATTCCTTGGCCTTCCAACTGGCCTGCCGGATGGTCTCGAAATCGCCCTTCTGCTCGATCGAGAACCCCTCGACCGGCTTACCGGTCTTGGCGATGCCGTCGACGATCACCTTGGTCCATTCCGGCTCGATCCCGATCACCACCACGGCGGCGACATTCGGGTTGGCGCCGGTGCCGATGATGGTCCGGAAATGCAGTTCCAGATCCTCGCCGAACTGGAGCCGGCCATAGGAATGCGGGATCGCCATCGTCCCCTTGACGTTATTCGCCACCGCCTCGCAGGCCGCGTTCGAGATGTCGTCCACCGGCAGGATGAGCACATGGTTGCGCACGCCGACCCGGTTGTTCTCGCGCCGCCAAGCCTGCACCGTCTGATCTTTGTAATCCATGGGGAACTCCTACCAGCGCTTGGTTTTGAGATTGTGGACGTGCACATGCTTGCCCTTGGCGGCCTCACCGACCATCCGGCCGATATCCTCGCCGTATTTGATCACCGTGTCGTCCTTCACCAGATCGACGATCGCCACCTTGTGGCCGATCGGCACGTCGTCCAGCACCGTCATCCTGAAGGTCGAATTGTCCTCGGTAATCCGGCACAGCATCTCCGTACCCGCCGTCAAATCTTCCACAACAACCACGCCGACATTGTCGGCACGATCATGCATGAGAAGCTGAGGTTCCTCGCTCATTGG
>JANSYC010000112.1 GCA_024742605.1 Alphaproteobacteria bacterium | reverse complement strand
GGGGCGAGAATCTGGCGGTCCTCGGTCGGCATGACGAAGCGATCGGACGGTTCAAGCGGGTTCTGGAGATTGATCCGAATTATCCCGAGGCCGTGGTCTATTGGGCGAATTCATTGATGGCCAAAAACGATATGGCCGGCGCCCGCGCCAAGTTCCGTGAAGCCTATGAAATGGATCCGAATTTCGATCGCATCGTCCACGCCTACGGCATGTTCCTGGCAGAGAATGGGGACAAGGTCCAGGCGGCCGATCTGCTGCGGCGGGCGGTAACATTGGGCGACGGCCACAATGCGAAATACGTCGCGGATCTCCGTCGCGTGCAGCGGGAGGTGGACCCGGTGCTCGAGTCCGCCATGCCGTTTGTTAAGGGCAAGGGCGTCACGTCCGACTGATATCGATGGGGATGTATGTGGTGGGTCGCACCTTTCCATTGATCTTGATGCAGACCCGGTGACGAAACGTCAGGACTGTTAATGAACCGCATCGTCACCGTGATCCCGGGGCTTGTCCTGACGGGTCTCAGTCTGTTGCTGTTCGCCTATGTCGGATATGGCGAGGCGACCCGCGTGTATTCGGAAATGCGGAACGAGCGGCTGACCCAGCTCGGGGCGACGCTCCAGCATACGGTGGACCAGTTTGCGCAGTCCGGTCTGCCGCTTGATCAGCTTACCGGTTTCGACCGGCGGGCCGGTCAGCTGTTCGAGGTGGACGATGCGCTGCACGCCATCCAGTTGTTCGACCCCTCCGGTGAGGCGGTTGGCTGTGTGACTACGCCATACGCCGATCACGTGGATGCACTCTGTGAGAGAGGCCTTGGGGACACCGAAACCGCCGCTCATATTCGAGCCGAGCATGGTGATGGGGCCGGAAAGTCCGAGCATGCCGGATTCGACGAACTCAACCATCGTCTGTCCCTGCCGGTGCGGGACAAGTTCGGGGTGGTCGGCTGGCTGGTTCTCACCATTCACGACCAGACGGTAAGGGACCCGGTCGATGCCGCTTTCAAGACGGTTTTCTGGGCGGCGGCCGGGTTGTTCGCCGTGTTTGCCCTGGTTCAGCTAACCCTGACGTGCTGGGGGACGGCTGTAGCCCGGCGCGCGCTGGCACCGACCTTTCTCACCGTGCTCGCGTTGCTCATCAGCCTGCTGGTCGCCGTCATGTTCGACCTGTATCGCAAGGGCACGGAAGGCCAGGCAGAGGCAATGGCCCGATCCATGGCCGCGCGCCTGTCGAGCGCGACCGACCTCGGGATTCCGCTAGAGCTGCTCAGCGGGATTCCGGAGGCGCTGGAAGACTACATTCGGATCAATCCCAATATCGCGGCGATTTCCCTGGTTCGGGACGGCAGTGTGCTTTTCGAAGCGGATAGCGAGACGAAAGACGCGCAAGTCGGAGGTGGGTTCTGGACCGGAACCCTCTCATTCGCGCATCCGGTTGATGAGACACGTCAGCTGATGCTGACCGCAGAGCTTCCGATGTCGGTCGTGATCGATGCTCTGGCCGCTGGCGCCCGAAACTTCATCGCCTTGTTCTTCGGGTGCGTGCTGTTTTCCACCGTCCTGCTGCGGGCGGTTCGGGAGTCGGCGTCCCCCGAGACGACCTTGGGCGCGGTCCGGGCGCCGCCGACCAATCAGGCCCGGCTTGCCCTGCTGCAGCCGGCATATTTCCTCGGCGTCTTGGCCGATGCCCTGGTCTTGTCCATTCTGCCGGAGATCAGCGCTGAGACGGTGGCGCGCTCCGGCCTGGCGTCCGATCTGGTGTCGCTTCCCTTCAGCCTTTTCTTCATCGGACTGACCTTGGCTCTGATTCCGGCGTCGATCCTGACCGACAGGATCGATCTGCGGCGCCTGTTGGTGATCGGGGCAGCGCTTGTCGCGTCCGGTCTCTTCCTGTTCGGACTTTTCGATCAGTTCTGGGCGCTCTGCGTTGGCCGCGCCATTGGCGGTATCGGTCAGGGCATCATGCTGATCGCGATGCAGGCCTATGCGTTTGAGCTGGTCGACGCGAACAATCGCATCAAGGCGTCGGCGGCGCAGGTGCTCGGATACAATGGCGGTCTCATTGTGGGGACCGGGATTGGTGGCCTTCTGGCCGCGTTCAATCCGGATTATCGAGTCGTCATGTTGGCCGGCGGCGTGGGAGTGGTGGCCATGCTGTACACCCAGTTCGCCCTGCCGAGCCTGCACAAGGCCCACGCGCCCGCGGCGTCCGGTTCGGGATCGGAGAAGAAAGCCGGCATGCTGTCCGATATTAGGAGCATCATGTTCTTCCCGGATTTCCTTGCCGTCCTCCTGATGGTCGGAATCACGTCGAAATTCGCGTTGGCCGGCGTGGCCATGTTTGCGATGCCCTTGGTGCTGCATAAATCCGGCTACGGAGATGATCAGGTCGGCCAAGCGATGATGGTGTTCGCGAGCGTGACGTATCTGGTGACGGCGGGAACGCCGCGCATCGCGGCCTGGCTGAAATCCACCGATCGGGCGCTGGTGATCGGTTTGATCGCCTTGGCGATGGGAATGGGTCTGTTGGGGTTGTCGACGGATGTCGCCGGCCTGGCACCGACGATCTGGACACCGGAATGGCTGTCCCGGGCTGCCGCGTCTTTCACCGAGGCGCTCGACGGAGCGGCCGTGCCCGCCGCGACCGGACTGACGATCGCGCTTGCGGTTTCCCTGCTCGGGGTCGGTCAAGGCATGATCGCGGCCCCGGTGGTCGCGCGGGTCGCGTCCAGTCATGCGGCGGAGAGCGTCGGTCGGGACCGGACCATCGCCGTCTACCGGATCCTGGAGCGGGGCGGCCATATCATGGGCCCGATCCTCTGTGGCGCGCTGCTGGTCGCCGCGGGCGGAAACCCGCTGGCCCTATCCGGCCTGGGGTTGCTCTTCCTGGCGCTCGGCGGGGTTTATGCCCTCACCTTGCTCTTCAATCCGCCGCAGGCTCGGACGCAACTTCCGCGATGATGGCGTCGACGTCGCCGATCGAAAGCGTCCGGCTGTCGGCGGCGAGTTTGACACGGGCCGTGATGGCTTTCAGCGCATCCAGTGACAGCCGATAGCCCAAGGCGTCCGATCGCACCCGTACCGCGTTCCAGCCAGTGAGCCGGTGGCCGATGGCGATTTCACGCGACAGTCCGAAATCTGCCGGATCCAAGGCTTCGTAGGCGCGGGGATCGTTGTAAACCGCTTTGGTGTGGATGCCGGCCTTGTGGCTGAAAGCGGTGTCTCCCACCAGAATCTGGTTGAAGGGCACCGGGACCCCGACAAGATCCGCGACCCGTGCGCAGAGGGGCCGTAGCGCGCGGAGGTCGTAGCTGGACTTGGTTGCCTGACTGTCCTCGTTGTAGAGCACGGCGATGAGGCCTTCGAGAGGGGTGATGCCGTTGCGCTCGCCGATTCCGAGGACGGTGGTGTTGATGTACTGAGCACCGCCGGCGACTGCGGCATGCGCATTCGCGACCGCGCACCCGATGTCGTTGTGGCCGTGAAACTCGACCGGAGTCCCGGTCAGGCGGGAGACCAATCCCACCACCTCTCCCACCCGGTCCGGGGTTGCCGCCCCGGTTGTGTCCGCGATTCCGAACCGGTCGAACAGTTTAAGCTCCGAGAGCGGAAGATAGACATTGAGGAGGTCATTGAGCGGGCACCGGAACGCATCCTCGCTGGAGAACCGCAACTGCACGTGCGGTGCGCGCTTCCTCACGAACTCAGCGGTCTCAGCCGCGATCCGGACGACCTCGGGGATGGCACGGCCATGACTGGCCGCTCTCAGGATCGGGGAGATCGCCATCACCATGTTCAAGGCACCGACCCCGGTGTCGAGGGCGATCGCCGCATCGTCGACATGGCACCGGATATGGGCGGCAATGGTGGCCGGCAGGTCTTCGGTGGCGATCTTCTCGGCATCCGACCGAGACCGTTTGCTGGCGGCGGGAGACGTCAGTTCGAGAAACCGGATCCCGAAATCGCAGAGGGCGTGGGCCAGGTCCAGTTTTTCTTCGGTCGAGAAATCCGCGCTGACGAACTGCTCACCCTCGCGCAGTGTGGTGTCAACGATCACGACGTTGTCGAAGCCCATTCCGATAACTCCTCCAACCGCGTGATCTGCACCTTCAAGCACCCCGAGGGCACTACCAGCCCGGCGACAGGGTTTCGCAAAATTGTAAGTCGTTTGTGCGCGACCGAAAATTTTAAAATAGACACAATTTATGAAATCTTAAATTCGACACTAATAGAATCTTGAGTAATCGAGAAGAGACTCATGCCTTGTAGGAGCCAAATGATAAGGGGAACGGTCATGGCGATCTTCGGGTTTATCAAGTCGGTTGAAGGTGTAGGCGGCTCTGACGAGCACGCCATCTACAATGCCTTGGACAAGTCGCAGGCCATCATCCAGTTCGCGCCCGACGGCACGATCCTCGGGCTAACGAGAACTTTCTCGCAGCGATGGGCTACTCCTTCAATGAAATCAAGGGCCAGCACCACCGTTTGTTCGTGGACCCGTCCTATACTTCCGGTTCCGAGTATAAGACTTTCTGGGATTCCCTGCGGCAGAGGCGGAGGAGCTGGACAGCTCGGTGCAGGAGATCGCCCGCAGCATGGCGGTCTCCACCGAACCGGATTCGCTGACGATCACACAGGTTTCCTCGGCGGATGATGCGGTGAACAAGCTCACGCAGAGGAAGTGGCGGCTCTGGCGGCTGCGGACTGAGGTTCGACCTCAGAATGCGGTTTCGAGATCGGGGCGTCCTTCGGAGCGCCCCGTGCTCGTCTGCCCCTCTTGAGATTTCAGGTTGGCCTGATATGGCTTCCGTAACAGAAATCGGGTCTCGGAGGCAGATATGGCGGAGCGCGTGGCGATTGTGACAGGGGCGGCACGGGGTATCGGCCGGGCGATCGCCTTGCGGTTCCTGAGCGCGGAGTGGCGCGTCTGCATATTGGATATCGACCCCGATACGCTCGCCGCCGGTCGGGACGCGATCGCCGCTGAGGGGGACTGGGACGATCGCGTTCTCTCGATCGTCTGCGACGTCTCGAATCCGAAGCAGGTCAGCGACGCGGTCAGCGCGGCCGAAGGCCGGTTCGGACGGCTCGACGCGGTGGTCAATAATGCGGGTATCGCCGTGTTCAAGCCACTGCTGGAGACCACCTACGAGGAGTGGTCACGGGTCCTCGACGTCAACCTGTCGGGGCCGTTTCTGATGGTCCAGGCCGCCGCGCCGGTCATGGCGCGCACCGGCGGCGGCGCGGTCGTCAACATCGGGTCGATCTCCGGGTTGCGGGCCAGCACCCTGCGGGTCGCCTACGGCACCTCGAAAGCGGCTCTGATGCATCTGACGAAACAGCAGGCGGCGGAGCTCGCCCAGATCGGGATCAGGGTCAATCTGGTGGCACCGGGGCCGGTGGAGACCGAAATGGCGAAACAGGTTCATACGCCCGAAATCCGGGCGGATTACCACGACGCCATCCCTCTGGGACGGTACGGGCTCGAGACCGAAGTCGCCGAGGCCGTGGTGTTCCTCTGCGGCGAGGGCGCATCCTATGTCACCGGTCAGACGCTTGCGGTGGACGGCGGCTTCGACGCGACCGGGATCGGCCTGCCGACCCTCCGAGCCGAGGCGAACTCCAGCTACTGACCCGATATCCTTCAGGCCAGCATCATTTTCGCGGCCTTCTCGGCGATCATGATGGTGGGGGCGTTGGTGTTGCCGGTGGTCAGGAACGGCATGATCGAGGCATCGGCCACGCGCAGACCCTCGATCCCCCGCACCCGAAGCTCCGGGTCCACAACGGCGGTCTCATCAACCCCCATTTTGCAGGTGCCGACCGGGTGGTAGAGCGTGGTTCCCCGCTCCCGCGCGAACTGTGCCAAGGCGTCGTCGTCCGTCGTCTCCGGGCCGGGAAACAGTTCGGATGCGCTGAATTTGGCCAAGGCGGGCGAGGCGAAGATGCGTCGGGCATGGTCGATGCCGGCCCGCATCACCCGCAGATCATCGCGGTCGGAGAGATAATTCGGTCGGATCTTGGCGCGCACCATCGGGTCGGGGCTTTCCGCCATCACCGTGCCCCGACTGGCGGGACGTGTCGGGCAGATCACCGTGGCCATGCCCGGCTGGCGTTCCAGCACCAGGGGCTTGTCCGGGTCATAGCTTGCCGGCGTGAACAGAAGTTGCAGATCCGGGCTGGCCAAGCCTTCCCGGCTGCGGCAGAAGACCATGGCGCTGGTCACCCCGAAGGTGAGGGCGCCGTCGCCGCGCGCGAAGAACCGTGCGACCTCCCGCATCAGCCGCCACCCGCGCGACAGCTCGTTGATCGAGACGGCGTCCCGGACCCGGTGGGCAACGCGGGTCACATAGTGGTCGGACAGATTCGCGCCGACACCGGACAGATTTCGGACAACCTCAATCCCCAGAGTCTGCAGATGATCCGCCGGCCCGATCCCCGAAAGCTGCAGAATCTGGGGCGAATTGACGGCCCCGCCGGACAGCACGGTCTCACGGGACACTGCGACCTGAATGTCTCGCCCGCCCTGCCTGAAGACCAGCCCCGTGCAGCGTCCGCCCTCGACCGTCAGCCGGGTCACCATTGCCCCGGTTTCGACCCTTAGATTCGGCCGCGTGCGCGCCTCCGTCAGGAATGTCCGGGCGGTGGAGGCGCGCCACCGTCCGCGACGGGTCATCTGGGAATAGCCGACGCCCTCCTGGGTGGCGCCGTTGTAGTCGGGCGTCAGCGGAAAACCGGCCTGCTGCGCCGCGGAGACAAAGGCGTGGGTCAGCGGCAGAATGGTTCTGTAGTGCTCGACCGGCATCGGGCCGTCACCGCCCCGGATGTCGTCGCCGCCCTGCTCGTATCGCTCCGACTGTTTAAACAGGGGCAGCACATCCTGATAGCTCCAACCGCGGCAGCCGGTCTGCGCCCAGCCGTCGTAGTCGGCGGGATTGCCGCGCACGTAGAGCATGCCATTGATCGAGTGACTGCCGCCGAGCACCCGTCCGCGCGGCCAATGGATGGCCCGGCCGGCGGTTCCGGCCTCCGGCTCGCTCGCGTAGTTCCAGTTCACCCGTGCGTCGTACAGGAGGCTCTTCACGCCTGCCGGAATGTGGATCATCGGATGCCGATCCGGCGGCCCCGCTTCCAACAGCAGGACCTTGGCGCCGCTTGCGCTCAGCCGGTTGGCCAGGACACAGCCGGCGGACCCGGCACCGATGATCGCGAAGTCGGTCTCGATACCGGCATTGGGATTGGCCATGGGAGTCCTCCGAATTTTTGAGCCTGATCGGATCAGATTGACCGAGTGATGTCGATTCCGACGGAACTTTCGACCCCTATCGGTCGTAAGGTAAAGGGAGGCCCGCTAGGAATGTCCATCGGACGCTCATGGCCAAACGACGGGAGGAGTCGGCGCGATGGAAACGATCCGTATGGCGACAATGGAGGCCGGTTCCGGTCTTCGGGCCGTCGGAGTCGCGCTTGGGGCGGCTTTGGTTGCGGTTACGGTCTTGCTTGCAAGCCTGCCTGCTGCGGCCGAGCTATGCGCCGCAACCGGTGATCATTCAGCCTGCGGTGCCCGTACAGCCGACCTTTCGGACCATTTACGGTGGCCTCTGCCGCAAATACACCACCGCGGCGCTCGTCGGTGACCAGCGGCGCGAGGTCTATGGAATCGCGTGCAGGGATACGAGCGGAAGCTGGCGGCTGAGCGAGCAGTACCGGGTCGATTTTCGTAACTGGCACGCGAGTTGCTTTGTCCTTCTCAGATGCAACGCCAACCGAGGAGGCGACGATGCGACACCTGCGGATGCTGAGCGAAGAAGCCGAGGGCGAACGGGCCGGACTTGCCACGGCCGGAATTCTGACCGGTGATCTGGATGATCTGGTCGAGGCGATCGGCGACGACTGGTCCCTGAGCGATGGTGAGGAATTGGATCTGGACCTGAACCTGGCCGCCCTTCACTGACCCTAGCTTCTGGTTGGCAGAGCGGCGATCCAGCGCAGCACGTCACCGAGTTCGTCGCGCCACAGGCGCCACTCGTGGTCACCGTCGCGGACCCGCAATTCTGCCGGCAGACCCGAGTCCCGTGCGGCTCGGAAAAAGGCCAAGGCGCCCCGCCACAAACCGAAGCCGTCATGATCTCCGGTCATGATGTAGAAATCGGTGGGTCGGTCCTCGAGCCGCGAGGCCAAGGCGGGCAGGCCGCGAAAAACGTTCTGCCGGTTGAACCGGTCGACGTCGAAGGGCTCGCCGAACGCGCCCGCGAAGAACTTCATCTGAAAATCCGGAAAATCGGACGCCTGCGTTGCATCCTCGAAGATCGCCGGGCTGAGCGCCGCCGCCGCGCGGAAGAGATCGGATCGATGCACCGCGAGGTGCAGAGCTCCGAACCCGCCCATGGACAATCCGGCAACGAACCGTTTCCCGCGGGATCCGCCCACTGCCAACCGGTCTTCGACGGCAGGAACAAAATCTCGGCCGAGTGCGGTTTGCCAATCTCCGTGGCGGCCGACCGAGCCGCCATCCACATACCAGGAGTTCCCGGCGCCGGGCATCACGATCGCCATCGGGCGGGCCTCCGGCTCCGCGAAAACCATGTCGGCGGTCTCGGCCAGCCGACCGGCGTCAAGCCAGTCGCGGTGCCCGCCGCCGTATCCGTGCAGGAGGTAAAGAACCGGCAATCCGGGTTCGAAACCGTTGGGGAGGTAGATCGAGGCCGGGATATCCATGCCGAGAGTGGGGCTCGGCACCGAGAGTTCCTCGAGGGTTCCGGCCGGTGCCGTTCGACTGAGCGCGAACAGGGCCAGACCGGCGCAAGCCAGGGACAGGAGCAGGCGGATCATTCGGCGGGCTGAATCTTGTGATCGGCACCGGAGAAGCCGTCCGAAGCGCGAGGTGCCGGACGGTCGACAGG
>JANSYC010000042.1 GCA_024742605.1 Alphaproteobacteria bacterium | reverse complement strand
ATGATGCTCGTCGACGCCCAGTCCTCCCTGCCCTTCATCATCTTCGCCCTCGCCGTGCTGGCGTTCTTCTCCGGGAACTTCTGGGTGCTCGTGATCGTCGTCGGCATCGACGGGTGGGAACGCTACGCCCGTCTCGCCCGCGGGATGGCTCTGTCCAGCGGCCAGGCCACCTATATCGAAGCGGTGAGTTCCCTTGGCGTACCGACCTGGAAACTCTACACCCGCCATCTCCTGCCGAACATCCTGCCAGCGCTGATGATCCAATTCACGATCAACCTGCCCGGCACCATCCTGCTGGAGACCTCGCTGAGCTTCCTTGGCCTCGGCGTGCAACCGCCCATGACCAGCCTCGGTCAGATGCTGGGCTACGGCCGCGACTATCTCCTCCAGGCCCCATGGATCGCCGTCGTGCCGGGCATGACGATCTTTTTCATCACCCTGTCGATCTCGATCCTCGGCGACTGGCTGCGCGACCATCTGGACCCGAGCCTGAGATGAGTGACCTTGTCCCCATGGACGGTGAAAGCGCCATCCCGACGATCCATGCCGAACGCCGGACAGTGCCCCCACTGCTTCAGGTGTCCGGATTGCGCGTCGGGTTCACCGCCGCCGATGGCAGTGAGACCACGGTCGCCGTCGACGGCGTCGATCTGGACGTCGGAGCAGGCCGTACGCTGGGCCTCGTCGGCGAGAGCGGCTCCGGCAAATCGGTGTCCTGCCTGTCGATCCTGCGGCTGCTGCCGGAGCGCGGTCGGATCCTCTCCGGTCGCATTCGCTTCGACGGCCGGGATCTGACTGAACTGAGCCCGCCGGAGATGCAGGCGCTGCGGGGTGGCGACGTGGCGATGATCTTCCAGGATCCGATGTCCTCGCTGAATCCGGTCAAACGGGTAGGATGGCAGATCGCCGAAGCCCTCCACCTGCACGAGGGACTGTCCCTGCAGGCCGCAGAGGAGCGGGCGGTCGAGATGCTGCGTCTTGTCGGCATTCCGGATCCGGCGTCGAGGGCCCGCAGTTTTCCGCACCAGCTCTCGGGCGGCATGTGCCAGCGGGTGATGATCGCCATGGCGCTCGCCTGCAAGCCCCGGCTGCTGATCGCCGACGAGCCGACCACCGCGTTAGACGTCACCATCCAAGCCCAGATCCTCGACCTGATGCGTCGCCTGGCGACCGATATCGGCACCGCCGTGGTCCTGGTCACCCACGACCTCGCGGTGGTCGCGGAGACGGCGGACGACGTGGCGGTGATGTATGCCGGCCGTCTGGTGGAGACCGGTCCGGTCGAGCAGATCTTCGAAGCGCCCCGCCACCCCTACACCCGCGGCCTGCTGCGCTCTCTGCCCGGCCGAGCCACCGTCAGCCGCAGGTTGCCGCTCATCGAAGGCTCCGTTCCGGCCCCGCGCGACTATCCCGTCGGCTGTCGGTTCGCGCCGCGCTGTCCGCAGGCCAGCGATCGCTGTCGGATCATCCCACCCCACCTGACTCCGACCGCGGGGGCGGCCGGTCGTGTTGCGTGCCACCATCCGCTGAATGGAGATGCCTGATGACGGTCCTGGTCGATGTCCAGAATCTGACCCGATGGTTTCCGGTTGGCCGGGCGATCCCGTTCGTCGGCGCCCAGCGCGTGGTGACCGCGGCCCACGACGTTTCCTTTGAGGTCCATCAGGGGGAGACCCTGGGGCTGGTGGGGGAGAGCGGCTGCGGCAAGTCCACGATCGGCAAGCTGGTGCTCGGCCTTCTCGCCCCGAGCGGCGGTACGGTGCGCTTTCGTGGCCGTGAGGTGTCGGCACGGCGGGGGAGCGCGGAATGGCGGCAAATGCGGCGACAGATGCAGATGGTGTTCCAGAACCCGTTCGGCGCCCTGAACCCGCGCCTGAAGATCGGCACGCAGATCAGCGAGATCCTGGACACACATGCCATCGGCGAAGCGGCGGATCGACCGCGACGATTGGCAGAATTGCTGCAATCCGTGGGCCTGGAAGCGCATATGCTGGAACGTTATCCGCACCAGATGTCCGGCGGTCAGTTGCAGCGCGCGGTGATCGCCCGTGCGCTCGCGGTGTCGCCGAGCTTCATCGTTTGCGACGAAGCCGTTGCCGCCCTCGACGTCTCGATCCAGGCCCAGGTCGTGAACCTGCTGCTCGACCTGCAGGAGGCCCATGGCCTGACCTATCTGTTCATCTCGCACGACCTCGGAATCGTGCGGCACATCTGCGATCGGGTCGTGGTCATGTATCTCGGGCGTATGGTCGAGACCGGCCCGACGGCGGAGGTGTTCTCGGCCCCAAGCCATCCCTATACCAGGGCGCTGATCGCCGCCGCGCCGCAGCCGGACCCCAGGGCGCGCCGTCAGGGGGCGCCGCTCGACGGCGATCCGCCCAGCCCCCTTAACCCGCCGTCCGGCTGTGTCTTTCTCACCCGCTGTCCGATGGCGACGTCGGAATGCACCCAATCCGTTCCGGTCCTGCGCGACCTGGGCTCAAGCGGTCACACCGTGGCCTGCCATCATGCCGACAAGTTGGAAACGACCGAGGAAACGGCGAGGCCGTTTGAGCCTTTGGAAGCGGCTCACGCGCGCTGATCGGGCCTGACGGGGCGATCCGACAGGTCGGCATCGTTTCGGCAGGTATTCAGACGAATGCTGATTTGTGCGTTCCACGAACATGACGTGGCTGTCACGACGTGCGGATCAGTCAAAGCCCAGATGGATACAGGCAGGACCAGCCCCTTTATCTGCTTTCACAAGGTCGCCGGACCCTGTAAGCATCGCAATCTTCGCAGTTCCAGGGTGACTCATGGCGCAAAAGGCCACCATCTACAAAGTCGAGCTGTCGGTCTCCGACATGGACCGTCACTACTATGAGACCCACAAACTGACCGTGGCAAAGCATCCATCTGAAACAGATGAACGGCTGATGGTGCGTATTGTCGCCTTTGCGCTGAACGCACATGAGAATCTGGAAATGACCAAGGGGCTGTCAACGGATGACGAGCCCGACATTTGGCAGAAAAGCCTGAATGGTGCGCTTGATGTGTGGGTGGCCCTCGGGCTTCCCAGCGAGAAGGTGATGCGTCAATCCTGTGGCAAGGCCGGCAAGGTGATTATCTATCCCTATGGCGGCAGGACGGCCGAGATGTGGTGGGACAAGATCAAAAACAGCACCACCCGTTTTGAAAACCTTCAAGTGATAAGTTTTCCCGAGAAAGACACAGGTGAGCTGGCAAAATTGGCGAGCCGCGGGATGAGGCTCCAGATCAATATTCAGGACGGCGATGTGATGGTCAGTGTAGGTGATCGCATCGTCTACATGACGCCACTCAAATGGAAGAGCGCGGCTTGATTCGCGCGGGAGGCAGGGCGCGATGCGATTGCGGTGCCGGACGGGTCTGAGATCGAACTCTAGGCCACGAAATACGGCAGATCGTCCTTGGGCGAACATCCCAGCGTGACAATCCTCTCGGTGATTTTTATCGCACGCTGGTACTTCGCCTCGCATTCCGGGCGACTCAAAGCGTTTAGGACCGGCCCGGTGATCGAGACACCGAAATTGGCCTGCAGGGTCCGCACCTCGCGGCGGGAATCCAATCCATCCGCCAGCCAGCTCAGGTCGAACTCCATTTTCTTGGCGACATATCGGCGTTCGTCTATCAGCTCACGGCGGATTTCCGCCTCCGTTTTCAGGGTATCCTCCCAGTACTGACCCTCGTCGACCGCGACATGAGAGGATGACTTCACAAAAGCCAAACAGAACAGAAGATAGACGATCTCCTTGTCATTGGCCGTGCGCCAGGCGTTGTCCTCGAGGCTTTCCCAAACGGAGATGTTGAGGCTCTCATAGATTTCCGGAACCCGGGAAAAGAAAATATTATGCAATTTATTGTCATTGATCGTTAAGTTCAGCTTCTGGGCCTTATAAATATCGACCGCCGCATACTTGTTGCACGCAGGACAGGTGTCCCCGTCGAAACTGTCTTTCCTGTAGATATGAGAGCAGGCCACCCCCGGTTCTATCTCGTTCTTGCAGAGCAGATAGGTCTCCGGGTTGGTCTCATCGTCTTGCTGTTGCCCGATCCAATTGAACCGGTTCTGAAATTGCAGGAAGGATCGCGGCGGGCTCCAGAGGGTCCATTTCAGCTTCTCGACCGGGCCAAACGTCGTCCAGTTCGAACTCACGTCGATAACCACACATTCGGTTTTCTTTGGCGACGACCGGAGACCACGGCCGATCGATTGGCCCCACAATACTTTCGAGAGTGTCGGCCGCATGTGAACGATGATATTGCAGTCGGGATTGTCCCATCCTTCGATCAGGACCCCGACGGACACCAGGGCCTCGATTTCGCCTTTCTCATGGGCCGCGAGAATGCGGCGGCGCTCTCGCATGGGCGTTCCGGCCGTAATCGTCGCCGAGCGAATGCCCGTCTGCTTAAGCCGCTCTTCCGTAACTTCCGCGACCCGGATATCCGGGCAGAACCAGGCCGATATCGGGATCGGAAGGACTTTGGTCCGCTCATCCAAATAGGCCCGGACGGCGCTATCCAGCATGGAAGACTTGATGATTTCGTCCGTCAGTCTGGCGACTGGAAATTCACCGGAGCTGACGTCAATACCGTCGAGGTTCAGATCGTGAATGAAATGGGGCCGGTATCGCGGCCGCACCAGGATACCCTCCTCAATCAGGTCCTGAATATCCGCACAATCTATGATAGCATCGAAAGCCAGGCTCAACTGGTCGCGCTGATCGCCGGTCCGCCGCTCGGGCGAGGCCGTTAATCCCATGAAATGGGCGCCGCGTTTTCCCTGATCGCGAAACAGATCGATGATGCGCCGATACCCTCGCCCATTCGGCGACACCCGGTGCGCCTCATCCACGATGATCAGGTCTGCTTTCGGAATGGCGTCTTCGAGTACGTCTCGCGCCCGCATACTGGTGGAAAGAAGAATATCGTAATCCTTAAAAGCCTCCCCTTTGTCGGAGATTTTCAAGGTTTTGACCCGACGTCCCTTGTTCAGGGCCCGCTGAAGCTGGTCCAGCAGGATCAAGCGATGGCAGAGAACGACGACCTTTTTGCCCTCATAGAACCGATCGATTATTTCCCGGGCGAGAACCGTTTTCCCCGCCCCGGTTGGCGCTTTCAGAATGAAGCGCTTGTAGCTATCGCGTATGGACAAGAAGTCGTCGATAACACTTTGCTGCCAACGGCGGAGCTGCATGATTTGAAACGATCTTTCTTCTAATTCTGTATTTGGCCGGTGATACGGCAGAGACAGATAGACCTGCGCTGCGACCGCCTATCAGGTGAGTTCGAGCATCGATTGATGGCGTGTTGTTGATGAGATGGCAAGCGGGTCCAATGGGCAGACGTGGCGGGCCTGTCGCGCCAATCAACCAAACAACCGGAAACCAGCCTGATGATTCCAAGTTGGGCTCGACAGCCCGGAGATCAATGTTGGCCTCGATTGCCCCGCGATCAATCGCTCACTCGACGTCCGATTTCCTCAGAGCCTGGTCACGACGGTCTTAGGAAACACATAGCGGTTTCGGCCAATTCCAAAACCCACCCCAGTCAGGCTCTGGACCCGTTGACCGGTCCGGAGCCTGGAGGCAGGCCGCTTCGCATCTTCAGTTTCACGCTGACATTGGCCGAACTTTCGTCATTGTCCTGCTACTTGACCTTCTTTCCCCCGAGCGAGGCCAACGGTTTTGGCGCAAATGAATTCGCGGTCGCCGGGATTTTTTGTTTGTCCTGCTTCGGCTTTTTGGCTTCTTTGTTACCGCGCTGATTGTTGCCCTTGCCCATTGTGATTCCTTCCAAGACGCAGCGACACGACACCGGAACGGCATTGTGATGACTGCAACGATAGCCGGACTGCGATGAAAATCAGCCGACGATCGGACAGTGGCATGTCCGAGAGGCGCTGTACGATTGAATTCACGCTCCCGTCCCAGCTTCGCGGTCTTCAGCAAGGTCGGCGTGAGGATCGTAGGACCGAAGCCCCTGTCTGCTGACTTCTCACTCAACGCGGATCAGCGTCACGCCCGCTCCGGAGGCGGGTGCAGGCAGTGCGGCCTGCTGGCGGGTCGGGTCGCCGGCGCGGCATCACAGGATCGTGACCCCGGATTATTCCCTGGCCAGCCGGTCACAGCCCTTGGTTCTCGCAGGTTGGCCCCTAAATTTTAGCAAACGATTCCGGCCAAGCCACATGGGTGCGCAGTACCCGCCCCGTCAGGAGGACACCTTATGACCAGCACGCTGATCACGCGCCGAGCCCTTATCGCAAGCGCTGGCGCCGTTATGGCAACTGGAGCGACCAGCGTCTTCATGCCGGCTCAGGCCAAGGGACTCGCTCCGACGCCCTCGATGCGCGGCGGCTCGAACAACTATCGTCCGGGCGCGCCAATCGTCGACCGCATAGGTGGCGGAGGGTTTTGGATGACCGGCACCGTCCGCCGCGCGGGCGACGGCGCACCGCTCCCGGGTCAGCGCATTCAGATCTGGGCACATACGACCGAAGGATATGAACGGGACCCGCAGAGCCACGGCGCCACGCTGACCGACGAGAACGGGGTTTTCCGTCTTGAAATGCCGCAGATCGTCCCGGCATTCGGCCAACCGCACGGGCATCTCGCCTATGACAGCGGAGACTTCGAAACCGTTTTCTTGCGTCCCGTCATGAACAGTCCGCAAGATACCAGTCTGGAAGCAGACTTCGTTCTGAGGCCGGTCTAGCTGCGTTGGCTTCGACCGGAATGGGGCGGACCCGCGCGGCCTTGATATGGGCCGTTCTAGGGGCTGTCGTCGTGGTGCCGATAGCGGCGGCCGCAGCGAGTCCCCTGCTGGCATGGCGCAGTCCGATCTATATCGCCGCCACCTTCGCGGGCATTCTTGCGCTGGTCTTTCTTCTCTTTCAGCCCTTGCTGGCGGGAGGCTATCTGCCAGGGCTGTCGGCGCAGCACAGTCGACGCGTGCATCGTGGTCTTGGCGGGGCGGTGGTCGGAGCGGTGATCCTCCATGTCGTGGCTCTTTGGATCACAAGTCCGCCCGACGCGCTGGACGCCCTTCTCTTCCGAGCCCCGACCCTGTTTTCCGTCTGGGGCGTACTCGCCATGTGGACTGTATTTGCGGCAGCGCTTGTGGCCGCTTTTCGCCGCCAGACGGCGCTCCGGCCGAGGACATGGCGGCTTGTGCACACAACCCTCGCCACGGCAACCGTTCTGCTGACCGTAGCTCATGTGATTCCGGTCCAGGGTGCGATGGAAACCGCAACAAAGGCGGTGCTGTCGACCATAGCCATTCTGGCGACCTTGAAAGCCGGGGCAGATCTCAGAATATGGACGGCGTTTTCACGGAACCGCTCCTGAGCGTTCGAGAGCAAGGATTCAAGCTCTTCATGAAGTGGCGTGCGAAGCCACACGCCTTGCTGTGAAGGGACATGACGCCTTCCAAACACGGCTATCCGCGAACTAATTTTCGTATGATTCCTAGAAGAATATAGATTTTTGAATATGAATTACCGTGGCTTGAAGGCATCGACCCAGTATGCATTAAGCACCTGTACATAGCCGTGAAGTGTATCTAGTGTTTAAATTGTGAATGCTTAAGAACATGCAGTCTAAATCCACAAAAAATAAGTGGAGATATAGACGCGAAGGGTGAGGCAATTGCAGAAGTCACCGGTTGTTTACGAAGAGTTCGATCATGGCGCCTTCATGGAGGCCACGAGATTCTTCTCCAGTGCGTCCGACCGCCTTCCGCATGATTCCGTTCGGGCCATAGCCGAAGAAGTCGTCAATGTCCTGGTCAGGCGCGCATCCGCCCCCAGAAAAGCCGGTGGCGTGCCGTTGCTCTCCGCGAGAATCGACGCTTTGTGTGATGCGCTCGTCGGAGATGACCCGGATGCGGCGGCAAACATGATTCTGCAGGAGCGGTTGACCGGTGTTCCCATCGACATCGTCTATCTCGGCTATATCGGTCAGGCGGCCACGCAATTGGGAACGCGGTGGGATGACGACGAGATAAGCCTGTTCGATATGACAGTGGCGGCCGGGCGCATGTTCGGAATCCTGCGCGGCCTTCGAGGGGATTTCACACCATCCTTGGCAAAGCCGGAGAAGCGCGCCTTATTCGCCACCGCGCCCGGCGAAGAGCACGCCATCGGAATCACCATGGCAGCAGATATGTTCTCGAGACGGTCATGGGATATCGATCTGGAGGTGGGACTGTCCCACGACCAGATCTTGGAGGTCGTCGACAATACCGACTATCCGATCGTCGGGCTGTCGGCCGGTAGCGAGGATAAGATCGTCGCGCTCAGCCGGTTGATCGTCGCCCTTCGCATCAGCAAACCATGGCTGCTGATTCTGGTGAGCGGCCAGCTCGCGGACACACAGCGGGATCTGATGCAGATCGTCGGCGCCGACGGTATCGCCTTCGACGCCGCGTCGGCGATCACCGAGATGGATCGCTTCTCCGAGCTTCTGCTCGAAAGATGGGCCCCGACATCGGACATGTAGGGCCGATCGCCTGATTACCGATTGTCGGAAGCCGGCCTGCTCAAAGGTGACTGGAATCCACGGCCGGCCGCAGATGCAGAGCCGTGCTTGAACGTCGCCAATCGGCGGCCGTGTCTGCAGCCCGGCTGCGCCCTTTCCCTCGCGACACGTATGGGTCAGGTTGTGGCAATCCGACTTCGAAACCCAACCGAGACGGACCTCATGAAAGCAGTCGTGTTCGATCTCGACGGAACTTTGATCGACAGTGCACCCGACCTTCACGCTGCCGCAGTTCACATGCTGACGGCCCTCGACGCGCCGCCGATCGGTGTGGACCGGACCGTGTCATTCATCGGAAACGGTGTGCCCAACCTCGTCCGACTCTGTCTGGAGGACGCCGGAGTGCCGGATGATCTCTTCGAGACCGGCTTCCGGCTGTTCGAAGACTTTTATCTGACACATCCCACCGCACAGACAGCCCTTTATCCCGGCGTCCGGGGCCTTCTCGCCAGCCTGTCGGATCATCGAGTACCGGTCGGCCTCTGCACCAACAAGCCATCGGCCATGACCGGGCGCGTCCTGTCGGATCTGTCGCTCGAGTCAGCGTTTCAGGCTGTGGTGGCCGGCGACACGCTGCCCAGCCGGAAGCCGGACCCAGCCCCGCTTCTGCACACATTGGCACTGTTGGGAGTTTCAGCGGAGGACGGCGTCTACGTCGGAGACAGTGTCGTCGATGCCGAGACGGCCAGGTCGGCAGGTGTCGATTTTGCCTTCTTCACCGGCGGCTACCCGAAAGGCGGCGAAGACGCCTTTCCAAGCGTCCTTCAATTTGATGATGTTGCAGTGCTGCAGAGGTTCCTTCTTGCCGAACGGGACGCGCGTCAAGCGTGCTGACATCCATTTCCACATACAGGACAGACCCACATGATGTCGCCGGATGAAGTGCGTGAGTTTATTCTTGGGAAAACCGTACAGGCAATAGATCCGGAAACCATGAATGTGGTCGCGCTGATCTCCTATGATCCAGGCGACACCTGCCGGATCGAACACCTGGACACCAAGGTCGTTGATGCCGGAGTTTACGGTTTCACCGATGCGGTCTATTGGACCACCTATGAGACGTTCCGGGACGGCACAACGAACAGCTTCGCCCTTGAGTATCTAGGACCGGGCCGGGCCCAAGCCTATTACGACGACGGGCGCCGGGCTTTTCTGCTCGTTCACACCACACCATAGCGTTAAAGGGAACTTGGCGATGAGCGCAGACAGGTTCGAGGTAACCGACGGCATCGAGGCCATGACGGCCGTCGTGACAACCGGAACCGGCGGCTACGAGAAGCTTGTCTATCGCGCGGTCCCCGTTCCGGTCCCCAATCGAGGGGAAGTCTTGATCCAGGTTCTCGCCGCCGGGGTCAACAACACCGAGATCAACACCCGTCTCGGCTGGTATGCTTCCTCCGTAACCGAGGGCACCGGCGGCACCGCTCTCGAGGACCGAGCCGATGGCGGCTGGAATTCCGCCACGCCATTCCCCTTCATTCAGGGCACCGACTGTTGCGGGCGCGTCGTTCAGGTCGGCCCGAACACGTCGATGGATATGCTGGGCGCCCGGGTGCTGGTCCGGTCCTGCATGCGTCTGAAGGGCTATGACGATCCGGAGAACGTCTGGCTCGGGTCGGATTTCGACGGTGCCTTCGCACAATACGTCACGGTTCCGACCACAGACGTGTTCCCGGTCGACTGCGACTGGAGCGACGCGGAGCTGGCGACGATCCCCTGCGCCTATGGGACGGCGGAGAACATGCTCCATCGCGCCGGTGTTCCGACCGGCGCACATGTGCTCGTCACGGGTGCATCGGGCGGAGTCGGGTCCGCCACAGTGCAATTGGCAAAGCGACGCAATTGCCGGGTCACAGCAATCTCCAGCGCCAGCAAAGCCGAGCAGTTCAAGGGACTAGGAGCCGACGCAATCCTCGATCGCAACGATGATCTGCTTGAAGTCCTCGGCGCGGACGCGGTCGATGTGGTCGTCGACAATGTGGCGGGGCCGGGATTTCCCACGCTCCTGAAGGTTCTGAGGCGCGGAGGCCGCTATGCATCGTCCGGTGCGATCGCCGGTCCGATCGTACAGCTCGACATGCGGGACATGTATCTCAAGGATATCACCCTGTTCGGCAGCACCGGATGGGATGAACCGGTATTCCGCAATCTGATCTCCTACATCGAACGGGGAGAAATCCGGCCCTTGCTCGCGAAGACATTCCCGCTCGACCAAATCGCGGCAGCTCAAGCCGAGTTCATGGAGAAACGGCATTTCGGAAACTTCGTTCTGATTCCGCCGCAACCCGACTAGCTATCAGACACCGAGATAAAGGGTGGCGATTTCAGGCGTGATATCCGCGAAAGCGCCAGCCCAGACTGAGCTGCCCTTCTCAAGGATAACAGCCCTGTCGGCGACCCCGCCAAGCTCTTTCAAGGACTTGTCCACAACCAGAATCGCCATCCCTGTCTCGGCTTTCAGCAAAGATATCGCGGCCCAGATCTCTTGCCGCACAACAGGCGCCAGCCCCTCCGTCGCCTCGTCCAGGATCAGAAGCCGAGGATTCGTCATCAAGGCTCGCCCGATCGCCAGCATCTGCTGCTCGCCCCCGGATAAGGAGGAGGCGCGTTGATCAAGGCGCTCTCCGAGCCGAGGAAACAGCCGGAAGACTGCCGGTAGATCCCACATCCCAGGCCGGGCCGCCGCGATGAGGTTCTCGCGGACAGTCAGATTCGGAAAACAGCGCCTGCCCTCCGGCACCAGCCCGATCCCACTCCGTGCTGCCTGATAGGCCGGAACGCGGTCGAGGTCCTGTCCTGCGAACGCGACCGTCCCGCTGGTGTTCTTCAAAAGGCGGCAGATGACCTTGATGGTGGTGGATTTTCCCATTCCGTTGCGCCCCATCACGGCCACGACTTCGCCCTCTTCCACATCCAGGTTCACATCGAACAGGGCTTGGGCCGGGCCGTAGAAGGCGGAGACAGAGGACAGTTCCAGCAGGCTCATACGGTCGCCTCCTCACCGAGATAGGCACTGCGGACCAAAGGATCGGCTCGAATCTCGGCACCCGTTCCCGTTGCGATGATCTCGCCATAGACCAGGACGCTGATCCGATCGGCGAGGGCGAAAACCGCATCCATATCGTGCTCGACAAGGAGAATGGGGGCCTCGGCACGCAGTCCGTCCAGTACCGCCGTCATCGTCCGCGAGCCCTCCATGCCCAGTCCGGCCATGGGTTCGTCCATCAGGAACACCTTCGGAGAGAGGGTCAGGGCCACCGCAACTTCAAGCTGCCGCCGCTGACCATGGGAAAGGTCGGCTGTGCGATCTCGCGCCACATGCCGCAAGCCGACCCGTTCCAAGGCGTGCATACCGGCCTCAACCAAACCTGTGTCCTTCAGAGGATCATGAAAGAACCGGAATACGTCACCGCGACGACCGAGCGCCCCGAGAACGACGTTCTGGAGCACCGTCATCTCCATCGCCAGTGATGAAATCTGGAAGGTTCGACAGAGTCCGGCCCGAGATCGAGACGCGGTGTCCCACCCCGTGACGTCTCGGCCGGCCAGATGGATTGATCCGGCGTCGGGCTTGAGATTGCCAGCAATCTGCCTGATCAGCGTCGACTTGCCTGCCCCGTTGGGGCCAATCAGGGCATGAATCTCTCCGATGCGCAGATCAAGCGAGACATCGGCGCACGCCAAGACCGCACCGAAGCTCTTGGAGATCTCTCGTACCTCGAGCAGAGCTTCAGTCATGGGCGACCTCTCGTCCCGCCAACACCCCGATCAGCCCTCCGCGGGCGAACAGCACGACGCCCAGCAAAAGGGCCCCGAGGTAGATGTGCCAATACTCGCTCAATCCGCCGAGAAAATGTTCGAGCAGAATGAACATGATCGCTCCAGCGACCGGTCCCATGACCCGCCCGACACCGCCTAGAATGACGAAGATCATGATTTCACCGGATGTCTGCCAGGTGAACATCGAAGGGCTGACGAACCGGTTCAGATCGGCGAACAGCGCCCCGGCCAGGCCCGTGATCACCCCGGAGATCACGAACGCCACCAGTCGCAACCGATAGGGCTCGATTCCGACAGCCTGAACCCGCTCCGCATTCTGCCGCGCCGCCACCAACGCCAGTCCAAAGGACGATCGAGAGAGCTTGGATACAAGCAACAGGGCCAGACACAGGATCACATAGCAGACGCCGAAGAACTGGATCGGATCCAATGTGTTCAGCCCGGGAAATTCGTTCCGAACATAGATCGACAACCCGTCCTCACCGCCATAGGCCGGCCAACTGATCGAAAAGAAATAGAACATCTGCCCGAATGCGAGCGTGATCATGATGAAATAGACACCGGATGTCCGCAGACTGAGCGCTCCGATGGCGAGTGCGACCAGACCGGAGACGGCGCACGCCACCAGCCAGATCACCGGCATCGATTTGCTGCCCTCGATCAGGATCGGCCACTCGGCGAGCGGCGTGTAGCTCTGCGCGTGGCTTGCCAGGATGCCCATGGCGTAACCGCCGAGACCAAAGAACACCGCATGGCCCAGGCTGACCAGTCCGCCCAACCCCAGCGCCACGTTCAGCCCGACCCCGGCCAGAGCCAGGATGACGACCCGGGTGGCAAGCGTAATGGTATACGGCTCATCCACAGCCAGCGCCCAGAGCGGAACGGCGAGCAAGCCCAGCACGAGGATGATTCCGACCCAGGTTTCTCGGCGCATCTCACGCCGCTCCGAAGAGGCCGCGGGGTCTTGCGATCAACACCGAAGCCATCAGAATGTAGATCGCCATCGACGCCAGCGCCGAGCCGATCGAGGTGGCGGCAGATGGCTCCATGAACGCACCGAACACGACCGGCAGCAGGAACCGTCCCAGCGTATCCGTCAGCCCGACCAGGAGCGCGCCGATCAGCGCCCCTTTCACGGACCCGATGCCACCGATCACGATCACGACGAACGCCAGGATCAGGACCGGTTCTCCCATGCCCACCTGGACGGACTGGATGGCGCCGATCAAGGCGCCCGCAAGACCGGCCAGGCCGGCCCCCAAGGCAAAAACGAGAGTGTAGAGCCGCGAAATATTGACGCCAAGTGCGCCGATCATCTCCCGGTCGCTCTCCCCCGCGCGGATTTGAATGCCGATACGGGTCCAGGCGATCAGCGCGAACAGGCCGGCCGCCACCGCAAGCCCCACGACAATGATCGCCAGCCGATACAGCGGGTACTGGATGCCGCCCGGCAGGGTAGTCGGGCCGGACAGGTAATCCGGAATATCGAGAAAGAGCGGAAACGACCCGAAGGCCCAGCGGGTTCCCTCGGAGAAGATCAGGATCAGGGCGAAGGTGGCCAGCACCTGATCCAGATGGTCCCGATCGTAGAGCCGCCGGATCACCGTGACCTCGATGATCGCACCGGCTGCGGCAGCGGCACCAAGGCTGGCTGCCAAGGCCAGCACGAAGGACCCGGTCGCCCCCGCGACTGCGGCGGCGGCGAACGCCCCGATCATGTAGAGCGAGCCATGCGCCAGATTGATCAATCCCATCACGCCGAAAATCAGTGTCAGCCCCGCCGACATCAGGAACAGCATGACGCCGAACTGGAGACCGTTAAGAACCTGCTCGATGAGGAGGATGAGGGACATCTACCACGATTCCGAATTGTGCCTTCGACCGACCGGCGTCGACCAATATCTGTTGTTCTTAAACAGGTTGATCCCGGCATCCCAGACCAAACGCCATACCGGGTCAGATATTTCGGCCTGTCCGCATGGCCGAAGGACACCGGATACCCGATGACGCCTCCGAACCGTCCGACAGCATTGCCCCGACCGACGATGACAGCGATGATCGAAGATCCGTCGGCATCGAGTCGTCGCTTTCCGGCCGACGTCGGCCATCCTCAGCACTTCCGGAGCCCTGCTGCCATGTGGTCCAACCCTCGCGTCCCGTTCTCTCTGTCGAGCGACCGCGCTCCGCTCGCCCCCTACACGGGCAAGCCGATCATGGTCAATCTGGCAATGAACATCGAATATTGGCCGTTCGACCGGCCGATGCCGCGGGGCGTGTTGCCGCCGCCGCATGGGAAGCCAAGCGATCCGCCGGATGTGCCGAACTTCGCATGGGTCGAATACGGTCTTCGTTGCGGCCTTCCCCGGTTCATCGAGGCTGTCGGCTCCCGTGACTTGCCGGTCTCCGCCCTGATGAACGCGCAGGTCGCCGACATCTACCCGGCGATCGCGGACGCGGTGCTGAGAGCGGAGTGGGAGTTTGTCGGCCATGGCTGGTTCCAGCAGTCCCTGAAGCAGTCCGATGATCAGGAAGCCGATATCATCAAATCCCTGGACCGGCTGCGCGGCCTCTCCGGTCAGGCCGTCAGGGCCTGGCTCGGCCCAGGCATAGGCGAGACTCTTGAGACGCCCGATCTGCTGAAGAAACACGGGATCGAGTTCCTCCATGACTGGCTGCTGGACGACCTTCCATGCTGGATGAAGACCGAACACGGCCCAATGGTCGCCATGCCCTACACGTTCGAGCTTAACGACGTGCCGATCTACGCAGTTCAGAACAGCTCTACGGACGAGATGTTCCGCCGCCTGGAAGGCACTCTGGCGATCTTCGACCGGGAGACCGTCACCCAACCGAAAGTCCTGACCCTGGCTCTGCATCCGCATCTGATCGGGGTGCCGCACCTGGCCTACCAGTTCGAGCGCTGTCTGGACCTGCTGCTGGCACGCGACGACGTGGTCTTCATGACCTCGAGCGAGATCGGCGACTGGTTCGTGGCCGCCGACGGCACCGGCGGATCAGGTCTGGACGGCTGATCCGTTACCCGATCGGGTCGCGGATCAGCGGCGAGGTCGAACAGTGAATGCCGCCGCCGCCCTGGAACACCTTGTCGTAGGCGACATTCACGATCTCGATGCCCAGCTTGTCCATGGTCTCCGCCGTGCGCGGCGACACGCCGGCCTCCATGATCACCCGCCCCGGCTTGACGGCGAGGCAATTCACCACACCGGTCGGGTCGTCCGGATGAACTTCGATGGTGCGAATGTTCAGTTCCTTGAGTTTCTCCAGGAACCAGAACGGAAGCTGGGTCGGATTGACGATGGCGGTATCCACATCGACCATAACCAGCGCCCCGTCGATGTGGAGCCGATAGCCGGTCAGGTCGACCCGGAGCAACTCGACACCCTCGGCGTTGAGCACTTCCTCGACCTGACGGGTACCCTCCTCGTTGACCCGTGAGGAGCGGCCGATCACGGCGGTCTTCGGATTCAGCAAGACAAAACTGCCGCCTTCCATCAGACCGGATCCATGGATTGTCCGAAGGATTGGCATTCCGATTGAGCCCAGAGTCTCGGTGACCGGTGCCTCCTCTCCCCGGCGAACGATCGGGCCCAACCGGGTGACGATCGCCCCGCCCTTCACGCCGATGCAGGAATCGCGGGTGTAGATCGCCTTGTGCTTTCCGGGTGCGCAGCGCTTGAGGTAGACGACCTCGACACCTTCGGCACGGAGCGCATCGGCAAGGCCGTCGTGCTGCTCCTGCAACTCCTCCATCGTATGGATCACATCGCCGCGCCAATACCAGGTCTGTCCGTCCGGATCGCCATAGGATCCGAGATGTTCCAGCCGCTTGCTGGGATCCAGGATCTTCATTTCCTCGCCGGGGCGATGCATCAGAACCGTGCGAAGCTGCCCGACATCATTGTCGCACCCCCAGTTCCGACCCCAGACCGTCTCCTGCTGAGCCGGGCTCTCGAAGACCGGTTCGGCATGGGACGGGAAGGCCTTGATGGTCATGTTGTAGCGGTATTCGAACTCGCTTACGGCACCCATTTGGCTTGGCTCCTTTGGATTCTCTGGCTCAGACGGGCGGCGTCGGCAGCATCCATTCGCGGCCCCGCTCCGTTTCAATGTACTCCGGCCACGGATAGTGAATCGGAGCGGGACAGTTCTTGCCCAGCAGAGGCGGCACCCAAGCGGTTCCGCCGACCCCGCCGCCGGTGCGCCCCTCGAATTCCGTTCGGCACCCGGCCAGAGCTTCGGGGTCGAGCATCAGCTCCAGCCCGGTCGTGGCGATCACCTTCCCCGCCGTCAGGAACATCGGGTCCATCGCCGCAGGCAGTCCGCCCAGCGCGCAATGGCACCAATGCGGCACCCGCACGCCGGGCGCCGGGGCTTTCAAGGCGGCCCGGCCGACATAGAGCCGGACCGTCGGCGTATGCCACGTCATATCGGTGTAGTCGTCGGAGGTGTAATTGGTCTGCCAGGACGGCAGCATGGCGCGCAGTTGCGCCTCACCGTCCCGCGGATCGACCAGTTCCTCGAGAATTTCCGGGAACGGCTCGTCCGGTGCGTCATAGCCGAGATTGCGGATCATCTCTCGGCCGAATTCCTTGGCCTCCTCGGAGAACCTTGGAGCGCCGACCGTCTTGAAATTCTCGTAAGTGATCTCGGCCAGCGCGTGATTGGCCATCCCCGGCCGCGTCTTGGTGACCCAATCCGAACGCCAGTCGCAGTGGGTCAACCGTCCGACATGTTCGGCATTGCCGTCCAGCACCCGCTCGATCGACTCCGCCATTTCGATCGAGGGGCACCGCCAGGCGTATTGGATCTGCGCGAAACGCGGCGGCAGATTGTCGGCGGTCGCAAAGCCGCCGTTCAGCACCGCTTCGTTCAGGGTCCAGCTGCCATGGTGCGGCAGCATGTTCTCCTTGGTGTATTTCGTCGTGGTGTACATCAGGCACAGGGCGTCCATCGCCGCCGGGGCGCGGGCGATGGAGTGGCTGTTGCGCGCGCCGGCCCGCTCCCCCGCTGACCCCCAGGTCTCGGGATCGCGGCATTCGAAGGTGTAGATCTTCGACCAGTAGCAGCCGCAATGGGTGTCCCAGATCACCGTGTTCGACAGCGCCGGAAGAGAGGTCGGATGGAAGCTGATCAGCGCGTCGATATCGTCGTAATACCCATGGGAGGCGTGTATCGGTTTGGAGCCGCACATCTTTTCTGCCGGCTCACCGAAGAATTTGATCCGCCCGGCGATGTTGTGCGCCTTCATCGCCGCCTGCATGGCCAACGCACCGGTCAATCCGCCCAGTCCCAGGGCCGAATGGGGATCGGTGTGGCCCGCAGCGTAAGGATGCACCCCGTCCCTGGGCTTGCGGTAGGGAACCGGGTCCTGGCTGCTCCCGACCACGGCATCGTACTCGGCATAGCAGGAAATCGTCGGTCCGCCGGTTCCAGACTCCCAGGTCGCGCAGAAGGCCGTCGGCATCCCCGCCGATCCGGCCTCGACCTCGAACCCTTCCGCGCGTAGCCGTTGGACATACCAAGCTGCCGATTTGTACTCGCGCCAGGACGGTTCATGCAGATGCCAGATCTCCATGTGGTCGCGCGAGAGGGAGTCCGCCTGCGCATCGACCCAGTCGATGGCGGTCCGCTTTGCGGGTGAGATATCCGCGGCCATTGTCGTCTCCGTCTAGGGCCGTCCTCCAGCGGTCGCCGGGGCCGGGTCGTGAACGCCGTCCATCATTCGCCGCCGATGTCGATCCTGGCGGTCCGTTTGGCGCGCTGTCTCTGCCGGGCCCAAAGCTCCGTCAGCAACAGCGCCAGGGTGATCGCGATCAGCATGGTCGCGATCGAGGCGATTGTGGGATCGAGGTGATCCTGAATACCGTCCCAGATCCGCTTGGGCAGGGTGTAGACATTGCGGCTGGTGATGAAGAGCGCCACCACGATCTCGTCGAACGAGATGGTGAAGGCGAACAACGCGCCGGACAATATGCCCGGCATGATGCTTGGAACAATCACCCAGCGGATCGTCTGGGAGGTCGACCCGCCCAGATTTCGCGACGCCTGCTCCAACCGCACGTCGAAATTCGCCAGCGACGACGAGACCGTCACCACCACATAGGGGACCGCGATCAGGGTGTGCGCCAGGATCAGGCCGAAATATGTGTCCATGATTCCGAGATCGATCCAGAACCGGTACATCGCCAGGGCCTGAACGATGGTCGGCACAATGATCGGGGTCAGCATGAATGTGCGCACCATTTCGGCCCGGTTGCTGGCCAGCCGCCAGCATCCGATGGCGCACAGGGTGCCGAGGAACAGCGCACATATGGTCGAGGCAATCGCGACGATCAGGCTGTCCAGGGTCGCCGAGATCCAAATGTCCTTCTCGAAGAAGGCAGCATAATGCTGCAGAGACAGACCTTCCTTGGGCAAGGACAGAAAGTACTGGTCGGTGAACGAGACCGGCACCACGATCGCCATCGGCACGACCAGGAAGGCCAGCACGGTCCAGGCAAGTCCAAGCATCATGCAGCGGCCGAAGACGACGCGGGGATCCTTCTTCATCGCGCACCGAACACTTTCTTCAGATCCACGAAGCGCGCGACCAGCGCGAGCGAGAGCAGCACAGAGAACAGCAGCGTGGACGCCAGCATGGTCGCCTGCCCCCAGCGCAGGGTCTCCTCAAAACTGACCTGAATGTATTCCGAAATCATCACCACCTTGCCGCCACCCAACAGCGCCGGCGTGATGAAGAAGCCGAGGGAAAACACAAAAACCAGGATGGTGGCAGCGATGATCCCCGGCTTGCTGAGCGGGAGATAGATATTGAAGAACGCCTCGAAGGGGGACGCGCCGAGCCCGCGGGCGGCGCTGACCAGACGGGCTTCGATCCCCGTCATGTTCGAGTAGATCGGCAGCACCGCTAGCGGCAGCATGAAATGCACCATGCCGACGATCACCCCGAACTCGTTCCGAACCAGGCGCAGCGGCTCGTCGATCAGCCCCATTTCCTGCAGACCGGTGTTCACGATGCCCTGGGTCCGCAGCAGCATCACCCAGGCAAAAGCCCGGATCAGAACGCTGAGCCAGAAGGTCAGCAGCAGGCAGAACATCATCCAGGTGCGCTGACGCTCTCCCACCTGGGCCATGGCATAGGCGACGGCATACCCGGCGATCACGGTGATTGAGGTGGTGATCACGCAGATCCGCAGGGTGGTGATCCAAATCCGGTGGATCAGCGGCCGATCAATCAGCTCCATATAGTTGCCGAATCCAGGCACCGGATCCGTAACGCTGATCCAGAGAACCTGGACCAGCGGATAGATGTAGAAGACGAGCATCAGCAGGACCGCAGGCGCGATCAGAAGCCAATAGACACGGGACAATGAGGCGTGCATGCGGGACCCGCTGATGCTCGTTGCTAGGTCGGACCGAGATCAGGACGACAAGGCGTCGAGCCACATCTCGCGGGACAACTCGTCGTTGGTCAGGTTCCGAACGCCGCTGTCTTCCTGGTACCAGGGACCGTTCTGCAGGACCTGCTTGGCAAGGTTCTCCGGCTGGCCCGGGTCGATGTACTTCTTGTCGTCCGGGACCTGGGCAGCGGCGGCCGGATTGGCCGGGCCGTTGCCCATCGCGTTGAACAGCACAAGCTGCTGCTCGGGGTCCTGCGCGGACGCGATGAACTCCATCGCGGTCTTGGTTCCTGCCGGATTGTTGTTCGGAACGTTCCACATTCCGGCGGTCACGATTCCCTGTTCCCAGGTCCAGGTGACGTCGCCATTGGTTTCCTGGTTCAACAGATTGGCGCGGGTGTGCCAGATGTCGCCCATGATGACTTCGCCGGTCCGGAACAGCTCCTGGCTCTGCGAACCCGATCCCCATGCGATGACGTAGTCCTTGATCTCCTTCAGCTTGCCGATGGCCAGATCGAGATCGATCGGATAGATCGAGTCCTTATCCTTGCCGGCGGCCATCATGCAGGCTTCCAGCATGCCGTTCGGCTGCTTCCGAAGGGTCCGGTAGCCTGGGAACTTCTCGAGATCCCAGAAGTCCGCCCAGCCGGTCGGAGCGGACGGCACCTTGGTCTTGTTGTAGGCCAGGATGAAGCTGAACATGTAGTTCGCGCAGCCGTACTCGTAGGCGAACTTCTCCTGCATCTTCGACTTGTCGACGATGCCGTAGTCGATCTTCTGAAGCACGCCCTGCTTCTCGAGGACCAGTGTGGTGCCGGTACCGGTGTCGCAGACGTCCCAGGTCACGGCATTCGCGTCGACCATCGCCTTGATCTTGGAGCCGAGCGGGCCGGTTCCGTCGATCACGACCTTCACGCCGGTCGCCTTCTCGAACGGAACGCCGAAGGCTTGCGTATAGGCTTCAACGGCCGGGCCGCCCCAGTTCACGACGACCACTTCCTCGGCCGCCTGCGCGGTCTTGCCGCCAAGCGTCATCACAGCGGGGGCCGCTCCCAAAAAGGCGATCGCCTTCATGAAGGTCCGACGGTCGATTTCGCCCTTTGCCAGACGCTCGGAGGCGATCTGGATGCAGTCCCGCGCGAAATCGCTCTCCGCGCTGTCCTCGATCTCGGGATAAAGATCTTTCTCGTAGAGCGTTTTGATCAAACTCATCACAGACTCCTTTGGTTTGCGTCCCGACAGTGGCGCGGCACGCGTTGCTTCAAGTCCTAACTTTCGCGCACCGTCACCGACGCGTTCGGTTCCCAGCCCAGCCAGATCTCACCGCCGACCGTGGGGTCTATGGCGCAAGTCCAGGCGGGCACGGTTGCGATCACCTCACCCAAACCCTCGGTCTGAATTTGAAAGTGATAGGCGGCGCCGAAATAGTTGAAGGCGGAAATCCGCCCCTGCAGGGCGTTGGGCATCTGAGAGCGGTCCGGCGACAGGCTGATCTTCTCGGGGCGCAGGGCCACCAGCACCGTGTCGTGGAGAGAGGCCGCGGGTTTGCCGTCTTGGACAAGGCTGTGACCACCCACGTCGTAGGCAAATCCATCGGCCGTTATCTCAGTGATCTTGCCCGTCAGAAAGTTCGACTTGCCAAGAAAATCCGCGACAAACCGCGTGGCCGGCTTCTCGTAGAGCAACCCGGGGCCACCCTGCTGTTCGATCTTGCCGTCACGGAGGATCACGATCTCGTCCGACATCGAGAGCGCTTCTTCCTGATCGTGGGTCACGTAGATGAACGTGGTGCCCAAGCGCTGGTGCAGAGACTTGAGCTCCCACTGCAGATCGGCACGCAGTTTCTTGTCGAGCGCCGAGAGCGGCTCGTCCAACAGCAGCAGATCCGGTTCGAACACGAGCGCCCGGGCCAGGGCAACGCGCTGCTGCTGACCGCCCGACAATTGCGACGGGTAACGATCCGCCAAATGCCCCAACTGCACGAGTTCGAGCGCCGCTCGGATCTTGTCGCCGGCCGCAGATTTGGAGATGCCCCGGACTTTCAACGGAAACCAGATGTTTTCCGCGACGGTCATGTGCGGAAACAGCGCGTAGCCCTGGAACACCATCCCGAAGTTTCGTTTGTCGGGGGGGCGGCGCGTAATGTCGGTATCGTCGAGGAGGATCTGGCCGCCGCTCGGTTCCACAAACCCGGCAATCGACATCAGGATCGTGGTCTTTCCCGATCCGGACGGTCCCAGCAGCGTCAGAAAGGAGCCGTGCGGGATATCCAGGTCGACATTGTCGACCGCCGCCAAGGAGCCGTAATGCTTGGACAAGGACCGCAGCGACAGTGCGTGACCGGACCGAGTTCCATTTGATCCATCCGGCACTGCGCTTCCCCTCTCTCGATGACGTCCAGATGGATGCTAACTGTTTGGGCAAACTAATCGCAAGAACGTAGTTTAGGCATTATTTGCCTAAATAATTATCAATCAAGGCCAGGAATTTTTCTGATCCAAAGCTTTCTCTATGACCGCCATGAACTGTTTTAACTTTTAGTTGTCTTAATTTCCTTATAGTCTCGGAATAGATAGCGGGATCGCTATCGGGCAGCGTGTCGATCAGCAACCCGTCATAGATCGCGTCTCCGCCGATCAGAATTCCGAGCGACGGATCCCAAAGGCAGATCGAACCGGGACTATGACCCGGCGTGTGCAGAACCTCGAAGCTGCGGTCGCCGAGGTCGATCACATCACCCTCCTCGACCAGACGCGTTGGCGACACACCGGGAATGCTCCAGGAGTCCGGGTCGAAATCAGGGCTGGGGCGCGCTGCGATCAGAGCGCCGGACACGTCGAAACCCGATCGCCGCAGCTCCTCCTTTCGTTCGGCGGAGTAGCCGTCATAGGACAGTTTCATGTCCGTGATACCGAGTTCCAGCTTCGGTGCCTCAATCGGATGCATGACGATCTCGCCGTCGAACCCCGATGCACCGAATTCATGGGTCGAGCCGATGTGATCGACATGGGTATGGCTGACCACATGAATCAGCGGCTTGTCCAGAAACGGCTGCAGGAACTCCCGAAGACTGCACACACCCATTCCGGAATCGACCAGGAGATCCCGGTCCCGGCCGCGTACCAGGAACATGTTCGCCCGCAGCAGCCGCGAGACATGAGGCTCCCAGATGCGCAGGATTCCGTGCGGCAGCCATTCAATCGCGAACCAGTTGCTGGCGGTCGGCATGTTCGGAAACGTCGGGCCTGGAAGCATGTGTGAGTCCCTTTTGGTCTAGCTGGAGAGTGCTGAAACGAAATCCCGAGAGGTGCCGACCGAGCCGAACACCCCGCCCTCTATCTGTACGGATCGGATCGCCCAGTCGTGCAACCCGGGCTCGATCGCGCCGCAGCAATCGGACAGGAGCAGACACTGGTAGCCCCGGTCGTTCGCCTCCCGAAGCGACGTGTGCACGCAGACATCGATCGTGTTGCCGGCGAAGGCTATGGCCCGCACGCCCCTGGCCCGCAGAACCACATCCAGGTCGGTGCCGGTGAAGGCCCCGTTGGCGGTCTTGTCGACCATGGGTTCGCCCGGCAGCGCCGCAAGCTCCTCGATGGTCTCGAATCCGGCTTCACCCCGGATCAGCACCCGGCCCAACGGTCCCGGCTTGCCGACGGCGGATCCGAACCTGTCGAATTTCAGGCGGCGCCAGGCCGGCAGGTCGGACAGATCGGCACGGTAACCCTGGCGGGTGTGGACCACCAGGAGACCGGCGGCCCGCGCTGCCGCGAGGCACTGGGAAATCGGCGCAATCGGAGCCCGCAAGGGTGCCAGGTCGGCACCCAATCCCGCCACATAGCCGCCGGGATCGCAGAAATCCCGCTGCATATCGATGACGACCAGGGCCATCTGGACCGCGGGGAGGTCTTCGAGCGGCCAGGGATAGGGATCGGCGAGGACTTGGATCGACGGGTCGGACGGGTTCATTCTTGCGATCCTCGGATGAATACATGAATACTATCACCACCTCGTTCGTTTCCCGCAAGATCAGGAGTTCCCTCCATGCCCGTCCCGGCCTCCCTCGCCGCCGATCTCGTTCTGACATCCGGAAAGATCGCGACCATGGCGCCGGACGGTGTCGGAGACGGCGGCGGCTTCGTGCAGGCGCTGGCCGCGCGCGATGGACGGATCATCGCGCTCGGATCCGATGCGGAGATCGAGGCGCTGATCGGGACCGGCACCGAACGGATTGACCTGGCCGGCCGGACAGCCATTCCCGGCATCGTCGACAGCCACTGCCATCCGGACGCCTATGCCGCACGGCTTGCGTCCTGGGAACTGCTGAGTCCGGACCGCATTCAGAGCCGGGACGCCCTGCTGGCCCGGATCGCCTCGGTCGCTGATGACCTGGGACCGGACGACTGGATCGCCGGATATCGATTGAACGAGAATAAGTCGGGCGGCTACCCGACCCTCGCCGAACTGGACGCGGCCGCCAAGGGACGACCGCTGTTCATCCTCAGAACCGATGGCCATATCGGTCTCGCCAACAGCCGGGCCTTCGCGGAGCTCGGCATCGACGAGACCACCACCCCGCCGCCATTCGGCAGCTTCGACCTGCACCCTGAGACCGGAAAACTGACGGGGCTGGTCCGTGAGACGGCGGCGCACCTGTTCCTCGACCGGGTGCATGCCGGGGATACCACCGCCTCGATCGCGTCGGGTCTGGAGCGTGTTTTCGCCGAGTGGACGGCCTTGGGAATAACCTCGGTCTACAACTCGCTGACGCCCTCAAAGGCGATCCAGGCCTATCAGATGATGAAGGACGAAGGACGGCTTGCCATGCGGGTCGGGATCATCGTCTCGGGCCGGGAGATCGGCCTGGTCGAATCCTATATCGCGGCCGGTATCCGGTCCGGTTTCGGCGACGACCGGGTCCGGATCATCGGGGTCGAATGGTGCCCCGACTGCTCCACCTCCGGCCGGACGGCGGCCTACCACGATCCCTATGTCGGCAAGAAGGTTGCGGGCGAGCCGGACCCGAACACCGGAGTGCTCCTTTACGAATTGGACGATTTGAAAGATCGGGCGCTGTCCGCTCACAAGGCCGGGTTGCAGGTGATGATCGAAGGTGTTGGGGATCGCGGAATCGACTTCGCCCTGGATGCGATTGAGCATTGTCTGGAACAGCACCCGGTAGCCGACCACCGGATGCGGGTCGAACACTGCTGCTATGTCACCGAGCCGCTCGAGAAACGTCTGAAGACCCTGGGCGTGATCGACAGTTCCGCCACCGGGTTCATGTACGATCTGGGGGATGCCTATATCGCCAACCGTGGGCAGCAGGCGATGGCCAGGATGTGGCCCCATCGCGCGATGATCGATGCCGGTATTCCGGCTCCCGGCCATTCCGATGCCATGGTGTGTCAGGCCAACCCGTTCCTGGCCCTCTGGTCGATGGTCAACCGCAAGTCGGATACCGGCGGTGATCTCGACTCCAGCCAAGCCATCACCCCGACCGAGGCGCTGAACGCCTATACCTGGCTCGGAGCGCATTCCGGCCGGGAGGAGCATCTCAAGGGTTCCCTCGAAGTCGGGAAACTCGCGGACATCGCCATCCTCGACCGGGACTACTTCTCGATCCCCCATGCCGAGATCCGCGACATTCAGGTCGAGCAGACCCTGATCGGCGGGACAACCGTATTCAGCAGGAACGCGTAGGCGCAGCCCTCAGCAATCGAGGGTGTTCGCGCGCTCCCACTCCGTCAGTTCACGGGAATAGGCGTTCCAGTCCTGCATGCGCAGCTTGATCAGCGCAGACATGGTCTCCTCCCCGATCACGGACCTCAGGGTCCGGTCCTTCTCGAGCGCGCGCAGGGCGTCCAGCAGGTTCAGTGGCAGCATTTTGACACCCCGAACCTTGTCCCGTTCCGCATACATATCGAGATCGATGCGTTTTCCGGGATCGGACTTCTTGGCGATCCCGTCGAGCCCCGCCGCCAAGACGGCCGCCGGCAGCAGATAGGGATTCACAGCACCGTCGGCCAGACGCACCTCGAACCGCCCGGCATCGGGGATCCGAACCATATGAGTCCGGTTGTTGCCGCCATAGGTGATGGTGTTCGGCGACCAGGTCGCACCCGAGGCTGTGACCGGCGCGTTCAGGCGCTTGTAGGAATTAACGGTCGGATTTGCGATGGCGCACAGGGCGGCCGCATGTCCCATCACGCCACCCAGGAAGTGATAGCCCAGCTCGGAAATCCCGAGTTCGCCCTTGAAATCCGAGAAAAGGCTTTTCTTGCCGGCGGTGTCCCACAGGCTGACATGGGCATGGCAGCCGTTACCGGTGAGATGGCTGAAGGGTTTCGGCATGAAGGTTGCGCGGAGCCCGTGCTTCTCGGCAATCGACTTCGCCATGTACTTGAAGAACGCGTGCCGGTCGGCGGTCACCAGGGAGTCGGCGTAATCCCAGTTCATTTCGAACTGGCCGTTGGCATCCTCATGATCGTTCTGATACGGCCCCCAGCCGAGGGCCTGCATGGCGTCGCAGATCTCGGTGATCACGTCGTACCGGCGCATCAGCGCCTCGATATCGTAACAGGGCTTGCCCTGGGAATCCTGTGCATCGGCGAGCGACCGGCCGTCCGGCGTGATCAGGAAGAACTCGCACTCCACCCCGTGCTTCAGGCGGTAGCCCTGCTTTGCGGCGGTTGCGACCAGACGCTTGAGGGTGTTGCGGGGGGCCTGGTCCAGCGGTTTGCCGTCCATGTACAGATCCGCCGCCACCCAACCGACACTCGGCTTCCACGGCAGCTGTATCAGGCTATCGGGGTCGGGAATGGCGAACATATCCGGATGGGCGGGATTCAGATCCAGCCAGGCGGCGAACCCCGCGAAGCCGGCACCGTCTTTCGCCATGTCGGCGATTGCCGAGGCCGGGACCAGCTTGGCCCGCATCACACCGAACAGATCGACGAAGGAAATCAGGAAATACTCGATGCCACGCTTCTTCGCCTCACTCGCCAGATTGATCGCCATTCCGCCGCCCCTCTTCGCAGTTGATTCGAGATAACCTCCGGCTCGTGCCCTAACGGCCGTTGTGACCCGGTATCCAGTCGGTGCCCGCCAGCGGCACCCGTGCCATCGCCGCCGCCTCGACCGTCAGGGCCACAAGATCCTCCGGCTCCAGATTGCGCACATCCGACTTGCCATTGGCCCGCGCGATGGTCTGACACTCCAATGTCAGAACGGCCAAATAGTTGGCAAGGCGCCGGCCCGCCTCAATCGGATCGAGCCGGGAGGCCAATTCGGGATTCTGGGTGGTGATTCCAGCCGGATCATTGCCCTCGTGCCAATCATCGTAGGCCCCTGCCGTGGTGCCGAGCGCGTTGTACTCGGCCTCCCAACGCGGGTCGTTATCGCCGATGGCCACCAGGGCGGCCGTCCCGATGGAGACCGCGTCCGCCCCCAGCGCCAGGCATTTCGCGACATCGGCCCCGTTTCGGACCCCGCCCGAGACCACAAGCTGAACCTTGCGGTGCATGCCCAATTCCTGCAGGGCCGCCACCGCCGGGCGGATCGCGCCGAGTATTGGAATACCGACATGTTCGATGAAGACGTCCTGGGTCGCCGCCGTCCCGCCCTGCATGCCGTCGAGCACGACCACATCGGCTCCCGATTTGACCGCGAGCGCAATGTCGTAATAGGGCCGCGAGGCGCCGACTTTCACGTAGATCGGCTTCTCCCAGTTTGTGATCTCCCGGAGTTCCTGGATCTTGATCTCAAGATCGTCGGGGCCGGTCCAGTCCGGATGGCGACAGGCCGAGCGTTGGTCGATCCCCTCGGGCAGGTTGCGCATCTCGGCAACACGGGCCCCGATCTTCTGACCGAGCAGCATGCCGCCTCCGCCCGGCTTCGCTCCCTGGCCGATCACCACCTCGATCGCATCGGCGCGACGCAGATCGTCCGGGTTCATGCCGTAGCGGGACGGCAAATACTGGTAGACCAGTTGGCTCGAGTGGCCCCGCTCCTCCTCTGTCATGCCGCCGTCGCCGGTGGTGGTCGAGGTCCCCATCGCCGACGCCCCGCGCCCCAGCGCCTCCTTGGCCTGGGCGGAGAGGGAGCCAAAGCTCATCCCGGCGATCGTGATCGGAATCTTCAGATGGATCGGCTTGGAGGCGAACCGGTCGCCCAGCACCACATCGGTCCTGCAGGTCTCGCGGTACCCTTCCAGCGGATACCTGGAGATCGACGCGCCGAGAAAGAGCAGATCGTCGAAATGCGGCAGCGCCCGCTTGGCCCCCGCGCCGCGGATATCGTAAATCCCCGTCGCCGCCGCCCGCCTGATCTCCGATAAGGTGTGCTCGTCGAAGGTCGCGGATTTGCGGGGAGCGGTTCGTGGGTTCTTCGGAGCAGCGGTCATCGCGAAGCCTTAGTAGGTGCCGACATTGTCGACGTTGAAATGGTAGAGGCTGCGGGCGGATCCGTAGCGCCGAAAGCTGGCCGGTTCGATATCCGGATATCCGGCCCGGTCCAGCAGCGCGCGCAGTTCGGCAACGTGCTCGGCCCGCATCTCCTTCTCTATGCAATCCGCGCCGAGGCCCGCGACCGTGCCGCGGACATAGATGTGGGCCTCGTAGATCGAGTCCCCCAGGGCCTCGCCCGCGTCGCCCAGGACCGCCAGGATGCCCGATTGCGCCATGAAGGCCGACATGTGACCGACGGATCCGCCGACCACGATATCGACCCCTTTCATGGAGATGCCGCAGCGCGCGGAGGCATCACCTTCGATCACCACCAGCCCGCCATGGCCCGACGCGCCGGCTGACTGGCTCGCGTCACCGGTCACCCGCACGGTGCCGGACATGATGTTCTCGGCGAGCCCCGTTCCGGCGGTGCCGTCGATCGTGACCGTGGCGGCCTTGTTCATGCCAGCGCAGTAGTAGCCGGCATGTCCCTGGATCGAAACGTCGATCGGCGCGTTCAGCCCACACGCCAGCGCATGGGCGCCGTTCGGGTGCAGGAGGGTAAAGGCGCCCGTCTCGGCCGCATGAAGGGTTCGGTTGATCTCGCGCACCGACAAAGTGCTGAGATCGAGGGCTGTATTGCTCAGGGTTTCGACACTCACGCCGATCGGCTCCAGGAATAGATCTGTGAGGGTTTCGGCTCCCAGATCCGCGCGTGCTCAACCCCCGGGAGCTTGGCGATTGCACGGAACTCCGAAGACATCGCGACCCAGTCGTCGGTCTCCGCCATCACCGCCGGCTTGCAGGCGATGGGATCCCGTACCACGGCGAAACCCTCAGCGGTCCCGATCGCGAAGGTGTAGAACCCGTCGAGATCCTTCAGCGCTGCCTTAACCGCTTCCGACAGGGTGTCGCCGGACCGCATCCGGGCGGCGAGATAGCCCGCCGCCACCTCGGAATCGTTCTCGGTCTGGAACCGCTCGCCGGAATTCTCCAGCCGACGGCGCAGCCCGTTGTGATTGGAGAGCGACCCATTGTGGACCAGACAGGTGTCCGCGCCGGTGGAAAACGGATGGGAGCCCGCAGTGGTCACGGCGGACTCCGTCGCCATGCGGGTATGCGCGATCGCATGGGTTCCGGACCGACCCGCCAGACCGAACCGCTCCGCCACCAGATCCGGGTCGCCGATGCCTTTGAACAGTTCAATGGATTGTCCGACCGAAAGGACAGTCACCTCCGGCGCATGCGCGATCAGCCAATCCCGCGCCGCCTGCCCGTCGCCTTCCGTCCGCAGCACCGCATGATTGGCGATCGGCGAGATGTCGATCGCAGCCCCCTGAGCCGCCTCAAGACGGTGTCCGATCTCTGTCCAGTTAACCGCGTCCGTCTCCGACAGCAAGACGAGCTTCGAGCCGGATTCCGGGCTCCCATAGACCGCAAAACCGGCTGAATCGGGACCGCGTCCCCGCATCTCGTGCAGCATCAATGCCGTCAATCGGCCCAGATCGTCAGACAACGTTTCGGATTTCAGATAGAGCCCGACAATCCCGCACATGGTCGCTCCCACACAAAAGACACCCGGCGGCTCCTGCCGTCCCGCTGCGCCACAATAAGGCAAAATGTGCCCGTGGAAACCCCCTTGCACATCCTCCGAAAGGGCCTAGAGAACGGCCGTCATGCCCCCATCCACGACCAAGACATGACCGTTGACGTAGGAGGCTGCCGGCGACATCAGAAAGGTGACCGCCCCACCCAGTTCCGACGGGTCGGCCCAGCGTCCGGCGGGCGTCCGGCCTGTCACCCAGTCGGTGAAGGCCTTGTCGTCCAGCAAGGGCGTGTTGATCTCAGTCAAGAAATATCCGGGCGCGATCGCGTTGCAGGTTATGCCCTCGGCCCCGAACTCGGCCGCCCCGACCCGCGCCATCGCCTCCAAACCAGATTTCGCCGCCGCATAGGGATAAACGTTCTTGCGGCCATGGGAGGCGGTCACCGAACTGGTCGAGACGATCCGGCCGATCGGGCCGCCGGGATTGGCCCGCATGATTGCGACCGCTTCCCGCATCAGGCGGAATGCAGCCGTCAGGTGAACCGCGACCACGTCCTCGAAGGCCTCATCGGTCATCTCCTCGATCGGGTGCCGCCGCTGATGCCCCGCATTGTTCACCAGCCCGTACAGCCCGCCATGGCGCTTTGCCACCTCGTGTATGCCAGCCTTCGCGGCAGCGGCGTCGTCAACGGCGAACGCCGCGAAATCCGCGTTATAGCCGGCGGCCCGGATGGCGTCGCGCTCCTGCTCCAACGGTCCACACGAGCGGCCGTTCAAGACCACCGTAGCGCCGCTGGCCGCCAAGGCCCGTGCCATCGCCTGTCCCAACCCGCGAGACCCGCCGGTCACCAGAACGACCCGCCCGTCCAAACTGAAATTCGGCTTCCACTCGTCCATGTCATTCTCCCGATCTTTGGACGCCAGCATGACGGACCAGATGCCGCGACGCTACCGTAAGGGGAGTTCGACGAGTGAGCACGGATCAATGGCCCGAGCGCCTGTCTTGCCGTGCCGGTCATCCGTCTCCCATCGTGAGGGCACTCGTTCCGGCGCAAGGGACTGTTCCTGTCGACCGTACCGGCGTAGCCTTGTCCGGCCCGCGAATTTGAAATGACAAAATCTCCGATCCAAGGAGGGAAGACGGGCTCAGGAAACGATGACGGGAAGCCTCATGACCGATATCCGATATTTGGCGCCGCACACGCTCGACGAAGCGGTCAGCGCATACGCCGACGCGGCGGGGGCCGCGCGCATTCTGGCTGGAGGCACCGACCTCTTGGTGCAAATGCGGTCCGGAATGATCAGCCCAGGTCTGATATTAGACATTAAGAAAATTTCAGAACTCACTGAAATATCAGAAACACCGGAAGGTGGATTCCGTGTCGGGGCCGCGGTGTCCGGCGCCGTTCTGGCGGAGCACCCGACATTCGGCAAGGTCTGGCCCGGGGTTCTGGAAGCCCTGAACCTGATCGGCTCGACCCAGATACAGGGACGGGCCTCCGCAGGGGGAAATCTCTGCAACGGGTCTCCCGCCGGCGACAGTGTTCCTGCGATGATCGCGGCCGGCGCCACCGTGACCGTGCAAGGTCCGGGCGGGCGACGCGACATACCGGTGGAAGCGGTGCCGGTCGGTCCCGGCCGCACGAACCTCGCCCCCGGCGAGATCCTGGTCAGCTTCACCCTGCCGCCGCGGGCGCCGGGCTCGAGCGACGCCTATCTTCGGATGATCCCACGTACGGAAATGGATATTGCCGTGGTCGGATGTGGCGTGAACCTATCCATGAAGGACGGTGTCTGCACCGCGGCCAGAGTGGCCCTCGGCGCCGTTGCGCCGACCGTGGTGCTGGTCGAGGACGCGGCCAAGGCGCTGATCGGCTCGAAACTGGACGATGCGGCACTGGAAGCCGCAGCCACCGCCTGCCGCGCCGCCTGTCATCCGATCGACGACAAGCGTGGGACCATTGTTTATCGCACGAAGGTGGCCGGCGTGCTGCTGAAGCGCACTGCCGGCATCGCCGCTGACCGCGCTGGAAGGAGTTAAGATCATGGCAAAGCTTCATGTTTCAACAACGGTAAATGGCGAGCCGTCGGAGTTCCTCTGCGAGGCGAGCGACACCATGCTGGACGTGCTGCGCGGTCCTCTGGGCCTGACCGGGTCCAAGGAAGGCTGTGCGACCGGCGATTGCGGTGCCTGCAGCGTCACACTGGACGGCCGTCTTGTCTGCGCCTGCCTGATGCTGGCGGTGGAGGCCGACGGGGCCGAGATCGAGACGATCGAGGGCATGTCCCAAGGCGAGAAACTTCATCCCCTGCAGCAGAAGTTCCTGGAGTTGGCGGCCCTGCAGTGCGGCATCTGCACGCCGGGCATGCTGGTCGCGGCGAAGTCCCTTCTGGAGCAGAATATGAACCCGACGGAAACAGAGGTCCGGTATTGGCTCGCCGGCAACCTGTGCCGGTGCACGGGCTACGACAAGATTGTCCACGCGGTGCTCGATACGGCCGCCGAAATGCGGGAGGCAGCACGATGAACGAGATGACCAACAGCTGGATCGGCAAAAGCACGATCCGTCCCGACGGCGCCGACAAGGTCACCGGACGGGCCGCCTACGCCGCCGACACCAACATGCCCGGAATGATCTGGGGCAAGGTTCTGCGCAGCCCGCATCCACATGCCAGGATTATCTCGATCGACACATCCAAGGCGGAGGCGTTGGCCGGGGTGAAGGCCGTCGTCACCGCGAAAGACATCGTCGACTTCCCGGTCGACACGCCTGTGCCGCTGGGTATTCAGGACATGCGATGGATGTGCCGTAACGTGATGGCGCGGGAGAAGGCCCTGTTTCACGGCCACCCGATCGCCGCTGTCGCCGCCACCACTGAGGCGATCGCCGCCGAGGCGTGCAAGCTGATCGAGGTCGACTACGAGGTTCTGCCCTGGGCGATCGAAATCGAAGACGCGATCAAACCGGATGCGCCGATCCTTCACGACTTCATCCAGTTCGAAGGCAAGCCGTCAAATATCGCCGGCACGCTGGAGCATAAGCTGGGCGACATCGACGCCGGTTTCGCCAAAGCCGATGTGGTGATCGAGCGCGACTTCAACACCCGCCCGATCCATCAGGGATATATCGAGAACCACGCCTGTCTGGTCAGCGTGGCCTCGGACGGTAGGACCACGATCTGGAGCTCCAGTCAGGGCCAATTCATGGTCCGGGCGATGACCTCCTTTCTGACGGGCCTGCCGCAAAGCGATATCCGCGCCATTCCGGCGGAGATCGGCGGGGGTTTCGGCGGCAAGACCATCATCTATCTCGAGCCGCTGGCGACCATTCTCTCGAAGAAGTCCGGCCGCCCGGTCAAGATGGTGATGACCCGCGAGGAGGTGATGCGGGCCACGGGTCCGACCTCCGGGTCGATGAGCACCGTGCGCATCGGCGCCACCAAAGACGGCAAGATCGTCGCCGCCCAAGGCGTGTTCTACCTGCAGGCGGGCGCCCTGCCCGGCTCGCCGATCCGCGGGGCCGCCGGATGCGCCTTCGCGCCATACGATATCCCCAATGTCGTCTCGCGTGGGTTCGACGTGGTCTCAAATCGCTCAAAGGTCGCGGCCTACCGTGCCCCGGGTGCCCCGATCGGCGCCCATGCCGTGGAATGTGTCCTGGACGAGCTGGCCGAGGCCCTGAACATCGACCCGCTTGACCTCCGCATCAGGAACGCGGCCCGCGAAGGCACCAAGGCGGCGCACGGCCCGGTCTATCCTCGCATCGGCCTGCTCGAGACCATGGAGGCCGCCAAGGCGCATCCGCACTACAAAGCCCCCCTCGGAAAGTTCCAAGGCCGGGGCGTGGCCAGCGGGTACTGGTTCAACGCCGGTGGCGAGTCCAGCGCGCAGGTCAACATCACCGAAGACGGCAATGTCGTGGTGACCACCGGGCATCCCGATGTCGGTGGGTCCCGCGCGGCGATCGCGAACATCGCGGCCGAACTGCTCGGCATCGACTATCGGCGGGTGTCGGTCCTGATCGGGGATACGGCCACGATCGGCTACAGCAACCTGACCGGCGGCAGCCGGGTTCTGTTCGCCTCGGCCATGGTCGTGACCCAGTCGGCCGAACAGGTGATCGGACAACTCAAGGCCCGGGCCGCCAAGCTCTGGGGAATCGAGGCCGACGCCGTGGTCTGGGAGAACGGTGAGGCACGCCCCAGCGGCGATCACACCGGGAACTTTCCGACCATGACATTGGCGGAGATCGCCGCGAAGGCGACCGCGACCGGCGGGCCGATCGGCGCCGGCGTGCAGCTCAACACCACCGGGGCGGAGGGCGGTTTCAGCACCCATATCTGCGATGTCGAGGTCGATGTCGATCTCGGGATCGTGCGGGTCATCCGCTACACCTCCTTTCAGGATGTCGGGCGGGCCATCCACCCGGCCTATGTGGAGGGGCAGATCCAAGGCGGCGCCGTCCAGGGCATCGGCTGGGCGCTCAACGAGGAATACATCTACAACGCCAAGGGTCAGGTGGATAATCCCAGCTTCCTCGATTACCGGATGCCGGTCTGCTCCGACATGCCGATGCTGGACGCGGTGATGATCGAAATTCCGAACCCGAAACATCCCCAAGGGGTCCGCGGCGTCGGCGAGGTGCCGCTGGTGCCGGTGATGGCGGCGGTCGCCAATGCCATTCACGATGCGGTCGGCAAACGCTTTTTCAGCCTTCCCATGTCACCGCCGAAGGTGCTGGAAGGGCTGGACGAGGGAACCCTGCAAGCGGCGGAATGACGTGACAGAAAGACGAACGCCGGCGCCGGATTATGACGCTCTGATCATCGGCGCCGGTATTTCCGGCATGTATCAACTGCACCTGCTGCGGCAGCTCGGACTGAAAATTCGGGTTTTCGAGGCGGGCACCGGCGTGGGCGGAACCTGGTACTGGAACCGCTATCCCGGCGCCCGCTTCGACTCCGAAAGCTGGTCCTACGGATATTCCTTCAGCCAGGAGCTGCTGGACGAATGGGACTGGACCGAGAATTTCTCGCCGCAGCCGGTGACCGAGCGGTATCTCAACCTGGTCGCGGACAAATTCGATCTGCGCCGCGACATTCAGTTCTCCGCTCGGGTCTCATCCGCCCATTTTGACGACGACAGCCGGCTCTGGACCCTCACGCTTGAGGATGGCAGCCGTCATACCGCGCGTTACCTGATCTCCGCTGTGGGTCCCCTTTCGGCCCCGACCTATCCGAAGCT
>JANSYC010000113.1 GCA_024742605.1 Alphaproteobacteria bacterium | reverse complement strand
GTCGGCATGTCTTGGCGGCTTGAGTTTGCAATCTGCAGGTCGGACGCTAAGATTGATTGCCAGTATGGCTTTCCGACGGATCAGGATTGATTCCGGATTCGGAAAAGCAATCGGCCTTGTGTAAGGGGACACTCTTGGATTCCAAATCCGGCACTGCCGGAGCCGTCGCCAGCTCATCGCTCAGCGACTACTACAATGCGTCTCAGCTGCGCGCGGATACTTGGAATAAACTGAAAGCGACGACAGGACGGCTCGACCAGATGGCCGGATCTCCGGCTCAGCAGAAGAAACTGCTGAAGGCGGCCGAGCAGGCGTTCGAGATCCTGGGGCCGATCGAGACCTATTGGGCCTTTCCGGGCATCGAGACGTTCGGCAATCTGCGGAAGCTGTTGGAGCGCGAGGAATACGGCATGCTGGCCCGCGCGGTCGGCCGGATCGTGCGCGCGCTGATGAGCGGGTCCTATCGGCGCAAGCATGTCGCCTTGGGCCTGAGCGTCGAAGAGGATCACGAGGACGATCCGCTCGCCGAGGACCGGGACTCCCACGATCACGTCCGGCCCTATTTCGAGATTCTGGTGGTCGACGATGCCTCCGCCCATGACGTCCGGGGCCTGCGCGCCGGCCTGGCCTCGATGCGACGGACCGAGGACAGCTTCATCTACGAACCGGTGGTGGTGCCGAGTTTCGAGGACGGGCTGATCGGCGTTCTGTTCAATCACAACATTCAGGTCGTCGTGGTGCGCTACGGCTTCCCGATGCATTCGCGCAATCGGCTGGAACTGTTGCAGCGGTATCTGAATCGGCTCGGTGACACCGATCTGGACGAGATTCCCCCGGAGGATTATGGCATCCGGCTGGCCGAGCTGATCGGACGGCTGCGGCCGGAACTGGATGTCTATCTCGTGACCGATCAGATGGTCGAGGATGTGGCCGGCCGGGTGACCAGCAACTGCCGCCGCGTCTTCTACAATCAAGAAGACTACATGGAATTGCATCTCAATATTCTGCGTGGGGTGAACGACCGCTACGACACGCCTTTCTTCACCGCCCTGAAGAACTACTCCAAGCAGCCGACCGGCGTGTTCCACGCCATGCCGATCTCCCGCGGCAAGTCGATCGTGAAATCCAACTGGATCCGCGATATGGGCGATTTCTACGGGATGAACATCTTCCTGGCGGAGACCTCGGCGACCTCGGGAGGGCTCGACTCCCTGCTGGATCCGCACGGCCCGATCAAGAAGGCGCAGGAAAAGGCATCACGGGCCTTCGGCTCCCGCCACACGTTCTTCGCCACCAACGGCACCTCGACCTGCAACAAGATCGTGGTTCAGGCCCTGGTGCAGCCGGGCGATATCGTGCTGATCGACCGGGACTGCCACAAGTCGCACCATTACGGCATGGTGCTCAGCGGCGCCCATGTGGTCTATCTCGACAGTTATCCGCTCAGCCAATACTCGATGTACGGCGCGGTTCCGCTGCGGGAGATCAAGCACCGGCTGCTGGAACTGAAGGCCGCCGGCAAGCTGGATCGCGTGAAGATGCTGCTGCTGACCAACTGCACTTTCGACGGCATCGTCTACAATGTCGAACGGGTGATGGAGGAGTGTCTGGCGATCAAGCCGGATCTGGTCTTCCTCTGGGACGAGGCATGGTTCGCCTTTGCCCGGTTCGGCCCGGCCTATCGCCAGCGGACCGGCATGAACGCCGCCAACACTCTGCGCGCCCGGATGAAGAGCGACGCGTACCGCAGGCGCTACGACGCCTGGAAAGCTGAGGTGGCGCACCTTGATCCCGACGATCCGGAGGTCTGGCTCGATCAGCGCCTGATGCCCGATCCGGACACGGCCCGGATCCGCGTCTACACCACCCAGTCGACCCACAAGACGCTGACCTCCCTGCGTCAGGGGTCGATGATTCACGTGAACGATCAGGACTATAAGTCGAAGGTGGAGGAGGCGTTTCACGAAGCCTATATGACCCATACCTCGACCTCGCCGAATTACCAGATCCTGGCCTCCCTGGATGTGGGGCGCCGGCAGGTGGAACTGGAGGGCTTCGAGCTTGTTCAGAAGCAGGTCGAGGCGGCGATGGCGCTGCGCGAGAAGCTCACGACCCATCCGCTGCTGAAGAAGTACTTCAAGATCCTGACGGTCGGTGACCTGGTGCCGGAGGAATACCGGGAGTCCGGGATCACCAGCTACTACGACGCCGAACACGGCTGGAACGACATCTGGGACGCCTGGGCGAGCGACGAGTTCACCCTGGATGCGACGCGCCTGACGCTTCTGGTCGGCGGAACCGGCTTGGACGGGGACACGTTCAAGAACGAGATCCTGATGGATCGCTACGGCATCCAGATCAACAAGACCTCGCGGAACACCGTGCTGTTCATGACCAATATCGGCACAACCCGCAGCTCGGCGGCCTATCTGATCGAGGTGCTGGTGCAGATCGCCCGGGATCTGGATGAATCCCATGACGATTCCAGTGCGGCCGAACGCCGGGTGTTCCAGGCCAAGGTCAAGTCCCTGACAGAGGATCTGCCGCCGTTGCCGGATTTCAGCCGGTTCCACGACGCCTTCCGTCCGGACCCGTCCTCCACCACCCCCGAAGGGGTCATGCGGCGGGCCTATTTCCTGTCGTACAAGGAAGAGAACTGCGAGTACCTGGGCCTGAACGATGGCGGAATCAACGCGGCGATAGAGAGCGGGCGTGAGGTTGTTTCTGCCGGGTTCATCACGCCATACCCGCCGGGATTTCCGATCCTGGTGCCGGGGCAGGTGGTCAGCAGCGATATTCTGACCTTCATGCGGGCGCTGGACGTCAAGGAGATCCACGGTTTCCGGGCCGAACTCGGGCTGCGCGTATTCACCCAGGATGTGCTGGACCGGGAACGCGCCAAGATCTCTACGAGCCACGACATCGCGGCCGAATGACCGACCGTCGAGAGCCGGCTTAGCGCCGGCTCGCGAACGACGGCGACACTCAAAACCGAACAGGGAACCGATCGATGGCCACCACACCGAGAGCCAAGAAGAAACTCAAGAACATCTCCGAGATCCGGCGCTACTTCCACCGGAACGAGACGCCGATCTATTTCATCAGCGCCACCAACTTCAACCTGCTCGGCATGGACGAATGGGCAAAGAACTTTAAGTTTATCAATTACCTGGACTGCTATGACGGACGGCACCCGAACACCTTCGTGCCGTCGCCGGAGCCGCATCCGGAATTCGAGAGCATCGAGGACATCAACAATTATCTGCTCCAGCACAAAGAGGTTCAGGACTACATCAACAATCGCGGCAAGAAGCCCAAGGCCGTGTTCCTGATGTTCGACGAGAAGACCGAGGCGCTGGCCAAGGAGGCCGGGCTGCAGACCTGGTTCCCGAAGGCCAAGCTGCGCTCCAAGCTGGACGACAAGATCGAGACCGTGCGGATCGGCAACAAGGCCGGGGTGCCGAGCGTGCCGAACGCGCTGGGCAAGGTGGACAGCTATGCGGAGCTGACGAAGATCGCAAAAGCGGCAAAGCTGGGCAACGATCTGGTGGTCCAGACCGCCTATGGCGACAGCGGACACACCACCTTCTTCATCTCCAAGGAGACCGACTGGAAACGCCATGCCGACGAGATCGTCGGGCAGGGTGAGGTCAAGATCATGAAGCGGGTGGATGTCCGCCAGGCCGCGATCGAGGCCTGCACCACCAAGGCCGGGACCATCGTGGGGCCGCTGATGACCGAAATCGTCGGCTTCAAGGAGCTGACGCCCTATCGCGGCGGCTGGGCCGGCAACGAGATCTTTGCCGACAGCTTCACGCCCGAATTGCGCGACATGGCGCGGGACATGACCTTCAAGTTCGGCGAGCAGCTTCGCAAGGAAGGCTATCGCGGCTATTTCGAGCTGGATTTCCTGATCGACAAGAAGACCAACGAGATGTGGCTGGGCGAGATGAACCCGCGGGTGACGGGCGCCAGTTCCATGACCAATCACGCGGCCTTCGCGCATGCCGACGCGCCGCTGTTCCTGTTCCACCTGCTGGAGTTCTCGGGCGTCGATTTCGATTTCGACGTGGCGGCCCTCAACGACCGCTGGGCGGATCCGGACAACATCGACAGCTGGAGCCAGATCGTTCTCAAGCATACCGAGGACGAGGTCGACATCATCACCAACGCGCCGCAATCCGGTATCTATCACATGAACGAGGATGGCAGCGTCGAGTACTCCCGGTTCGACTATCACCGCCGGGCGGTCGAGAGTGAGAACGAGTGCTTCTTCCTCCGGATCGCGGGGCCGGGCTATTACCGGTATGAGGGCGCCGATCTGGGCATCCTGATCACCCGCGGCCGACTGATGAGCAAGGACTTCAAGCTGAACGCACGCGCCAAGAAATGGATCGCGGGCATTCGGGGGGCCTATTCGGGTCGTTCGCTCAAGACCGCTGAGCCGCTTCCGGCCCCGGCGCTGCAACCGGGCGCGTTCAAGATCCTTTGAACGCGTTCTCCTCCGCGCTCCGCCCGCATCTGACCCGGCGGCTGCCATGCAACTGACGTTTCGATCGGTGGCCGAAGACAGGCCCGGCGAGAAGTGGAAATCCCTGTTCGATCTCCACTGGCCGGCTTATCGGCACTGGTTCCTGTCGGAAGGGATCGAGGAGCGGCCAACCTATGGCGAGACTCTCCGGAAGCTTAAGGCGTACATGCCGGAGCTGGTGCCGACCTACAAAAGTCTGTGCGAACTTGCGGGCGGCGGCGACATCGCCGCCCGGTTTCTCGGGCTCTACCGGCCGCCGGCCTATCTGACCGGATGCAGTCAGGTGGTCTGGCCGGAGGGGCCGCTGCTGATCCGCAACTACGACTACAATCCCGCCCTGTGCGAAGGCCTGATCCTGAAGAGCACGTGGAACGGACAGGGCGTCCTGGCCATGGTCGACTGCCTGTGGGGGGTCCTGGACGGGGTGAATGCGGCCGGCTTGGCGATCAGCCTGACCTTCGGCGGCAGACGGGTGGTCGGCGACGGGTTCGGGATTCCCATCGTCCTCCGCTACATTCTGGAGTTCTGCGAGACCACGGCCCAGGCGGCCGAGGTGCTCAAGCGGGTGCCGACCCACATGGCCTACAACGTGACGGCGGTCGACAAGTCGGGCGCCTTCATCACCGCCTTCCTGGCCCCCGACAAGGAGCCGATCATCCGACCGCTGCCGATCGCCGCCAACCACCAGGGACAGGTCGACTGGCACAACTACGCCCGGTTCACCTCGACGCTGGAGCGGGAGCGGTTCATCTTCTTCCGGTTGCGGGAGCAGGGCATGACGGCCGAGAAGATGATCAAGTGTTTCCTGCGCGCACCGCTCTACACCACCGCCTACGATCACGGCTTCGGCACGCTCTACACCTCGGTCTACGACCCGGTGAAGGGGCAGGGGCGGTTCGTGTGGCCGGATGGGGATCTTGTGCAGACGCTCGAGAAGTTCACCGAGGGTGTGCGCCATCAGTCCTTTGTGCCGCCGGACATCATGACGGCGGCCTACTGACCGCCGAGCACGCCCGAAGCCTGCAGGTCAGATATCCGGCCGGCATCCAGCCCCAGTTCCTGGGCGATCGCGGCGCTGTGCTCGCCCAAGCCCGGCAGGTCGCTGCCCGGGTTCGGCCGCGCGCCGCCCATGCTGAGCGGCAGGGCCGGGGTCAAAGCCGACCGGCCATCGGCCAGAGTGACCGGGGTCAGTCCGCCTGACGCACGCAGATGGGGGTCGTCGGCCAGGAATTCGGGCTGTCCGATCGGCGCATAGGGCAGGCCCAGCCCCTCGCACCGCGCCACCAGCGCGTCGCCGGTCAGGGCCGACAGGGCGGCTTCGACCTGCGGCATGAAGCGCTCCCGGCGGGTCCGGCGGGCGGCGTTGTCCAGCAGGTCGGGATCGTCGATCAGGGCGTCCAGCCCGAAATCCCGACAGAAGGCGCCCCATTGGGTGTTGGTGACGACGCCGACGAACACCTGGGCGCCGTCCGCGCAGGTGAAGACGTCGTAGATCGCCCAGGCCGGGTCCCGGACCGGCATCGGGTTCGCCGCCACCCCCGTGACCTGATGCTGCATCATGTGCTGGCCGCACAGGAAGACGGCGGTCTCGTAGAGCGCGCTGGTGACGATCTGGCCTTTGCCGGTACTCTCCCGTTCCCGCAGGGCCGCCTGAATGGCGATCGCCGCGAAGGCCCCGCCCATGATGTCGACCACCGACGCGCCCGCCCGCAGGGGCCGGCCCGGAGGTCCGGTCATGTAGGCCAGACCGGACATCATCTGCACCACTTCATCCAGCGCCGTGCGGTGCTCGTACGGCCCCGGCAGGAAGCCCTTCGCCGAACAGTAGATCAGTCGCGGATTGCGCGCGGAGAGCGCTTCGAATCCGAACCCGAGCTTGTCCATCGCTCCGGGGCGGAAGTTCTCGATCAGCACATCGGCCTTGTCGATCAGCGCCAGGGCCAAGTCCTTGCCGCGCGGATCCTTCACGTCGAGCGCCATGGATCGCTTGTTGCGGTTGAACATGGGAAAGAACCCGGCGCCGGCGCCTCCCAGATTGCGGGTCCGGTCGCCGGTCACCGGCGGTTCGACCTTGATCACTTCGGCCCCGAGATCGGCGAGAATGAGCCCGCAGGACGGCCCGAAGATCATGTGACTGAATTCGACGACGCGGACGCCCGAAAGCGCTGCCATGATACGGCTCCTTGCGGGTGGGGTCTCAGGCGGCCTTGTGGCTCGCGTCGATCTTCATCCGGATATGGGCGCCGGCGGTGATGTCCGGATGGCGGGGGGTGGCCCCGGATTCGAGACAGCTCGGGATGCAGCGGATATCTGCGTCGAAGTTGGGGTGCACGAAGTATCCGACCGACATCCGGCGGCTCTGCGCGTCGCCGGTGTCCGGCACCACGACCCGGTGCAGGGTCGAGACCCAGCGGTCGTTGGTCCAGCGCTCCATCATATCGCCCAGGTTCACCACGAGATCTCCTGGATTGGGCAGCACCGGTGTCCAGGAACTGTCCGGCATACGCGCTTCGAGCCCGCCCTTGCCCTCGGTCATGGCGAGGATCGTCATCGCCCCGAAATCGGTATGCGCGCCCGCTCGAAGCTGGCCGGGCTCCGCCTCGGTCTCCAGAACCGGATAGTGATGCATTCCGAAGATCGAGAAATGACGGGTCATCAGCGGCTGGAAATGGTTTTCGGGAAGATCCAGTGCGACCGCGAAGATCCGCAGCATGTCCAGAGACAGCCGTTCGAACCCCCGGTACAGGTCGACCAGGGCGGTGTCGAAGCCGGTCGGCTGATCCGGCAGAATATTGGGGGCGTAGGCGGTTTCAGCTTCGGGCATGTGGGCGTAATGCGCCCGGTGGTCGTCGACCGGGCCGAGGAACACGGATTCCCGCAGATCCGGCGGGGTCTTCTCGCCGATGGTCGAGGCCAGACTGCGCGTCGCGATCCGGTGGTAGCCGCGTTGGCGGGCGGCGCCTGTCGGATGCCACTGCGCCTTGGTCTCCGGGGCCAGATTGAAGAAGTCAAAACCGCTGGACATGGTCGCGTCCAAGGTTCGCTTTGGCAGCCCGTGGCCGGAAATCACCAGGAATCCGATGTCGCGGCAGGCTTTCGCCACGGCATCAGCGACCGCACGCTTGCCCGAAGGATCGCCTTTCAGGAAGGGGCCGATGTCGATGGCGGGAATTGCCGAGCCGCTTTGCGTCTTAGCTGTCATCTGGAGTCTCCCTTCAGCCGATTAAGTCTAAGCGGTGGCGGATCCATAGGGAAGTTCACCTTCGGCATCAGAGTCCTGTTCGATTCCACAGAAGGGTCCCGGACCGGACCCGGCTCTCTCTGTCGGTTGCACGCGGCCTCGAACCGGGGCATTGCCCGCTTTGGAGGCACCCCTCTGTTGACCCGAAACCATGCCGCATTTTAGGGTAGAGCGGGGACCGGTGACGGGGGATAAACAATTGATACGCATAGCTATTGCTTTGACGTTTATCCTGGCGCTCGGGGCATGCGCCGGCAGACCTGCAAATCCGACGCTGGAGATTCAGCAAGCCGACGCAAATATGAGCTGTCCTCAATTGGCGGTAGAGGTCAGGGAGCAGGAGCGTCAAGCGGCGCTGAGCTACGCTGCGGATGAAAGTCAGGAAGAGAAGAACACGGCCATCGGCTTTGCCGGCGTGCTCCTGGCCTGGCCCCTTCTGTTTGCCTTCGAACCCGGCGATCACAATCTGGTCGAGGCCCAGGCCTATGAAAGCCGTGCCGAACACCTGAGGCGTATCATGACGACGAAGAACTGTAACCTGCCAAATGTCGTACCCGCGTCTCAGCCTGCCACTGAACCCGTTTCAAAGCCAATTCCGTTGCGCGCTGCCCGTCCGGCAACGGAAGCCCCGGGCAGTTTTCTATGGGTACGGTGAACAGAGGCATAACGCACTGTGCGCCCGTCAAATCTGCGGAAGAGACAACGTCCTGACGGCCTAGCGGCGATTCAGATCGTCACGCGATCTCGCTTCGCACGATTGCGGCGCCATCGGCCAGTGCCTTGAGCTTGCCGAAGGCGATCTCGCGCGGGAGATACTTCATGCCGCAGTCCGGGGCGGCGACCAGTCGGCTCGCATCGATATGGAGGAGGGCTCCGCGCAGGCGTTCGGCGACCAGCCCTGCGGTCTCGATTTCCTGTGAGCCCAGGTCGATCACGCCGAACAGGATGTCCTTGCTGGGCAGCTTGGCGAGAATGGACGGGTCGAGGTTCGGTTGCGCAGCCTCGATCGAGATCGCCGTCGCGCTGCACCGGTCCAACTCCGGCAGAAAGGAATATCCGGAGGGCTTGTCCTTCACCACATAGGCATAGCCGAAGCACAGGTGGACGATCGTCGGTCCCTCGATGCC
>JANSYC010000186.1 GCA_024742605.1 Alphaproteobacteria bacterium | reverse complement strand
GGAGGGGCAGTTCTCGATGCCGTTTCTGACCGCCGTGACGGTCCGGTCGGGGGCTTTACACTGGGACGATTACCGGGCGCATCTGAAGGACGCGAAGACGCTGGATCTCACCACCAAGGTCTCCTGCGAGATCGATCCGCGCTGCCAGACCGCCTTTCCGGCCAACATGGCCGGTGCGGTGCGGATCGAGACCGGACGCGGCAATTTCGAGGGATTTGTCGAGGTTCCGAGGGGAGAGCCCGGCAACTGGCCGACCGAGGCGGAGCATCGTGCCAAGTTCGACAGCCTGACCGGGCCCTATCTCAGCGCGGAACGCCGGGATGCGCTGGCCACCGCCCTGCTGGGTCTTGACCGGGAGGCCTCGATCACGCGGGTTCTCGACCTCACTTGCCCGGTGCCGGCGGATCTGCAAGCCGTCGGGGAGGATTGAGCGGTGGCCGCAGCGAGCACGGCTGAGGACCGCAGCGAGGGCCGGTATTTCGAGGACTTCGTGGTCGGCGACGTCTACAGGCACTGGCCGGGTCGGACCATCACCGAGACCGATAACTCGTGGTTCACCCTGCTGACCATGAACACCCACCCGGTCCATTTCGACGCCGAATACGCCAAGCAGAGCGAATTCGGCCGCCTGCTGGTCAACTCCTGCCTGACCCTGTCTATCGTGGCGGGGATGAGCGTACGGGACACCTCCCAGAGGGCGATCGCCAATCTGGGCTGGACCGACATCAAGCTGACCGCCCCGGTCTTCGTCGGTGACACAATCTACGCCCATTCCGAGGTCAAGGAACTGCGCGAGAGCAAGAGCCGGCCGAACCAGGGGATCGTCACCTTCGAGACCGTCGGCACCAAGGCCGACGATACCGTCTTCATGACCTATACCCGCACCATTCTGGTTCCCAAGAAGGAGGCCGCGTGATGGCCGTCGCCGAGGATCTTGCCGAGCGCGAGGATCAGGACCGCATGATCCTGGATGCGGTCGACCAGTTTCTGGAGCGCCATGTCCGGCCGGTCGCCCATGACCTGGAGGCCAAGGACGCATACCCGCATGAGATCGTCGAGCGGATGAAGGAGCTCGGCCTGTTCGGTGCCACCATCGGCGAGGAGTACGGGGGGCTCGGCCTGTCGGCGTCGACCTATACCAAGATCGTCGAGCGGGTCTCGGCGGTCTGGATGTCGGTCAGCGGCATCTTCAACTCCCACCTGATCATGGCCCAGGCGGTCGAGCGCGCCGGCACCGAGGAGCAGAAACGCCACTGGCTGCCGAAATTCGCCTCCGGCGAGCTGCGCGGCGGCATCGCGCTGACCGAACCCGACGCCGGCACCGATCTTCAGGCCGTCCGGACCCGGGCCACAAGGGACGGCAACGGCTACCGAGTCACCGGCACAAAGACCTGGATCTCGAATTCCGTGGAGGGCACTGTCCTCGCGGTGCTCACCAAGACCGATCCGGCGGCCGAGCCGCGTCACAAGGGCATGTCCCTGTTCCTGATCGAGAAGGGCGACGGCGTGCGGGTGTCCCGCAAGCTGGAGAAGCTCGGCTACAAGGGGATCG
>JANSYC010000118.1 GCA_024742605.1 Alphaproteobacteria bacterium | reverse complement strand
GGTGCTGAGCCAGGAGAAATCCCGCTCCTTGGCCGAGGCCTACGCAGCAGCCAGAAACGGGTAGTGCACGGTCCTGCCGCTAGTCGATCACGTCGCCGCAGGTCTCCAGCGCGCCGCCGACGATGTCGCCGATCAACGGCACGATCCGCACCACGCTGCCGGTCGCGCGGCAGGGTGCCGCGGCGGCCGAGCAGGCCGAGACCGCTCCGGCGAGCAGCAGGATGGCGATCATGCGGGTCACGAGGCTTTTGTGGGCGGGCATCATCAATCCTCTCCTCCGGGATCCGTACGTCCCGATCCGATAAGCAAGATCCAGACCTGTTTCACGGGTCCCCGGTATCGCGCGGGCGGCCGGACCGGATTCTAGCGCCGCCGTTCACCCAACATGTTGATCATGTTGCCCGCGAAGATAATCACCCCGCCGATCAGGATGAACGGATTCCAGGGTTCGCTGTAGAACACGTAGCCGATCACCGCGATCAGCGGCAGCCGGATGAAGTCCATCGGAGCGACCACGGCGGCGTCGGCGTGCCGCATCGCGTGGGCCACGCACCAGTGCGAGCACAGCCCGCCCAGCCCGATCAGAAAGATCCAGGGTAGACTGTCCGGCTCCGGCGTGACCCAGAACCAGATGGCCGGCCCGACGCCGATGACCAGTTGGATCAGATTCATCCAGAAGATGATGGTGAGCGGGCTCTCGGTCTGGGCCATGTGCCGGGTGAACACGAAGACCGAGGCGTACAGCACCGCCGCCCCCACCATCGCCAGGGTTCCCAGGGTCGAATCCGCTGCTTCCAGCATCTCCGGACCCGGCCGGACGATGACCAGGATACCGGCGAATCCCATCAGCACGCCGGCGATCCGCCAGCGGGTGAAGCCTTCGCCGAGAAAGATCGCGGCCAGAATGGCGGTCCAGATCGGCACGGTGAATTCGATTGAAAACACCGCCGCCAGCGGCAGCAGGCTGATGGCGTATACCCAGCCGAGCTGTCCCACGTAGTGGATGGAATTCCGCGCGAGATGCAGGCCCGGGCGTCGGGTGACGACACGCCGGAACGGGCCGCCGCCTCCGATCATCGCGAACGGCACCAGGATGACGACGCAGATCAGGCTCCGAAAGAACAGCGCCTGCACCACCGACATGCCAAGGGTCAACTCCCGCGCCGCGATTGCCATCGTGGTGAACGAGGCCAGCGCTCCGAGCATCCACAGACAGGCCCTCAGCGTGTTCGTGGTGAGCACGGTCGGTTGCACCGGCGCTGAGGGCGGGGAGGCGGACACAGGGGAAACTCCATGCGGTGCGGGGTGGGGCCGCAGAGCAGACACGGGCCCGCCCGGCGGGTCAAGCGTCCGGCCCGCTGGCCGGGAGCCGATGCCCCTTTCCGAATCACGACCATTCTGGTCCTCTTTCCCCTTGACCCCTTTGGGGGCCGGGTCTATCTAAATGAGACCGGAAAGGTACGGATTGAAATGATACGTCTCAATCGGATGACCGACTATGCGATCGTGATCCTTGGCCAGATGGCGCAGGACGTCGGACGCGTGCGGACCGCAGCCGCCCTGGCGGAAGCGACCGGTGTCCCGGTTCCCACGGTTTCGAAAATTCTGAAGATCATGGGGGGTGCCCGCTTGGTGACTCCTCACCGCGGAGCCAAAGGCGGCTATTCGCTCGACGCGCCGGCGGCCGACGTGACGGTGACGGCGATCGTGCAGACGCTGGAAGGCCCGATTGCGCTGACCGCCTGTGTCGACGGCGCTGAAGATGCCTGCGAGGTCGAGAGCCTGTGCCCGATGCGCGGCAATTGGAACCGGGTCAACGACGCGATCCGGGCGGCCCTGGACAGGGTGACGCTGGCCGACATGTTGGATCCGAATGAGATGTTTCCGGTCCGGGCGATGCCTGTGACGGAGCCGAAGGTCAACCTCGCGACCCTGCCGGTCGTGGGCGAATAGCAGCGGAGAGGGAGCAGCACGATGGTCGCGACAGCGGACACCGTACGGCAAGTCGAGGATGTCACCGGCAAGGAGTACAAGTACGGGTTTTCCACCGTGCTTGAGATGGACATGGCCCCGAAGGGCCTGAACACGGACATCATCCGGTTCATCTCCGCCAAGAAGGAAGAGCCGGAGTGGCTGCTGGAATGGCGCCTGAAAGCGTATGAGCAGTGGCTCACCATGCAGGACCCGGATTGGGCCAAGGTGGGTTATCCGCCGATCGACTATCAGGACCTGTACTATTACGCCGCCCCGAAAAACATGGACGACGGTCCCAAGTCGCTCGACGAGGTCGACCCCGAACTGTTGCGGACCTACGAGAAACTGGGGATCCCGCTGAAAGAGCAGGAGATCCTGGCGGGTGTCGTCGCGGTCGACGCCGTGTTCGACAGCGTGTCCGTGGCCACAACCTACAAGAAAGAGCTTCACAAGCACGGCATCGTGTTCTGCTCGATCTCCGAGGCGGTGAAGGACTATCCCGATCTGGTGCGCCGCTATCTGGGCTCGGTGGTGCCGTTCGCGGACAACTACTTCGCCTGTCTGAACAGCGCGGTCTTCACCGACGGCAGCTTCGTCTACATCCCCAAGGGTGTCCGCTGCCCGATGGAGTTGAGCACCTATTTCCGGATCAACGCGCAGAACACCGGACAGTTCGAGCGGACGCTGATCATCGCCGAGGAAGGCAGCTATGTGAGCTACCTTGAGGGTTGCACGGCGCCGCAGCGGGATGAGAATCAGCTGCATGCGGCGGTGGTCGAACTGGTGGCGATGGACGACGCGGAGATCAAGTATTCGACCGTCCAGGACTGGTATCCGGGTGACGAGAACGGCAAGGGTGGGATCTACAATTTCGTGACCAAGCGCGGCGTCTGCCGTGGCAAGCGCTCGAAGATTTCCTGGACCCAGGTGGAAACCGGCTCGGCCATCACCTGGAAGTATCCGAGCTGTATCCTGCAGGGTGACGACAGCGTGGGCGAGTTCTATTCGGTCGCGATCACCAACAACGCCCAGCAGGCCGATACCGGCACCAAGATGATCCATATCGGCAAGAACACCAGGTCGACGATCATCTCCAAGGGGATCAGCGCGGGCAAGGCGGACCAGACCTATCGGGGCCTGGTGCGGATCGGCAAGCGGGCCGATGGCGCGCGCAACTTCACCCAGTGCGACAGCTTGCTGATCGGCGACAAATGCGGCGCACACACGGTGCCGTACATCGAGAGCAAGAACCCGACCGCCCGGCTGGAGCACGAGGCGACCACCTCGAAGATCAGTGACGACCAGATGTTCTATTGCCAGCAGCGCGGGCTGTCGGCGGAGGATGCGGTCGGTCTGATCGTGAACGGGTTCTGCAAGGAAGTGATGCGCGAGTTGCCGATGGAGTTCGCGGTCGAGGCACAGAAACTCATTGGAATCAGTCTGGAAGGCAGCGTCGGGTAATCGATGCGCCTCTGGGATGGGCATAAGGACGAGGACGGACAGATGGCACTGATCGAGATCAAGAACCTACACGCGGAAGTCGGCGGGAAGCCGATCCTCAAGGGCATCGACCTGTCGATCGAGTCGGGCGAAGTGCACGCGATCATGGGGCCGAACGGGTCCGGAAAGAGCACGCTGAGCTACGTGCTGGCCGGTCGGGAGGGCTACGAGGTGACCGAGGGATCGGTGACGTTTGATGGCGCGGATCTGCTGGAGATGGACGCGGACGAGCGGGCGGTCGCCGGCATCTTCCTGGCGTTTCAGTATCCGGTAGAGTTGCCCGGGGTGACCGGCATGACCTTCCTCAAGGAAGCCGTGAACGCCCGCCGCAAGGCCGCTGGCGAGGGCGAGATCGATGCAATGCAGTTTCTCAAAATGGTGCGGGCCAAGGCGAAGGCGCTTGGTGTCACCGACGAGATGCTGAAGCGTGCGGTGAATGTCGGTTTCTCCGGTGGGGAGAAAAAGCGTAACGAGATCCTGCAGATGTCGGTGCTCGAGCCGAAGCTCTGCGTGCTGGACGAGACCGATAGCGGCCTCGATATCGATGCGCTCAAGGTCGTTTCCGAAGGCGTGAACGCGCTGCGGAGTCAGGGCCGCTCGATGTTGGTGATCACCCACTATCAGCGGCTGCTCGAGCATATCCGGCCCGACAGGATTCATGTTCTGGCCCAAGGCAAGATCCAGAAGACCGGGGGGCCGGAGCTCGCCCACGAGCTCGAAGCCTCCGGATATGCCGATTTCGCCGAAGCTGCGGCGTGAGCCTGGAACCGTTGACATGACAAACGATCACAGCAATCCACTGATGCAGGTATCTCCGGCGACGCCCGGATGGCTGAAGCCGCTGCGCACGGCTGCTGCCGCCCGCTACGGCCAACTCGGCTTGCCGAAGCTGCGGACCGAGGCCTGGAAGTTCACCAATCTGAAGGTGCTTGAGACGCTGGCGGTCAAACCGGCGTCCTCGGGTGAGGCGCATCCGGACCTTCCGGCGGCGCTGGCGGAGCTTGACGCGTGCCGTATTCTGATCGTCGACGGCAAGGTCGTGGATCACGGCACTTTGCCCGATGGTGTCGAGGCGGCCGGTTTGGACGCCGACGCACCGGATTGGGTGCGGGAGACCGTGGGGACGATCGCCTCGATCGAGAACCATCCGTTCACCGCTCTGAACACCGCGCAGTTCGACGGTGGGATCGCCCTTCGCGTGGCGCGCGGTAAGTCAGTCGAGACCCCGATCCATCTGGTTCATCTGTCCACGGCCGGTGCGACGGATGAGGCTGAAATCAGCCATCCGCGCGTGCTGGTGATCGTCGAGGACGGGGCGATCCTGGATCTGGTGGAAAGCCATCAGGGAACCGGCGCCTATATCCGCAACACGGTCACCGAGGTTTCGGTCGGTGCCGATGCGAAGCTGGGCCATTACAAGCTTCAGGCCGATAGCCGGGAGGCGTTTCACGTTGCGATGACGGCTGTGACCACCAAGGGGAAGTCGTCCTACGACAACTTTGCCCTGTCGACCGGATCGCGTCTGGCGCGGAACGAGGTGCGGGGCCATCTGGGTGGCCAGCACATCGATTACCACGTGAACGGCGCCTACATGGCGACCGGCGACCAGCATTTGGATACCAGCACCTTCATCGATCATGCCGAGCCGAACTGCACCAGCCACGAACTCTACAAGGGCGTGCTTCTGGAGAATGGCCATGGCGTGTTCCAGGGCAAGATTCTGGTCCGGCCGGACGCGCAGAAGACCGACGGCTATCAGATGAACCGGGCCCTGCTGCTGTCGCCCACCGCCGAGATCAACAGCAAGCCCGAACTCGAGATCTATGCAGATGACGTGAAGTGCAGCCACGGGGCCACGGTGGGCGAGCTGGAAGACGATCAGCTGTTCTATCTCCTGGCGCGCGGCGTGCCTCGGGATCGGGCCAGGGCCATTCTCGTTGCGGCATATGTGGACGAAGCGATCGATACGATTGACCGGGAGCCGGTGCGCGAGGCGTTCCGAGCGGTCGCGTCCGAGTGGATGACCCATCACGTGGCAGCGGTAGGCTGAGGAGTAGGCTATGGCGATCGAAGAGATGGACCAGGACACGGCTTATGATGTCGACGCCTATCGCGCCGACTTCCCGATCCTGTCGACACAGGTCAACGGGCGTCCGCTGGTCTATCTCGACAGTGCGGCGTCGGCCCAGAAACCGCGTCAGGTCATAGATCGGGTCAGTCAGGTCTACCAGACCGGCTACGCCAACGTGCATCGCGGGCTGCACCATCTCAGCGAACGGGCGACCGAGGACTACGAAGGCGCGCGCGAGATCATCCGGCGCTACATCAATGCGGCCGCAACCTCGGAGATCATCTACACCCGCGGCGCCAGCGAATCGATCAACCTGGTCGCCGCGGCCTGGGGACGGAAGAATCTGAAGCCCGGCGACGAGATCATCATCACCTATCTCGAGCACCACTCGAACATCGTACCCTGGCAGTTTCTGCGGGATGAACTGGGGGTCGTCCTGAAGGCCGTGCCGGTCCAACCGGACGGCTCGCTCGACATGGAGGCCTTCACCGCCCTTCTGACCGACCGCACCAGGATGGTGGCGGTCGCCCATGTCTCGAACGTGCTCGGCACCATCCTGCCGGTGCAGGACATCATCCGGATGAGCCACGCGGTCGGCGCCAAGGTGCTGCTGGACGGCTGTCAGGCGATTCAGCATATGGCGGTCGATGTACAGGCGCTGGATGTCGATTTCTACGCATTCTCCGGCCACAAGCTCTACGGTCCGTCCGGGATAGGGGTGCTGTACGGCAAGGAAGCCTTGTTGGACGCCATGCCGCCCTATCAGGGTGGCGGCGACATGATCAGTTCGGTCTCCATCGAGAAGAGCGAGTGGGCCGACCTGCCCCATAAATTCGAGGCAGGGACGCCGGCCATCGCCCAGGCCATCGGGCTCGGTGCCGCGATTGAATACGTCGAGAGCATCGGGATCGACCTGATCGCCGAGCATGAGCGGGATCTGCTGAACTATGCGACCCAGAAGCTTGCCTCGGTCGAGGGTCTGACGATTATGGGGACCGCGCCGGGCAAGGTCTCGGTGGTGTCCTTCGTGATGGATTGCGCGCATCCGCACGACATCGCGACGATCGTCGACCGGCACGGGGTGGCGGTGCGCGCGGGGCACCACTGCGCCCAGCCACTGATGGATCATTTCGATGTGGGATCGGCGGCACGGGCCAGTTTCGGGCTCTACAACACGCGGGCGGAGGTCGACGCCCTGACCACCAGCCTTGAGAAGGTGCGGGAGATCTTCGGATGAGCATGGCCTTTCAGAACGGCCCCGGCCTGGGATCCTTTCTGCCGGAAGACTCCGAGATCCCCGACGGTCCGATCAGATCCGGCGTGCCGTTGGCCGAGGGTGCGACGCCCGCGACCGAGGAGGCGATCATCGAGGGCATCAAGACCGTCTTCGATCCGGAAATTCCGGTGAACATCCACGACCTGGGGCTGATCTACGAGATCGAGCGGTTCGACGATGGCACCGTGAAGGTCGACATGACCCTGACCGCGCCCGGATGCCCGGTTGCCGGCATTCTGCCCAAACAGACCGCCGATGCGATTGCGGCGGTCGACGGTGTGGGAGAGGTGGAGATCAATCTGGTTTGGTCGCCGATCTGGCATCCCGGCCGGATGAGCGATGAGGCCAAACTGCTGTTGGATATGTTCTGAGGCGGAAGTCTGGTAGACTTGCGCCAGTCGCGAAGGCCCCCCACCTTCTGGGGGAACGCAACGAGGTTTCACCATGTTCGACCTGAGCAAACCGATCATCACCCTGACTGACTCCGCCGCCGACCGGGCGAAGGCGCTGATGGGCCGTGCGGATAACGAAAGCATTGGTCTGCGGGTCGGTGTGAAGCACACCGGCTGTTCCGGCCTCAGCTACGTCGTCGAGTACGCCAAGGAGCGTAAGCGGATGGAGGATGTGGTCGAGGACAAGGGCGTGAAGATCTTCATCGACCCGACCGCGGTGATGTTCATCCTGGGATCCGAGATGGATTACAAGGAAGACAAGCTGTACAGCGGTTTCGTGTTCACCAATCCCAATGAGACCGGCCGCTGCGGCTGTGGCGAGAGCTTCAGCGTGGCGGCGGAGTAACCGCTGAAAGCCTGTTGCCAGGTCGCCGGATAGAGAGCCCCCGCCTCAGCCGATCCCATGAAACGCCAGAGCGGCGCGCATGCTGGGCATGTCCCACACGGCGGCGCGCATCCGTTCGACCCGCGGGCAGGCTTCGGTGAAGCGTTCCTTGTCCGGATGCCAGGACGCCAGCATCGCCAGGTAGACGTCCGCCGCCGAATGCGCATCGCCGAACAAGTACGGCCCCGCGTCGCCGAGTGCCACCTCCACCACCGCCCAGGCCCGGTCGAATGCCGCCTTGCCGAGGGCCGACACGCCGGCGAGGTCGGTGCCCTCGGGCGCGAAGTGCTCGGCGTGATAGATGCGCAGGCACGCCGGATACAGCGTTCCGGCACCGAAACTCAGCCATTGCAGGAACAGCGCCCGCTCGGGCGTGCCGGCAGCCGGCGCCAGATCCGGCGCCACTTCCGCCAGATAGAGCGCGATCCCGGCGGACTCGATCAGCACCCGGCCGTCCGGCAGCCGCAAGGCGGGGACGGTGCCGAGCGGGTGAACGTCGCGCATGTATTCGGGCGTGCGGTGGGCCTTGGCGGCGGTGT
>JANSYC010000138.1 GCA_024742605.1 Alphaproteobacteria bacterium | reverse complement strand
GCACGCGCGCGTACAAATCCACGTCCTTCATCCCCCGCCCTTCGCAAGCAATCGCAAAGGGTCATCACTGATGGAGTTTTACTCCGGCGAAACCAGACAATCCGGCCGCTTCAGTGAGGGATTTTTGCTCCGGCGTTCTCAGTCGGGCAGGCTATCGTCCAAAAGATGGTCGACGAGTCTACCGACAAGGGCCTCGAGAACCCACAAGCGAGCCTTGCCGCCACCGTCTACGCTTGGAACGTGCTCGCCAAACTCCTGCCGCCACATCACCTCAAACGGCTTGAAGCTCCCGCCGACCGTGCCAAGGCCCGGGGATCTGTCAGTCGGCGCTTCACCGATCTCCCTAATGCGGTTCAGGCGATCTGGACGGGCTTCGAGGAGGAATTCGGGTCTCGGACGCTCGGCGACAATAGCCTCGCCTCGTTGGTCGTCCCAACGGATCACCCCTACGCCGATCTCGTTACCGGTGCGGGGGTCTCGGTCACAGGATATGCCTCGAATACCCTTCGCAACCTGAAGAGTCTCTTTAACTCACTTGCCTGGGCAGAATTCGATGACGGGCGAACTCCAGAAACTCTGTTCGACTGCCTCTCGCACGAGGCGATCGGCAAAGTCATCTCCGCCAAGCAAGCAACGCAGAAGGCGCGGGCTACAGTTCAAGGAAAAGAATATCAATTCAAAAACGCCACCCTCAAATCCGTTCTCACGAGCATGATCACGCTCAGCAGGATTGCTGGTCGCTCCGACACCGATATCGAGGCGCTGCAGGATATCCGCAACCAACTCGATCCGACGATTATCAAAATGCGGAGAGACCCGAAAAATGGCGAGTACAAGCCGGTCTTCAGCTCAGAGAAAATGGGACCTCTCCATGCCGGTATGCTGGAGCAGTTCTCCGGTGAGGCCGGGTACACGAAGTTGCGCTCGTTCCTCCAACTCCCTGAAACATTGTTCAAGCCCTTGGAGAGCAAGCTTCGACGCAAATCGACTTTGAACGCGGTCGAGCGGGTCGACGGACTGACGGCTATCGCCATGGCGATCTTGCAGGTTTGCCCATTGCGTCGGGCCAATCTGGTGGACTCGCTTCGCATCGGCGGACCCGACCCATCAATGAGCATTCCCACCGATCCCCGGCAGCCGATCCGGATCCGGATCCCGCGAGCCGAGACCAAAACCGGGGCTCGGGACATTGCGGCCGAGCTCCCAATCGGCGTGTCGAGACGCATCCGGATCTATGTTTACAAAATCCGGCCACAGCTCATGGCGGCGCTCGGGTCAGATGCGGATAACCCATACCTCTTTCCGGCTGGCGGTCAGAAGGTGCGGTCTGGAACTCTGGTTCTCAAGAACATCTCCGATCGTGCCTGGAAGCGGGGTGGAATCAAACTCGATTGTCACATATTCCGCCATATCGCAGCCAAGATCGTTCTCGACCAAGACCCCTCAGCGATCTCGCTGGTGAGTCAAATTCTGGGCCACGCGTCCATCAAAACGACGCTCTCGTACTACGCGAAGATAAATGACGTCGTGAGCCAACGGCTCTATCACGAAGCCCTGGCTGCAAAGATCAAGACGGTCTTCGCATCTTCAACCTCCGACGACGAATAGGAGCCCATGATGGTGTCAATCATCCGACGGACCAGCCCCGAGCTGGTCCGACAACACTGTGCTGACTGGCCCAAACCGGACCAGGCTGCTTGGATCAAGACGTTTGATCCCGAGACCGTTCTCGGGGTCGCCCCCTGTTGGGCTCCCGTGACGCAGTACCAGAATGGCGGAGTATATAGCCGATACCTGGAGGTCTGCCGGCAGAAGGGGCTGGCTGAAGAGTTGAGCCCGGATGGCCTCCAGCACTTCATACGATCGGCTGAAAACCTGGCGTGCTCAGCGATTACGATCGCTGGATACGTATGGGCGCTTTGGAAGGTCGCAACGGTCATCCGAGATGTGCGCTCCGGAGACTTCAACTGGCTGATGGCAAGCGCAAAACGGATCGAAGCCGTCGGCAGACGGTCCCGTAAACGCAAGGCTGACCGGTACGTTTCAGTCGAACCTCTACTCAAACTTGGCTTCTCGACCATGCGAAACGCTGCACCTGAGATCGGTCGCTGGGCGGACGTTCAAGCCTACCGTGACGGCCTTTTTTTGGCGTTTTCCAGCGTTTGCCCGGAGCGCCTCCGCGCATTGGAAGCGATCCGCCTGAGCTGGATTGCGGACGACTGCAGTTGTGTGAAATTTCCGGCCGAGTTTCAAAAAACCGGGGAGCCCTCAACGCGGATCGTGCCAGCTTTCCTCAGGCCTGCGCTGGCCCGGTGGATCAACGAAATCCGACCAACTGTCGCCGGCGACCATGATCTGCTGTGGGTCGCCAAAGGTGGACGACCGTTGGGCTTTGCGGCGATCCAAGCTGCTATGCGTCGGCTGACACAGCCGGTTCTTGGGATTGCGCTTACACCGCACCGGCTCCGTGATGCGGCAGCCACTTTTATTGTCGAGGAAATCACGGACCAGGCGGCGCTTGCCGCCCGAATCCTGAACCACCGCGATCCGAGTTCGGCACGCCACTACACCGAAGCGGCCGAGGGGCTCAAAGCCTCCCGGCAGGTTGGTGCGATGGTGGAGAAAACTCGAATAGAAGCGGGATAACCAATCCTCCGCAGGATGCGCGCGCCGCCTCTCACGAGGCGCGCGCATCCTGCCGCGTCTCTTCACATGAGGAGACTTGCATGAACTTCGATTTCGACATCGCGCACTACGGACTAAACGACAGTGACTCATTTTTTCTGGGCCTGGCACAGGACCAGTATCCCTCACTAACACAACATCCGCTGGTGCCGCTCAGCTGTGCTCTGAAAGGAGCATCCAGCCCGAAAACGCTGAGCTACAGCGCCAAACGGCCGTTGCTGATCGACGGGGAACCTGCCTGTGCCTCGCAGGCTGGTCACCCGCTTTGCGTCAACTGGATCGATAAGCTCCGAAGCGCTCTGCAGCCGCTCCGGTTGGATTATTTGGAGATTGCCACCCCACCACAGCCTTCTGCAGTAAGGCCAGTGCCGTCGACCGTTATCTCAATGCTGGCCTCTTTCATATCGCAGCCGATCCCAAATCCAGAAGGGAAAAATCTGCCCCGAGATATTACCGGCGTGTTCCAACTTCAGATCGAAGATGGGTGCGTCACGGTGAGCGCTCATTCTCGCACTAAAACCCCTCGGCGGACTCTGACGAAAGGGCAGCAGGCGACAATCACTCAGGCGCTCGAGGCGACACGCCGCCCAGGAGAAATTGGGACGTTCGCAAATCGCCGAGATGACGTGAACAAGCTGGCACGGATGATGGAGCGATATCTGGCGGCAAGCGGCGTACGCGCGCTGATCTTCAGCGTGCCGCTTGTGTCGGACGAGCCTCATTGGGCCTCGGTGTAGAGCGCCTGTGAACGACGAATGCCCCGGAGAACCACTCTCCGGGGCAGGTCTTTATTGACCGGTTTTAGATCGAAATTCGGCCGGTTCGCAGGGGGCCGTAAACGGCGCTCGTTGCCACTCAATGGCCTCTTCCCGGAGGGTCTGTCAAAAAGGGTCGATGTGATTACGGATTTGAATACCACACCCCCTTTTTGACGAATGACCATTATGGATGCTCAAGGGTCGTCAGGTTTGAGCACGGGTTGATCAACTATTCTTCAGCCTGGTGCATCTTCTAGCCAATCCGAACAGGAACGACTCGCTCCGATGTTGACACCGAGGTCGTGTGCATCTCCAAGGGCAAGTCGCGGACGCCGAACGAGGTCGGCCTTGCGGTGACCAACCGCGAGGGGCTGGTATTGGCGGCCAAGGCGTTCGAGGCCACCATCGCACATGAAAACCGACGGAAGGCTTGACCGGAACTGGCTATTTGGACAGGGCGGCAACGCCCTGCTCGCCGCTGCCGATCACAACCTGCGCCTGATCCTCAACGCCCTGGCCCTTTGGCTTGCCTGGATCTGCACGCGCCTCCATACCGACATAGCAAAATTGAACACTTCATTGCCAGTCAACAGCCCGAACACCTCAATCTCCTAGCTGTTCTTCAGAGACTATCGTTTAGTTGCCTTTCCATTACACGTATTTGCATTATTTCCTCAAAAGTTGAGGGCGGAAAATAATGATTTTCGATACCTCTTTTCTTCAGGTGGTCTTTAAGTGTGACATAGGCGGCTCTGAACAATTCGAATTCCGGCGCCATCTCACGTGATAATGGTCCAAAATGGATTATCCAGATCCACATTGCGGGATTGTCCCGCTCCAACATTGTTTCAATTGCCGCGGTCCCCCCGATGGTACGAGCTAAATCGAGAAAATCTGACTGGATTTGAGGGACCAAGTCTGGAAGAGAATTATAAGACTTTACGTCTAGAAGATCGTCAGCCTCGGCTGCATCATATGTCAGTTCATCCCACTCAATTTGAGAGACGTTGTTGCGATCCTCATCGATAGAGCTATGATTACGGTCATAAGTCAGGCCAGATTCTATTCCTAGCTTATCCGAAACATAAAAAAACTTTATATAATCATCAAATGACAGCTTTGATTCCTGATGATCATAGTCATGCTCGATGCCTGCTTCATCTAGCCAATATTTCATCGAAAAACTAGCGGATGCAAAAATAATAGACTTAGCCCACGGCAAATAGGATGCAGTCGGGGTCGAACACACTGAAAGATATTCGTAGATGCTCCACTCTTCGCCAATGTAATAAAATGCAGCTTCGGGGCCGACGCATTTGACTATTTTTTCAAATGCTTCTAGGGCCGTATTCTGACGCTTGAGCGTCATATAAGGATTGCTCTTCAGGTTGGATTTAGAATTAGAAGTCATAGCTCTCTCCTGTGAGATCTGGTTATAAGACCTGAGTGGCTCGATAGCGCTTCGCCATTACAGAGACCACATCATCGGCAACGTCGTCGCACTGCCATTTGTTGGATCCTGCAACTCATTGCGATTGGCAATGACGCAAAGCATGGTCAACATAAACAGCGCACAAGGACTGGCCGTGTCGCCCTTGCAATCAACAAATAGAGGTGAGAGAAGTCGCCTCAACAGAAAAATTCTATTCGCTTTGACTTTTGAACGTTTTGTTAATTTTTGAAATATGATTTTTGTAAAAAGTTAGATGACTATTTTGGACTTTGGTATTAGACAGCCATCTCCAGTGTAGGTGCTTCAACAAATCCAACCCCCGCAACCAACAACAAGCCAAGGCTGAGCGCCGAACAAAGGGCGCTCGATCTCTCTAAATTTGACGCAGGGTCAGGTGTCAGCCCGCTTCCTGCGAGCCTTGGCAGCTCCAATAGCCTTGTCCAGTTCACCAGCCGCAACGGCTTCACGAACCTGCTCCTATGAAGGCACCAGCTCATCCATGCAAACAACCTGGATGGTTGGCTTTTTCGGTATCAGCGTTGCTCTGAAATCCGTGGTCTCTAAGCGCCGTCGAATCTGGCGCAAATCGTGACGGGGCCCGCACGTTCACATCTCTCGCCTGGGACGGGCCTTCACGGCACCTGCACCGCCTGCTTGATAGTCGACGCCGCCGCCGTGCGGCGGATGTAAATGCTGGATCAAAATTCCCCAGAAGTGCTGGCGCAAAATTCCCCACTTTTCGGTTTCGGGGATCAGCCGAGCATGTGATTGGCGCCTCCGTTCTTGGGTGGACGGCCGCGCCTTTTCTGGGGCGGCGGTGGTGTGATGGTGGCGTGTGAGCGGGTATGTTCGGGCATCAGGTCTGCGTGGCCGCGCAGTCGGTAGCTGGCGCCCTCGATCTGCACGACGACCGCGTGGTGGAGCAGCCGGTCGAGCAGCGCGGTTGCGACGACCGGATCACCGAAGACCTCGCCCCATTCGGCAAATCCGCGG
>JANSYC010000127.1 GCA_024742605.1 Alphaproteobacteria bacterium | reverse complement strand
CCCCCCCCCCGCGGCCGCCGGGCCCGGCGGGGGGTGGGGGGGGGCCGCCGCGCGGCCGCCCCCCCCCCCCCCGACCCGTCCTGACCACGACGCATTTCGTTTGTCACTTTTGAACCCCCTGAAGCCGGAGCCCGCGCGATGAGCGTTGCGACCGAAGACAGCCAGACCCCGGCCCCCGAACAGGCCGGAGACGCCGCCGAGGCGCTTCTCAAGGTCAACAACATCGAGGTCATCTACGACCACGTGATCCTGGTCCTGCGCGGCGTGTCCCTCCAGGTCCCGAAGGGTGGGATCGTCGCGCTGCTGGGCGCGAACGGCGCCGGCAAGACCACCACCCTGAAGGCGATCTCCAACCTGCTGGGCACCGAGCGGGGCGAGGTCACCAAGGGCACCATCGAATTCGACGGCGCCAATGTGGAGGCGGCCAGCCCCAACCTGCTGGTCAAGCGGGGCTGCATTCAGGTGATGGAGGGCCGCCACTGTTTCGAGCATCTGACGGTCGAAGAGAACCTTTTGACCGGCGCCTTCACCCGCGGCGGCGACAGCGCCGGCATCAAGGCCGATCTCGAGATGGTCTACAATTATTTCCCCCGGCTGCGCGACCGCCGCACCAGCCAGGCGGGCTATACCTCGGGCGGTGAGCAGCAGATGTGCGCCATCGGCCGCGCGCTGATGAGCCGACCGAAGATGATCCTGCTGGACGAACCCTCGATGGGGCTGGCGCCGCAGCTGGTCGAGCAGATCTTCGAGATCGTGAAGGAGATCAACGAGCAGGAAGGCGTGACCATCCTCCTGGCCGAACAGAACACCAATGTCGCCCTGCGCTACGCGAAATACGGCTATATCCTCGAGAGCGGTCGGGTGGTGATGGAGGGTGCTGCCGAGAGCCTGCGGAACAACGAGGACGTGAAGGAATTCTACCTCGGGCTCGGCGGCGAGGGCCGGCAGAGCTTCCGCGACGTCAAGCACTACCGCCGCCGCAAGCGCTGGCTCGGCTGAGGATCCTCGCGGCCGCGCGGCCGGCCTCCCTGTAAAGCCCGGAGCTGTTCATGTCCCGTTTCTACGACGACCTCGAGACCCGTTCCCCCGAGGTGCGAGACGCATCCTTCGTGGAGTGCCTGCCGTCCCAGATCCGGCATGCCAAGACCCACGCCCCCTATTTCGCGAAGCTCCTGGCGGATGTGGATCCGGACTCCGTGACCTCGCGCGCCGCCCTTGCGCCCCTGCCGCTGACCCGGAAATCCGACCTGATGGATCTGCAGAAGGCGGCCCCGCCGCTGGGGGGGCTGAATGCGACCGAGGTTCCCGATCTCGCCCGGATCTTCATGTCGCCGGGCCCGCTCTACGAGCCCGAGGGCCACGGGGCGGACTGGTACCGGTTCGCCCGCGCGATGTTCGCCGCCGGGTTCCGGTCGGGCGATCTGATCCACAACACCTTCGCCTATCATCTGACCCCGGCAGGGCGGATCGCGGAGAGCGGGCTGCACGGGCTCGGCTGCACGGTGTTTCCCGCAGGCGTGGGGAATACCGAGCAGCAGGTCCGCGCCATCGCCGACCTGCACCCTTCCGGCTATGTTGGCACCCCGTCCTTTCTGAAGATCCTTTTGCTGAAAGGCCGGGAACTCGGCCTGAATGTCGCCTCGATCACCAATGCGCTGGTCTCCGGCGAAGCGCTGCCGCCCAGCCTGCGGTCGGAGATCCTGGAGATGGGGGTCAACGTGCTGCAGGCCTATGCCACCGCCGAGCTGGGCCTGATCGCCTATGAGAGCGAGGCCAGGGACGGTCTGATCGTGGACGAGGGCGTGATCGTCGAGATCGTCCGGCCCGGCACCGGTGAGCCGGTGGCCGAGGGCGAGGTCGGCGAGGTGGTGGTGACCTCTTTCAACATCGACCTGCCGCTGATCCGGTTCGCCACCGGCGATCTCTCCGCCGTGCTGGCCGGAACCAGCCCCTGCGGGCGCACCAACATGCGCATCAAGGGTTGGATGGGCCGCGCCGACCAGACCACCAAGGTCAAGGGAATGTTCGTCCATCCCAGCCAGATCGCCGACATCGCGCGACGCCATCCGGAGATCGCCAAGGCCCGTTTGGTGGTGTCCGGCGAGGCCGGCCGGGACGAGATGACCCTCAAGGTCGAGGTCGCGGGCGGCGGCGACGGACTGAGCGGCGCCATCGCGGACAGCCTTGTCGCCGTCACCAAGCTGAAGGGCGCCGTCGAGCTTGCCGAGCCCGGCGGCCTGCCGAACGACGGCAAGGTGATCTCGGACGAGCGGAACTACGAATAGGTCCATCGGGATAGAGTGGAGAAAGTGGAGATGACAGAGCGTTTTGCCGTCATCGGGTCCGGGCTGATCGGCCGGGCCTGGGCGATCGTGTTCGCGCGGGCGGGCCGAGAAGTACGGCTCTGGGATATGTCGGACGCGGCGCTCCAGGACGCGGGTGTCCGCTTGGGGGAGAACCTGAAGGACCTTGAGGCGCAGGGGTTGATCCCCGATGCCGCCGCTGCGCGCGCCAGGGTCACCCTGGCCGGATCGCTGGAGGAGGCGCTGGACGGCGCGACCTGGATGCAGGAATCGGTCGCCGAGAAGGCCGAGATCAAGGCAGAGCTGTTCGCCCGGGCCGCAGCCGTGGCCGGTCCGGATGCGATCCTGGCCTCGTCCTCCTCCGCGATTGCCGCGTCGCGTTTCACCGAGCATGTGACGGGTCGGGAGCGCTGCCTGATCGCCCATCCGGTCAACCCGCCCTATCTGATCCCGCTGGTCGAACTGTGCCCGGCGCCCTGGACCGACCCTGCAGTGCCCGACCGGGCGCGTGCGATCATGGACTCGGTCGGCATGGTCCCGGTGACGGTCAACCGCGAGATCGAGGGCTTCGTGCTGAACCGGCTGCAGGGTGCCCTTCTGGCCGAGGCGTTCCGGCTGGTGGATGACGGCATCGTCTCGGTCGAGGACGTGGATCGTACGGTGCGCGACGGGCTGGGCCTGCGCTGGTCGTTCATGGGGCCGTTCGAGACCATCGATCTGAACGCGCCGGACGGGCTGTCGGACTACTGCGACCGGTATGGCCCGTTTTACAAGCGGGTTCAGGATGAGGCGGCACCCCGGGAATGGGATGCGGATCTGGTGGGTCGGGTCGAGGCGGAGCGGCGCCGGAATCTGCTGAAAACCGGGCTTTCGGCGCGCCAGTCCTGGCGCGACCGGCGGCTGATGGCGCTGCTGCGGCACAAGCGCGATGCCGACACCGACCACGGAACCTGATAAGACACCCGTCTGACCTTTTGGGAGAGACTGATGCATGAGACTCCGCGCGACGTGCTGTCCGGCACCATGCGCTGTATCGAAATCCGCGAGCCGGGCGCGCCGGAGGTCCTGGTCCCCGGCGAGCGCCCCATTCCTGGCATCCTGAAGCATGAGGTGATCATCAAGGTCGCCCATGCCGGGGTGAACCGTCCGGATGTGCTGCAGCGCACGGGCAATTATCCGGTGCCGAAGGGCGCCAGCGATCTGCCGGGACTGGAAGTGGCCGGAGAGATCGCGGCGGTCGGCGCCGATGTGACCCGGTGGAAGGTCGGCGACAAAGTCTGCGCGCTGACGCCGGGCGGCGGCTATGCCGAGTATTGCGTGACGCCGGCCGCCCATTGCCTGCCGCTGCCGAGCGGGTTCGATCTGAAACGGGCCGCGGCCTTGCCGGAAACCTATTTCACGGTCTGGACCAACGTGTTCATGCGCGGTCGGCTGAAGGCGGGTGAGCGGATCCTGATTCATGGCGGGACCTCCGGCATCGGCACAACCGCGATCCAGCTCGCCAAGGCGTTCGGTGCGGAGGTGTTCACCACCGCCGGCAGCGCGGAGAAATGCCGGGCCTGCCTGGATCTCGGCGCAACCCATGCGATGAACTACCGAGAGGCCAATTGGGCCGAGGAAGTGGCGAAGTCCGGGGGGGCGGACGTGATCCTGGACATGGTGGGCGGCCCCTATATCCAGGCGAATGTGGAGAGTCTGCGCCCCGAGGGACGGCTGGTGCAGATCGCCTTTCTGGGCGGCTCCAAGGTGTCGGAGTTCAATTTCCTCAAGATGATGCTGAACCGTCTGACCCTGACCGGCTCCACCCTGCGTCCGCAATCCAACGAGGCGAAAGCCGAGATCGCGCGCGGTCTGGAGGAGAAGGTCTGGCCGCTGTTGAATGCCGGCACCGTGGGCCCGGTCATGTTCGCCGATTTTCCCCTGGAGAAGGCATCCGGCGCCCACACCCTGATGGAGACCAGCACCCATATCGGCAAGATCGTCCTCAACGTCTGAGGAGGCGTCGCCGATCGCCGGCGACGTGGGAGGACCCTCTGTTCAATTCCTCCGGCTGAACTATGTGTGATGTGGATCCTGAGCAGAACACATGATCGGAATGCCGAATGATCAAGTCTCTCGCGGCCGCACTCCTGGTCTTGGGACTGGGAGGGTGCATCATCTTGGGTGACAGGTCCGGCAGCGAAACTCCCGACTACCAGGTGGTGGCCGATCTCGGCCGCGACGTCCAGGTCCGGAGCTATGGGCCCCGTCTGGTGGCGACCGCGACGGTCGAGGGAACCGGCGACTGGTCCGCCCGCAGCACCGCGTTCCGGTTGCTGTTCGATTACATCTCCGGCGCCAATACCGGACAGGAGAAGATCGCGATGACGGTCCCCGTCCAGTCCGCGCGGGACGGGGAGCAGATCGACATGACGGTGCCGGTGGAGACCGACCGTTCCGGCAATGGGTTCCGCATGCGGTTCTTCTTCCCGGCGAAATACACGGCCGAGACCGCTCCGGCTCCGACCGATCCGCGGATCACCCTTGAGGTCCTGCCGGCGACCGAGCTCGCGGTTCTGGAATTCTCCGGGTTCTGGAACGCGCGCATCCTGAAAGAGCAGAAGCGGAAGCTGGCGGTCGTGGTCGAACGCTCGGACTGGCACGCCACCGGCGCGCCCGTCGAGATGTTCTACGATCCGCCGTTCTCGCTCCCCTGGCTGCGCCGCAACGAGGTGGCGGTGCCGGTGGCGCGCTAAACCAGGATCTCTCCCCGCATCATCGCCACGCAACGGCCGCCGATCCGCACGGTCGGAACCTGCCCGCTGTCGTGGTCGGCTTCGGCCAGAAGCAGGCTGGGACGGCCCATCTCGACTCCCTGGGCGATGCGTCTGCGCAGGGTGCCGCGGCCCGGTTCCATGGCGGCCAGCTGTCCGATCAGGGCGCAGTTCGCGCTGCCGGTGGCCGGGTCCTCGTCCGCCCCATGGGCCGGCGCGAACATGCGGCTGCGCAGGTCGACCTCGTCGCCCGGCTCGGCCCGCACATAGCAGTGGATGGCACCGGTGGGGGCGATCATGGGCGCGGTCTCGAACGCGGTCCGTCAGCTCGGCCAGCACGAAGGGCAGTCCGACCGAGCCGATCAGAGGCTGGTGCCGGTCGGTGCGGATCTGCTCCGGGCGCAGGCCGATACAGGCCGCCACCTCGGTCACATCCACCTCGCCCGCGGTCGAATAGGGCTGCGGGGCGGTGAGCGTGGCGCCGACCGTCTCCCCGTCCTCGACCAGCATGGAGATCGGCACCAATCCGGCCGCTTCTTCGAAAATCACGTGAGCGCCGACCGGTTTTCCGAACAGCTCCCCGCGCCACCCGATCACGGTTGCGGTGCCCACATTCGGATGACCCGCGAACGGAACCTCCCCCGCCGTCGTGAAAATGCGGACATGGGCGGTATGGGCCGGATCCCGCGGGGGCAGGACGAAGGTGGTTTCCGAGTAGTTGAACTCGCGCGCGATGGCGAACATGCGGTCATCGGACAGGACGTCGCCGCCGAACACTACGGCGAGCGGATTGCCGCCGAAGGCGGTATCGGTGAACACGTCGACGGTCTGGTAGCTCAGGGTCATGGCACGGGATCCGACAGGCTGGTGGAACGGTCCCGGCAGAGTGTCAGCCGACGGCCGGCAGATCCAGTTTGGCGGCGCCCAGGATGGGGCCATTTCCCGGGGCCTGCAGCCAGACCGCAAGGCGATCCGCGCCTTTCGGGAAGCTCTCGGAGGCGATGGCCCAATCCACGGCGCGGCCGTCATAATCGCCGACCTTGGCCAGCCGCCGGACCACGTCGAAATCGACCAGGGTGCGGCCGGAATTCTCGCCGCGCCGGATCTCGGTCACATGGCGGGAGGTGGTGGCCGCCATCAGCACGGTCGCGCCGTCCGGTACGGCGGCCGCGGGCAGGGCGGCGCCGACGCTGCCGTCGGCTCTGCGGGACAGGTGCAGCGGCACCGAGATCCGCTCGGCCGGATTGGCCCGGAGCAGCCGGTCGATCGACGCCTCGACCTCGAATCGGCGGGAGCCGACCCGGTCGATGGTGCCGTCGATCACCATCTGCGGGGTGTAGATCGTGCGGTTGCCGAGCGCGGCGGCGTAGAGCCTCTGACGGCTGGTGAACAGCGGGTCGGCGAAGGGATCGGCCCAGCCGATATAGTCCCAGTAGTCCACGTGATAGCCGAGGGTGATCACATCGTCGCGCCCGCTGAGCTCGCCGAGCAGCGCGTCGGCGGGCGGGCAGGAGCTGCAGCCCTGGCTGGTGAACAGCTCGACCAACACCGGATGGCCGGAGAGTCCGGCGGATCTCGCGACGGTGCCGGTCGCGGGGATCAGACCGGTTGCCAGGGCGGCTCCGAGAAAGCGGCGGCGGTTCAGCATGGCGGGACTCCTTGAGCGGCGATCTGTCTCAAGGATGGCGCGCCGTCCGATCACAGGCGACCCACAAGCGCGTGAGCGGATCGCTCACGCCTCCTCCAGCACCTCGTCGCCATAGGCGAACAGGGCCGGCGCGCCGCCGGTGTG
>JANSYC010000173.1 GCA_024742605.1 Alphaproteobacteria bacterium | reverse complement strand
TAGGCCGCTCCGGTCCGCACCGATCCCGGCGTGGCACGGGCGAAGGCCTTGGAGACGGTGATCGGGCCGACCGTCACGGTGCTGGGGGCCGGGGCCGCCGCAGCCTGGGTGTGATGGCCGCCGCCGCTCGCCTGGGTGACGGTCAGCACCAGTGCTGGATGTGGCAGATCGTGCGGGTCCTGGCCGGGGGCGGCGATTTCGGTCCAGGCCACCCGGGCGTCGCCGCAGCCCTGAATCACCCGGATCGGCAGGGCGGTGCCGTCCGGCAGATCGGTGACCCGCGCCCGGACCACGAACTCGTCGTAGAACGCGTCCGGGAGCGATCCGCCCGACCAGATGATGCGGCGCACGCCCTCCGTCATTGGGGTCCCGTAATAATCATAGGTCTTGTCATAGGCCCCGGTCTCGGTGGCCAGCGCCCAGCCGGGCTTCGGCATCGGCTTGGCCGCGATCATCCCGTCGGGCAGCTCGACGACCAGCCGGTCGGTGGCTGCGCCGTCACAGCCATGGCCGATGCGCATGACCGCCTTGTAGGTGCTGTTGGCGGCGGCGGTGGACTCCTCGAGGGTGGCATGGGCCGAGGCCGGGCCCGGCAAAGCGGCCAGCGCCCCCAGGGTGACGGCGAGGGAGAGTCCGGCGAGCGGGGCGCGCAGAGCGCGGGTCATGAACATGGTCATGATTTAACATCCTGTGTTTTATTGCTTTTTCGGTCCGGTATGATGGCCGGACCAGCCGATGGGGTCAGGTTCGGCCGAGCGGCGGCGGCGCGCGGGCCCGATTGATCCGCCAGGCCGCGCCGAGTGGCCGCCGGTCCTGATGCCGGGCCCACCGGAGGGGGGCGCCGGATGCGCGCGGGGCCGGAGCCAGTGTCTTGAGATCCGGCGCCTGGATCGCGTGGGATCCTCCCAGGAAACAGGCCGGGCAATGGGGATAGCGGGTCGGGTCCGGACGGGGATCGCCGGCGCCGTCATGGACGCGGGCGGTCGGCCCGCTGGGCGAGCAGATCTCAAGGATCGGCAGACCGTCCTGCGCGGCGCTGGCCGCATGGGCGACCACCACCCCGAGCAGGATCTGGAACAGGACCGCCAGGACCGCCAGCACGTAAACCAGGTCGCGGACGCTCCGGTCCGATCCGGAGGGGCTATGGGCGGGGGCCGGGATCATGACGCGGACGCTAGCCCCGAACGCGGCGCAGGGAAACCGGAAATCGCGGATCGGCCTGCGGCATGATCACCCTTTGCGGCCCGCCTTCTCGTCCAGACCGGACAGGCCCTCGCGACGCGCCAGCTCGGCCCAGACCTGTTCCGGATCGAGCCCGGCCGCCGTCCAGACCGCCAGCAGATGGTAGAGCAGATCGGCGCTTTCGGACGCAAGCTTGGCGGGACTTCCGGTCCCCGCGTCCAGCCGGATCGCCTCGATCACGGTCTCGACCGCCTCCTCGCCCAGCTTCTGGGCGCATTTGTCCATGCCGCGCGCCAGCAGCCTGGCGGTGTAGCTCTCCGAGGGGTCGGCACCGCGCCGCGCCGCCAGGGTGGCGGCCAGCCGGTCCAGAACGGCGGCGGTCGCCTTCGCGTCAGGCTCGGTCATATGTCCTCCCGCACCGGCAGCCCCGCCTGTGCCATCTTGGCTTTCACCTCGGCGATCCGATAGGTGCCGAAATGGAAGATCGAGGCGGCCAGAACCGCGCTGGCATGGCCTTCGGTCACGCCCTCGACCATGTGATCCAGAGTGCCGACCCCGCCGGAGGCGATCACCGGCACCGAGACCGCATCGGCCACCGCCCGGGTCAGCTCCAGATCGAAGCCGGATTTGGTGCCATCCTTGTCCATCGAGGTCAGCAGGATCTCGCCCGCCCCCAGCTCGACCAGACGCCGGCACCAGCTCACCGCCTCCAGGCCGGTCGGATTGCGGCCGCCATGGGTGAACACCTCGAACCGGGTCTCACCACCCTCGGTGACCCGCTTGGGGTCGACCGCGACGGTGATGCACTGGCTGCCGAACTTGAGGGCGGCCTGGCGCACGAACTCCGGGTCCTTGACCGCAGCGGTGTTGATCGAGACCTTGTCGGCGCCGGCCAGCAGCAGCTTCCGGATGTCGTCCAGGGTGCGGACCCCGCCGCCGACGGTCAGCGGCATGAAGCACCGCTCGGCAGTGCGGGCGATCACGTCGAAGATGGTGTCGCGGTTCTCGTGGCTTGCGGTGATGTCGAGGAAGCACAACTCGTCCGCGCCCTCGGCGTCGTACAGCTTGGC